>NZ_JAYKTT020000090.1:0-9832 GCF_038404745.2 Chlorogloeopsis sp. ULAP02 | reverse complement strand
CTATTAGCCAAGAAATTTATTTCTTGGCGGAATGAAAAGCTGGTGCAAAATATAAAATAAGCCTTTTCCCTTCTGTCTTGTATTGAGTAAACAAGTTTTTGATATGAAAGACTTTCAAATCAAGGGAATAAATCATATTGCGTTGGTATGTAAAGATATGGCACGCACTGTAGACTTTTACACCAACATTCTTGGGCTGAATTTAATCAAAACCATCGCCTTACCAGATGGTGGACAGCACTTTTTTTTCGATATTGGTAACGGTGATGCTTTAGCTTTTTTCTGGTTTCCACAAGCACCAGAAGCAGCACCAGGTATTGCATCGCCTGCTCGTGATGTTTTTCAAACTGGCAATGCAGCTACAGCACACGCCTCAATGAATCATTTGGCATTCAACGTTCCAGTAGAAAAACTTCAGGAATATCAAGAAAAACTTGTGGCTAAGGGCGTGCAAGTTACACCTGTTTTACATCATGCCGATGTTCCCTCTGGCTTTGTTCCCGAACCAGACGAAAGCACATTCATTTCCTCTATTTATTTCTTCGATCCTGATGGTATTTTGCTAGAGTTTGCCGCAAATTTGCGGGAGTTGGGCGATCCAAAGCGGGAGCTACAACACAAACCAATCTCAACAGCCCTTTAAGAGGACATGGGGACAAGGAGAAGAATTCTTCCCCTATCCCCTGTCCCCTGTCCCCTATCCCCCATATATGCTTTTCCAATGTACCGACGCAATCGTCACCCTGGCATCGTTTAATATTGAAACCTTAGTTGTGTTCTATACAAAATTGCTGGGTTTTGAGCCAGCAACTCTGATTTCCAATGTCTATGCTGAATTTCAACTTCCTGGTTTAAAACTAGGAATTTTTAAACCGAAACAAACCAACTCTTCTGAATTTGAGAACTCAGTTAGAAGTAAGATGAGTTTATGTTTAGAGGTGAGTGACTTGGAAAATGCGATCGCTCACCTAAGTTTATTAGGATATCCCCCACCAGGAGAAATTATCGTCGCTTCTCACGGCAAGGAAATTTATGCTTACGATCCCGATGGTAATCGTTTGATTCTACATCAATCTCAGAATTAAAATGGGTATAAATCAAAACTATAAATTAAATATTATACAGTGGTATCCCGGTCATATTGCTAAAGCTGAAAAGAACCTCAAAGAACAGCTCAAATCAGTAGATGTGGTACTAGAAGTCAGAGATGCCCGCATTCCTCTATCTACGCGTCATCCCCAAGTACCTGAGTGGGTGGGGAGTAAGGCACGGGTGTTGGTGTTAAATCGCTTAGATATGGTTTCTCCACAAGTACGGCAGCTGTGGATGAACTGGTTTAAAAGCCAAGGTGAAGAGCCTTATTTTACTAATGCCCAACAAGGGCAAGGAGTAGCGGCTGTGTCAAAGGCGGCACAAGCCGCCGGAGTGGCGCTTAATCAACGGCGCAAAAGTCGCGGAATGTTACCCCGCCCTGTTCGCGCTGTGGTAATTGGTTTTCCCAATGTCGGTAAGTCAGCTTTAATTAACCGTTTGGTAGGGCGGCGAGTCGTGGAAAGTGCCGCTCGCCCTGGAGTGACTCGCCAATTGCGTTGGGTGCGAATTTCCCAGGATTTGGAATTGCTTGATGCTCCGGGTGTGATTCCTGCCAAATTGGAAGAACAAGAAGCAGCATTGAAATTAGCTATATGTGATGATATTGGCGAAGCAGCTTATGACAAACAACTGGTAGCAGCAGCATTTGTAGATATTTTGGATCATCTCCAAACTACAGCAGGTGATGTTTTACCAGATTCCCCTTTGCGATCGCGCTATGAGCTTGACTCTACATCCTATACAGGTGAGTCATACTTACACGCTCTAGCCGAACTTCGCAACCAAGGTGATTTAGAACGAACTGCAAGCCAACTATTAACAGATTTTCGTAAGGGTTTATTAGGGCCAATTCCTTTAGAATTGCCACCACAGTAAACCACTAAATCGGGGTAGAGCCTGAATTAATCACAATATATTAGGCTACTTTTTTCACTAA
The DNA here is from genome assembly GCF_038404745.2 of Chlorogloeopsis sp. ULAP02. Taxonomy (NCBI): domain Bacteria; kingdom Bacillati; phylum Cyanobacteriota; class Cyanophyceae; order Nostocales; family Chlorogloeopsidaceae; genus Chlorogloeopsis; species Chlorogloeopsis sp. ULAP02. Next base: position 7,803 of record NZ_JAYKTT020000090.1, on the reverse strand, counting down.
AACTGCGGCTCTTATTCTCAAAACCAACACAGTAACTGCCATAAAAAATATACCAAATAAAACATTCTTCAGGCTAACGTCCTTGCCATTATCACTTACCAAACTAGCTTCCAGCATTAGAGAAGGTAATAAGACACCAAACACAATCAAACAGCGATGAATAATTTGTCTTTTTTTGACGAAAAGAGTGAGGAGCGTCAAATAAATTCCTAAAGGGATAAAAGTTAGCAAATAATAAAATAATCTATAATTTATGGGCATAAATTGTAGAAAATTGAGTGAATAAGAATTTTTTAAATTATCAACATAGACTTGGAGATTAGCTTGAGAGTAAGTGATGATAATATGATGTGGCTTATTGTCTGCAAAAACACCAGGAATATTCATTTGTATATCACTTCCATTGGTTCCACTAGCTGGTGTTCTTACTCTTATATTTAAAGTTGTTCCTTCCTGCCCTAAGGTAAAATTACGATTTACGGGATTGTCGGAAATTGAAATAATGCGAGCAGGGCCAGTTTGATTAATATCTGTAGTAACTATAGTAGTACTGATTGTAAATTCAGAGGTTTTAGATATTCTTTTATTCAACTGGTAAACAGGAGTTGCTGTTTTCAACCAATTATTATAACCGACAAAAACTCCTTTACCTTCCTGAGCTTCTGAAGGTTGACCACGCCAAACTAACTTAGGCGTATTTCCACTTTGGTCTTTGTAATTAGATGTATTATCTAACTTGTAATACGCTAGGAGAGAATCTTTAATATCTTTAAAATAATTTTTATCAGTTAAAACCCGACCAACCTGAACTGTGTCAATAGCTCGATCAGCAACAATAACTTCGGATACATAACCTTTCCAAGCTCTGTTCCCTGTTAGCTCATTTCCAATTAATAGTGGATAAGTTGGATTCCAATTACTTAAATAAGTTGTACTTTGCCAAAATGATATAGTAAGAAGATTTAGTAATATATAGCCAATCAAAAATACTGGTACTTTTTTAAAAATTTCATTACTTCTACTATTCTGAATTCGCACTAATTTATATGCAAATCTTTGAGAAATTAACCAATTAAAAAATAACCAACCAGCAAAACCACCAATAGTATTATGAATAATATCATCAGGAGTAGATGTTCTAATCGGCAAAAAAGCTTGTAGTACCTCAACAATTGTTGATAATCCGGTACCCAAAAATATAACTATTAAGATTTCAACTATTAATTTTATCCTTCTTTTTTGCAACAATCCAGTGCAAAAGAATCCTAAAGGCATAAATAATAAAACATTTTCTACCTTGTCTTTTAAAGGACTGTGGTTATGAAAACTATAAGTTAAGTACTTGATAGAAAAATTTTCTGGAAATGTAAAATTAAATGGATAAAGCGTAGCTACCAATATTATTAATATACTAAGAGCAAAAAATATAAAATCCCTTTGTAATACAAAATAATTATTGATTTGAGAAATCTGTTTTCTTGTCATAAGAGCTACTTGAGTTTAACATTAAAATTTATATTGCCGATTTCTAATCAGACTTAAGTATTAAATATTGCTGATAACCTAGTAGACAAAATATACGCATTTTTTAAGTAATTTTTATTAAAAGATAATTGAGGTTTAGAAAATGTAAATAATTAGTAAAAATTTTGTAAAGAAAGTAAATAAATACTTTGATTACTATATCTATAAAGTAGCTTAAATCACAACTATTGTTAGTATTAATGTCGTATATATACTAATTTTTTTTCATACTATATTACTAAATTTATACAAGATAAATCTTTGGTAGCACAATTAAAGCACTCTATACAGAGCATTGTGGATAAGGACAGACAAATTAATTTATATACTATAGCTTCACTAAAATATCCTTCTCAAAAGATTTTAATTGCACTTGACTTTTGCTCAATATTATTTGTGCTTTTCTATACTAATTCTCGATTTAACTTATACAGACAATTTATGAGGCGTCCGCCCATCTCAAATATGAGAGATTCTCTCACTAGCATTACTTAGATGTTTTTGAAAAATTTTACACCAATATTGAGTAAGCTGCTAAAATAGCAGTTACTAGATGGTTAATATGCTGTTACAAATGTTATCTGCCGCTAAAGTTGTTGCAAATCCCAAATTTACACTGGTTGTTTGGGGTAAATTGAGCGATCGCTTCAGTAAAATCAAGTCTGATATTTCTAATTGAGAGTTGTCGTAATGACTTGCACAGTGCCATAAAGAATAAGGGTCAAATCTTGGCATATCCTTATGTGTCATATATGCTTGCTTCTCCAGCTTCCAGGATGGATCGATCACAACCATGACTGAACTAAAACTGCGCATACAAGAGGGAAAGACTGAAAGAACGGTAACAGTTAACCAAGATGTATTTACTATAGGTCGGTTGCCAGAATGTGATTTATACTTACCCTTTGGAGGAGTCTCCCGCTGGCATGCTCGTTTGGTAAAAACTGTTACCGGGGAATGGATGATTGAGGATATGGGCAGTAAAAACGGCACGCAATTAAACGATCGCCTGGTGACTTCTCCGCAACAGGTTCGTAACGGAGACATGATTTGGTTGGGAGATGTGAATGTTTTGGTGCTGTTAGGAGAACCTGCGGCAACGGTTATGCCCAAGCAGGTTGACACAGGAGAACATAGAACTATTTTTCGTAACGTTAAACAATTACAAGAGCAATGGATACAGGCTGACAGCCACAATGGTGATATCAGCAACAAAGACAAAAGTATCGCTCGCCTCAAAGACTTAGTAGATATAGCCAAGAATCTCTGTGCTGCTGCATCCATAGAAGAAATTTTCTCCCAAGTGCAGAAAGTAGTCTTTCGTTACTTAACCAGTATTGATCGCCTAGCATTGTTAATTGATGTTAGTGGTGGTGACAAACTGGAATTGCTAAATTCTGCCACTAGGAATACCACTCAGCATGAATATCTACCAAATGATGGTAGTTGGATTAGCCGTAGTATCTGTCAAAAGGTATTCGAGGAAAAAGTTGCCATTCAAATTGCTGATGCCCTATACGATGAACGTTTTGCTGGAGAACAAAGTATTTTGGTAAAAGGCATTCGTAGCGCAATGGCAGTGCCTTTGTGGGATGAAAATAAAGTGGTTGGTGTACTCTATGCCGATGCCCATCTTTCTTCTTATCATTGGGCAAAAGAAGGCGAAGAAGAACTCAGCTTTTTTTCAGCGTTGGCAAATATTGTGGCTTCTAGCGTTCAACGTTGGCTGCTAGCAGAAAAACTCAGAAGCGAAGAAGTAATTCGCCACCGATTAGAACGCTACCACTCTCCAGCAGTCGTACAGCAGTTGATAGCCGTAGGAGCATTGCCTGATGGACGTTTACCTCCACGTGAAAGTGAAATTAGTATCTTATTTGCGGATATTGTTGGTTTTACTGCTATCTCCGAACGCTTCAGTGCCACTCAAATTGCCGAATTACTAAATAATTTATTTGAGGAGATGCTGCAAGAGGTATTTGCTTACGGTGGCACATTAGATAAATATATTGGCGATTGCATTATGACGTTCTTTGGCGCTCCCGAACCGCAACCGGATCACGCCGATCGCGCTGTTGCCGTCGCCATGCGTATGCTCACTCGTCTTGAATATCTCAATGCCAGTAACTTTTGGCAGGAACCACTGCAATTGAGAATTGCAATTAACAGCGGCAAGGCTGTTGTTGGAGATGTTGGTTGTTCGCAAAGGGTAGACTATACTGCCCTGGGTGCAACAATTAATTTAGCAGCTCGCATGGAAGCAATTTGCCCTCCCGGAGAGTGTGTTGTGAGTGAAGCCACTTATCGAATGCTTTCTCAACCTTCATACTTCCAGGAGATGGGAGATTATAGTTTTAAAGGTATAAATAGATTAGTTAAGGTTTATCAGACTAAGTTGCATTAAGAGTTAGTGGTTAGTAGGTAGTAGGGGCGGGTTTTGTTGATCATGTTGCTGTTCAAACCGAGATTTTATCTTCTAAACCCGCACGGCAGTCGCACTCGACGCACTTAACCCGACGCCAGGTGCTACAAGTCGGCAGAGCCGCAAAGGCGCACTGGCTCTGCAACGCGCTGCCTCCCGTACAGTAGTTAGTGGTTAGTTGTTTATTACTCTCCTTGTCTCCCCTTCTCCCCTTCTCCCCTACTTTTCCTAGCCACTATCCCATACCAATCAATATATTTACTTACTTATTTGTATCTTTGATTGCATTTATTTTGCGAAAGATTAACAACCAAAAAATAAGCCTGTTCTGAAAGTCTAGAATTGGGTGGTAGCTTACCTGAGGAATGTGTTATTACCATTAAGCTACCGCAAGCTATCTTTATAACGGGAGGATAGGCAATGGGTATCGCCACCACTAATCCCGCTACAGGGGAGTTGCTCAAAACTTTTGAGCCGCACAACAATCAACAAATAGCAGCTAAACTCGATTTGGCACAACAGGCTTTTGAGCATTACCGCAAAACCAGTTTTCAACAGAAATCGGGCTGGATGCAAAAAGCTGCTGAGATTTTAGAGCAACAAAAGGCAGACTTTGCCAAAATCATGACGCTAGAAATGGGCAAGACTTACAAAAGCGCGATCGCAGAAGTGGAAAAGTGTGCCTGGGTTTGTCGTTACTACGCTGAACATGCTGCTCAATTTCTGGGTGATGTCTACGTAGAAACCGATGCGAGTCAAAGCTTTATTAAGTACCAGCCATTAGGTGTAATTCTTGCAATTATGCCTTGGAATTTTCCTTTCTGGCAAGTATTCCGCTTTGTTGCACCCGCATTAATGGCAGGAAATGTTGGTTTGCTTAAGCACGCCTCTAATGTGCCGCAGTGTGCCTTAGCAATAGAAAAAATTATCCAAGGCGCTGGTTTCCCCGAAGGCGTATTTCAAACTTTATTAATAGGTGCTGATAAAATTGCCGATTTAATTACTGATGAGCGCATTAAAGCTGCTACTTTAACTGGCAGCGAACCAGCAGGTGCAAGTTTGGCAGCAGCAGCAGGAAAACAAATCAAGAAAACAGTTCTAGAATTAGGGGGTAGTGATCCGTTTATCGTGTTAGAAAGTGCTGACTTAGAAGCAGCAGTTGCCACAGCCACTACAGCGCGAATGCTCAATAACGGGCAATCTTGTATTGCAGCGAAACGCTTTATTGTCCAGGAAGCGATCGCAGATAAATTTGAAAAACTACTGCTAGAAAAATACCAAGCGCTGAAAATTGGCGATCCTATGCAACTAGACACCGATATCGGGCCACTAGCAACACCTAGTATTCTCCACGATTTAGACCAACAAGTAAAAACTTGTGTCAAATCCGGAGCAAAAATTCTCATCGGTGGAGAAGCTTTAGCAGATCGTCCCGGTAACTTCTATCCACCAACAATAGTTACAGATCTGTCTCCCGACAGCGCGATCGCCAAAGAAGAATTTTTTGGCCCCGTGGCGTTGTTATTCCGTATACCCAATCTTGATCAAGCTATTAAACTAGCAAATGCTACACCCTTTGGTTTAGGGGCAAGCGCTTGGACTACCAACTCCGAAGAACAACAACGTTTAATAGACGAAATCGAAGCAGGTGCCGTATTTATCAACGGTATGGTTAAATCCGATCCACGCATTTCCTTTGGCGGCATTAAGCGTTCTGGGTATGGCAGGGAATTGGGCATTCACGGTATCCATGAATTCGTCAATATTAAAACGGTGTGGGTTAAGTAATTAGGAATTGTTAGTAGTTAGTAGTTAGTGGTTATTTTTTACTACTAACCACTAACCATTTCAAATTTTTCGCCATTGAGGAAATTATTAAATGAATACAGCAGAATTATTAGTACAGTGTTTAGAAAATGAAGGAGTAGAATATGTTTTCGGACTTCCTGGCGAAGAGAACTTGCATGTTTTAGAAGCATTGAAACACTCTTCTGTTCAATTTATTACTACTCGTCACGAACAAGGTGCGGCATTCATGGCAGATGTCTATGGACGCCTCACCGGAAAAGCAGGAGTTTGTCTTTCAACATTAGGGCCGGGAGCTACAAACTTGATGACAGGGGTAGCAGATGCTAACCTTGATCGTGCACCACTAGTAGCAATTACTGGGCAAGTCGGAACAGATCGAATGCACATTGAATCCCATCAATATCTGGATTTGGTAGCAATGTTTGCCCCGGTAACCAAATGGAACAAACAAATTGTTCGGCCGAGTATTACACCCGAAGTTGTACGTAAGGCATTTAAGCTAGCACAAAGCGAAAAACCAGGCGCAGTTCACATTGATTTACCAGAAAATATTGCTGCCATGCTTGTAGAGGGCAAACCTTTACACAAGCACAATGTCGAAAAGACTTATGCCTCTTTCGCCAGTATTAGATCGGCTGCTGCGATAATTTCCCAAGCTGTTAACCCAATTATTTTAGTAGGAAATGGTGCAATTCGCGCTCAAGCTAGTGACGCTGTTACCCAATTTGCCACTCAGCTAAATATGCCGGTTGCCAATACTTTCATGGGCAAAGGCGTGATTCCTTATACTCATCCTTTGGCTTTGTGGGCGGTAGGATTGCAGCAGCGCGACTTTATTACCTGTGGCTTTGATAATACCGATTTAGTAATTGCTATTGGCTATGATTTAATTGAATTTTCTCCAAAAAGATGGAATCCTGATGGCAAGATTCCGATTGTCCACATTGCTGCTACCCCAGCAGAAATTGATAGTAGTTATATTCCTAATGTAGAAGTAGTAGGAGATATTTCTGATTCTCTCTATGAAATCCTAAAGGTAGCAGATCGCCAAGGAAAATCAAATCCTTATGCCATTAGCTTACGGTCAAATATCCGCGGCGATTACGAACAATATTCAAATGATGGTGATTTTCCCATTAAGCCGCAAAAATTAATCTACGACTTGCGGCAAGTAATGGGGCCGGAAGATATCGTGATTTCTGATGTAGGCGCTCACAAAATGTGGATAGCCCGTCATTATCATTGTTATAGCCCCAATACTTGTATTATTTCTAATGGTTTTGCTGCAATGGGTATTGCCATTCCTGGCGCGATCGCAGCCAAATTGGTTTATCCCGATCGCAAAGTTGTAGCTGCTACTGGCGATGGTGGCTTTATGATGAATTGCCAGGAATTAGAAACTGCTTTACGTGTGGGTACTGCCTTTGTAACCTTAATTTTTAATGATGGTGGGTATGGCTTAATCGAGTGGAAACAGGAAAATCAATTTGGTAAAGGCAATTCATCCTTCGTGCATTTTGGCAATCCTGATTTTGTCAAGTTTGCTGAGAGTATGGGTTTAAAGGGTTACCGCGTAGAATCTGCTACCGATTTAGTCCCCATCCTTAAAGAAGCCCTCGCTCAAGATGTTCCAGCAGTAATCGATTGTCCTGTAGACTATCGAGAAAATATTCGTTTTACACAAAAAGCTGGTGAGTTAAATTGTGCATTGTAGGCTTTGTCCTTTTTAGCAATGACTCGAAACCCCTCTGCTTTTTAAACTTCGCTCCGCTCGTGCATTTACAAAAAGCCAGGGGATGAGCTAAACCAGTTCGTTACCACTCAGACAATTGTAATTACAAGTTAGAGTTTTGTTTTTCCTGCTGTTGAATCTGAGTCTTCAGCAGGTTTTTATTTTTCTGTCCCCGTATTCTTATCATGTTGCCTCTTTAAGAATTAGTATCGCTACTCACAATTCTGATTTTTCAATTAGTAAAACTTATAACACTTATTAGCTTTACAAAAGTTAAATATCTTGATTAAATTTTGTAAAGTAATGTAAATTGATACTC
>NZ_JAYKTT020000089.1:0-88120 GCF_038404745.2 Chlorogloeopsis sp. ULAP02 | reverse complement strand
AAATTAGTCGTGTCTTTTTCATAGCGATTGCCTTAAGAGTTAACCAAGCTTGAATATATCTGCTATGACACCACCATCATCTACCAACCTAGCCTTTGCTGGGGAGTCATACACCACTAACAGCGAAGGTTCTCCAAATAAATCTTGAGCTAGCGTTATACCCTCAGCATGATCTTCCCGATTTCCATAGGGAATTTTTTGTACTAACTCTGGGCTATGAAGGACATTTTCTTGCAAGTGAACGCCTCCGCGCAAACGGTATAGTTGCACTGGGCCATCTAAATCCATTGTTGGCCCTGCTAATATTAATAAGTCTTCTCCATGCAGGCACAAGTCTCTAATTCCTAAACCATTCAAGAACATAAAGTGCTTTTTGTACTGTCTTCCCGCTTCTGAAATGTTTTGTAAACTCAGCACTCCTGCTTGAGACGATTCTACTTCTATTTCCAACATTACAGCCCAACCACGCAGCACAGGGCCGCGCAAACCCACAAAAATCCGATGTTGATAAACTATTATACCTTCTATATCAAAGCCATTGTCTTTACCAGGAATTTCTGCTTTGACAAAGAAACCTAAATGAGGATCGTCTGCTAAAGCTTCCATCAGCAAGTTTCCCTGCTGCGTTACTTCTAATTTGCCAGCAGTTAACTGTACATTAGAATCCTCTGGATGAGGGCAACATTTGTGTAACTCACCGTCAACAAGAGGAATACGAGCCAAAATATAACGGTTTGGTTCCGACTTAACTTGTGTTAATCTCTTAATATTTTCGGCATCAGATTTTTTGGGTTTTGGTTTTTTGCGTTTCCAGCTATGGGAACCGACTATCCACAAATAATAACCATTGTGATCAATACCTTCAATATCAATTTCTTCCTCTTCTGGTGCGGCTAAACTGATATATTCCGCTACATGAAATTGTTTATGCTGGGCAAAATTATGATTATCCCAACACAGACGTTCAATACTGGAGGTTTCATCCGATCCCAACCACAAATACTTTTTATCTGTCAGCATTACCGCAGATAAGTCTTCCCTGTGTTCTTTAAAACTATTAGTAAATGTAAGTAAAACTTGATTTAAAAAATTTGGGTCTTGCATTTTACACGCTCTCTACTTAGATAGCTTTCATGTATAAATTTTCGTATATTAAAATACTCAGTATTGGCTATTTTGAAATATTCAAAATAAAATTGTTGTTAAATTACTTTACAAATAAAAGATTTTTTGAAATATTGCAATCTCAAAAGTCAATATGACAACAATTTGCATTACTTTAAGATTATATCAATTGGTAAAAAAACAGTGCAAAATTATAATCAATGCTATTATTTAATATATTGTATACAATCATTGATATTTGTCTAAGGTGTGTTAATTCCTATGACCTTAGCTAGCAACTCTAAAGTGAAAAGCAACGTGAAAAGTTTAGGATACTATGCTTATTCAGCAATTCAAAAACACTTTAAAAAGACTTTGAAATGGGAAACAGAAGTAAAAAAAGATAAAGATCCAGAAGCGCTGCATCAAATGCGGGTAGGTATACGTCGCCTGCGAACTGCTGTTAGTAGGTTTGATCAAGCGATAAATTTGCCGAAGTTAGTTAATGATAAAAATCTCGGTAAAATTGCGCGCCGTCTTGGCAATTTGCGAGACTTAGATGTGCTAAAAGAAACTTTAGAAAATCTCGCTCAACCAGATTTACCGAAAAAAGAGCGGCAATCCCTACAAACAGCTTTTGATGCTTTGGAAAAACAACGTGAAAAAGCACTGCAAGATGTACGAACAACCTTTAAAGATGAACGTTACAAATCTATAAAACAAAGTTTACAAGATTGGTTAGATGAACCTAGTTATCAATCACTAGCATCTCTACCAATGCAGGAAGTTTTACCAGATTTACTCTTACCAGAAATCAGTAGTTTCTTGCTGCATCCGGGTTGGTTAATTGGAATTCAAGTGGAACCCTCAGGAGAAATTATCTCACAAGAGTGGAAAGCAGAAACAATAGAACAAGAATTAACAACAAATGGCAAACTTCTTCATAGTTTGCGCAAACAAACTAAACGCCTGCGTTACCAAATGGAACTATTTAGTGACTTATATGGCGAATCTTACACAAATTATGTTGCCCAAGTAAAAAGCATCCAAGATATTTTGGGATCTATGCAAGATAGCGTAGTTTTAAGTGAGTGGCTTGTAGATGTTTTCAAGTGTGAACTTCACACTCAACTTCCTACGCTGGCGGATATACTAGCCCAAAACCGTTATCGAATGTGGCAACAGTGGCAACCCCTGCAAGGGCAGTATCTGAAAACTGAAACCAAACAAGAATTGCGTTTAACAGTAATTCAGCCTTTCAAAGACTAAATTCCTGGCTCAACCAAGCGGGTAGTGGGGCGGCTCTGATATAAGTCTTGCACAACTTGTACAGCACAGGCTACAGTTACAAGTCCGATGACTGCAACAGGTAACAATCCTTTACCAAACAAGGCGATCGCTATTACCACAACAGTTGTTCCGATTCTATACTTGGAGCGGATTTTACAGTAGCGAATGACGCCAGTGCGGTGGAGAATACCTAAAGCTAGGTAACATAAACCTACAGAGCCGCACAGCAACCATCGTGTCGCATCGGCAAGTGGTAATGTTTGCTTACTCAACAACACTTCTTCTACACCAACTCCCGCCGCAGCAATACCAATGACTAAAGGTAAATGGGTGTACAGCCAGATTGCAACTATACTAATTTTTCCCTCTGCTCGCGCCGTTTGAATTGGTGTACCACCAAGATTGTCAAAATAAACCCACCACAAGCTAAAAGCAATACAAAGACCGAATATAGCAGCAATTACGCTCAAAACATCCCATTTTTGCTGAGAAACACCATCAACTACAGCAATAATTGCTTCACCTAAAACAATGATTGTAAATAGCCCAAAACGTTCTGGCAGGTGGGAAGCGTGAGGGAGTAGTTTAAGTTGAAACTTTGTCGCTGTAAAGGGTGTCACCAAATCGACGATAATTCCTACAGCCCAAAGAACAAAACGCCAAGGTGTGCCGATAAATGCAGATAGCAGCCATAACATAGCAGCAATAGTAAAACCTGTGGCATAGCGTGTTGTCAGGGGACGTGCAGCAGGAATGTGTATACCAGCGCGGACGTATTCTACAATCAGTACAGCTCGCCCAAAAGCATAGGAAAGGGCAAAGCCTGGTGCACTTTCACCCAAACCGTAGTGGATGTTAACAGCCAGCGCTGCCACTGTCAGCATTTGTAAAGCAACCAGCAAACGCCGTCCGATGTCGTCGCTATCAAAGCGGTTAGCATACATAGTAGTGCCAATCCACGACCACCACACGGGTATAAACAGAAAGACAAAACCTAAAAATCCTGATAGCGAAACATCTTCTTCGAGATTGTGGGCGAGTTGAGAAACCGCAACCACAAACACCAAATCATAAAATAGTTCTAGCCAAGTGGCGTGTCGATGTTCTTCGCTGTCTTCACTGGTACGTAAGCGAGGAGGTTGTAAAAAGTTTGTCATAGTATTAATTTTTGATTGTTTTTTACAATTAGCTATTAACTACATAGGAGAAGCTTTTTCCCTTCTGCCACCTGCCTTCAACTTAGCTATTAACTAGACACGATTATCCGCCACATACTTGCCCCTAACCCAATAGCTGCTAGATGTTGCCATAGCAGCACGCGCAACGGTTGCCGAGCAATTTTTTGGGTTAATAATATCGATAAGAAAACAGAAAAAATCAAGGTAGTTCCCTGTAAAAAAGCAATTACAGCTGGATGTGCCACTACAACTGGCAATTGTTCGCCATTCAAACCAAACGTAGCAAAAAATACTGGTAATACCCGCCCTCCTTCTCCCAAGCCCAAGCGCAGATAATGAGCTAAATTACCACCCAGCACCAATGGCAAGTAACCATAAGCTAGCTCTACAAAACCTCGTGGCTTGATCCGATTTGGAATTTTAACCGCATTCACAGAACAGATGTAATTATTCAACCAGCAATAAACCTTTATTAGTGCATATCCTAGAAAAGGAATAGCCACGGGAATAATCAAAGCTAGTAGAGATAATCCCAAATGTGGCAAAAACTGAGTTAAATCTAGTTGTATCCCCAGCCATGACTGCAACTCCGGCAGACGATGCAAATATACTCCACCCAACAGTAAAAACAACAGTGCCACTTCATAACTGCGAGGTATGTGAGTTGTCCACAATTCAATTCCAGGGGGACGTAAATTAAACTCGACGGAACGATGGGGACAAGCCTTCAGGCAAGTCATGCATAATACGCAGTCTCTATTATCTTCTAGCTGTGCGGGGTGAGAGTATAAGGGACATCCATCAGTTTCCATCCCTTCACCTTTTTGTGGGCCTCCTTTATAACATTGATAGGTGGTGCAAGTGGCAGAACAAATACCTTGTTGCGCTCGTAGTTCCGTCATTGAAAGTTTGGCGTATAAGCCATTCATGCCGCCAATGGGGCAAAGATAACGACACCAAAATCGCCTCTCAAAAATAGCAGAGAAAATCATCGCTCCGGCTGTAATTAACAGCAACAAACAAGCCGAAAGGTAAGCTGTATTTTCTAAGTGCCAGAGTTCTTCCCACAAGAAAATCAAGGTAAACATCCCAAATAAAAACCACCCACCCCATTTTTCAGCTTTTTCTCGCGGCCAGCTTTTAAGTTGTCTGGGAAACAACCACGTCGATAATTTCTGCGTGATTTCACCGTAAATCATGAACGGACAAACGGCACACCAGATCCTACCAAGAAAAGGAAATAAAAAAAGAAATACAGGCCACCACCAAGCCCAAAATAGATTTAAAGCAAAATTCCGATCGCGTGTTTGCGGCCCTACAAATAATACCGCGATAATAAAGGCAAAGGCTGCGGTAGTAAAGCCATAATTAATGTGATCAGGCCACCACGAACTACGCAGAAACTTCCGCAAACCAGGATAGGTATTTAAAAGATTCACCCGAAATCGCTTTTTCTTTGTTTCCGCTGCCCAGAAAATTTCTTCTGTTAACTCTTTTGTCTCTCCTGCTTGGACAATTGCCCGTTCCACCAAGTTTTGTAACTCTTTGATATTGCCGGGGAAGTCATAGGATTGTAGGCGACGTAACGCTTCTGGGGTGATGTGCGGTTTGGCAATGCCTCTGGCGCGAGTGTAAAGACTGATATAATACTCTACTTGAGCATTAATATCGGCTTTTCGTACCCGCAGCGGTGGTACTTTAATAATTCGACCAACACAGCGTTCAATTTGGGGTTGAGCTTTTTCTGCAACTATCAAAATGCGGGCGCGACTAATGCGGGGTTCGCTCGGTGAATCTCCGGAACGAGTTACGGGAATATATGTGTGATCTTGTAGTAGTTTTTTGACTTGGGGTAACAACTCAGGCGGAATTTCTTGGATATTGTTAAGAACAAGAGTTCCTTCCCCCAACCATTCCAAAAGTCCGGGTTTGCCACCAGCACGCCCAAATAATTCGGCACCACTAGTTTGGAGAATGCCGCAGTTAATTTTGATAATTGGTTCTCGCCGTTGTTTAGAACCAAAATGAATTAAGGCAGCAATATTGTCTTTTTCTAATCCTGGTTCGCCGAAAATCAAAACTGACTTGCGATCGCTTGCTGCTTCTCTAATTTGTTCGCGCAAACGCACTGCGTAACGACTTGTCCCTACAATACCTCGTTGCGCCTTTGTAACTAAATAAGGGCGTAGTGCCAAAGAGCGTTCTTGCTCGTAGCTAAAAGCAGATGCTAGCTGTGCCAATTCCTGTGCTAACATTCGCGATACAACCTGAGCAATTTCTGGGTATTGATTGCTTACTTCTCGAAATTGATTAGCATATGCAACCCAAAAACGACATTCTGTAATAGTAGTAATTGTGCGCTGAGGCAATTCATCTAACAGTATTTCTTGTAAATGAATGACAGAACCAGGAAGAAAACCAACAGTTAAACTTGGGTTGTTTTTATTACTGCTATTGCTTTCAAGCTGACCTTCCAACAAAATATAAAGTGCTTCTGGAGGACTATCTTCAGTAGTGATATTGTGGTTTGCTGGAAAAACTTTTTCTTCGAGGATTTGAGCGATCGCACTTAAGGGTTCAGGTGAGAGAATTCCTAAAGCCGTGCGTTCCTGTAGCCATATCACTGTTTCTTGTGATGTCATCGTGGCTGTTCCCCTCTCGGCACTGCTGTATACAAAGAATTATCTCCTTGACAAGACCTTTGAGCAAGAAAGAGGTAGGGTGGGCATTTTCTAACATCTTTAAATCTCTTCTATGAAGCTCAGTAATGCCCACCTTACTTTTATAGAGGTAGTAGGGTGGGCATTGCCTTTAGAAAAGTATATTTTATAACAATTAACTTATAGGGCAATGCCCACCAAAATTCCTTATATTACCCATATGTCCCAATATCGACGCTCCTATGTGCCAGGAGGAACTTTTTTTTAACTCTGGTGACTTACTGCCGCACACCTCTATTTTCGGAGCCAGAAAATATCTCTCACTTGCGGACTGCTGTTGCCAAGATTCGGACTGAAAAACCCTTTGAAATTCTTGCAGCAGTCATTTTACCCGACCATATTCATTTTCTTTGGACTTTACCATCTGATGATTCAGATTACTCGCAACGAGTCTCCCGATTAAAAGTGCTATTTACAAGGTTACTACGGGGTAAAAAGTCATTACCTCAAAATGTTTCAGCTTCTCGCCGCAAACATCGAGAAAGTAATGTCTGGCAACGTCGGTTTTGGGAACACACTATTTGTGATGAAGCAGATCTGGCAAGGCATTTGGACTATATTCACTACAATCCAGTTAAGCATGGGTTAGTATCTTGTCCACACCTATGGGAGTATTCCAGTTTTCACAAATGGGTTAAAAAAGGTAAATATCAGGCTGATTGGGCTTGTAGCTGCTGTGGTAAGAAGCCCCCACTCCCTGATTTCGCTCATATGGTATTTGGTGAATCAGGATAAGGTGGGCATTGCACCTTATTACAATTTTTGTAGGGTGGGCACTGTAAATTTTCCTCAAACCCTTATTTTTCAGTTGTGAACAGTGCCCACCTGACTTACGCTCTGCTAAATCAGGAGAAGGTGGGCATTGCCCAAGTATGGAAATCTCTTCTATGAACATCACAACAATGCCCACCCTACGGACTACGGGCTTTTGTAGGGTGGGCACTGTAAATTTTCCTCAAACCCTTATTTTTCAGTTGTGAACAGTGCCCACCTGACTTACGCTTTGCTGAATCAGAAGAAGGTGGGCATTGCCCAAGTATGGAAATCTCTTCTGTGAACATCACAAAAATGCCCACCCTACGGACTTTGCTGAATCAGGGTGTGAACATTACACAACTGCAACCGCCCACAAGCTCTTGAGTTTACTTTTCATAACAATATTTAAGAATAAATTTATATTTGCGAGAAAACATTTAGATAAAAATATTACTTAATGTCAGGGTAAGCTGTGGCTCTAAATTATTATCGAATTACAGTCGATATAAGCCACTATTAGCAACCATCCTGACTATTTTTGTGTCTGGAAATAGTGTCGAGAGATGTGTATTGAAAAGTATGTGGTTTTGTACATTTCTTTACTAAATGTAAAAATTACTCTATTTTTCAACTCTTAAGAATTTTGTTAGAAACAAAATAGGAAAATCTATCTATAGATAGATGAAAGGGTAACGTTAGTGATTCACTGCACGTAACCGCAGTTGTCTAGACATAAAGCACTCTAGACAAAATGTAGAAGGTAGTGAAGAACTTAATTTAGTCTCTGACCATTCTATTGCATTCAGATCCCAGCCAGCCCTCAAGTATTAGGTTTCATTCAGTCATGTTAGACTTGTCCGTCTATAGCTCTCAAAAAAACCAGCAACTGATCAACTCTACCGATTGGAACGTTGTAGAAACAGAATTTGATCCCTCTAGGCTACATCATCAAGAAACAGTTTTCACCCTCGGCAATGGATATTTAGGAACACGAGGCACATTCGAGGAAGGTTATCCTCATGATTCTCCAGCAACCATCATTCATGGAGTTTATGATGATGTGGCGATCGCTAGTACTGAACTAGTTAACTGCCCCAACTGGCTACCGTTTGTAGTGAAAGTAGCAGGAGAACGCTTTCACATGGACAGTGGAGAAATCTTGCACTACGAACGTCGCCTCGATTTGCGTTTAGGTATAGTCAGCCGAGATGTACGGTGGCGCAGTCCCGCCGGACATACTGTGGAATTTCATTTTGAACGGTTTGCCAGTTTAGCAAATCAACATTGTTTGGCAATCAGATGTCAAATTACATCTGTAGATTTTGAGGGCGATATTGAGGTAGAAGTTGGGTTTCATCCTGAACCACGCACTCAAGGTGTAAAACATTGGCAAACTTTGAAGCAAGGTGGCTTAGATAATCTGATTTGGCTGCACAGCAAAACTCTCCATTCTGCCATCGAACTTGGCATGGCAGCTCAGTTAATAGTAGAAGGAGAAGAAGCTGCATCGGTACACGTAAATCAGGTTAAAGATCATAGCCCGACGCTGGTAACAACTTTGCAAGTAGAACCAGAAAAGACTGTAACTCTAGAAAAGATTGTCACCCTCTACACCTCACGGGAAATACCAACTCCTGCCGAAGCAGCGTTAATTCGACTCGTCGCTGCACCCAGCTATTCAACTTTGTTAGCAGCGCACATTGCTGCATGGGAGCGGGTTTGGCAAGATAGCGATGTGGTAATTGAAGGCGATCGCTTCTCGCAGTTGAGCATCCGCTACAATCTGTTTCAGCTACTTGCGGTTGCACCCCGTTATGACGATAGAGTTAGTATTCCTCCCAAAACCCTTTCCGGTTTTGCTTATAGCGGACATATCTTTTGGGACACGGAAATTTTTATTCTGCCTTTGTTGATCCACACTCAGCCAGCCTTAGCGCGTAACTTACTTACCTATCGCTACCACACTTTACGGGGGGCGCGACGCAAAGCCCAAGAAATGGGATATAGAGGAGCAATGTATGCTTGGGAAAGTGCTAGCACTGGCGATGAGGTAACTCCCCGGTGGGTACCAGGACCAAATGGCGAACAAGTCCGGATCTGGTGTGGCGATATTGAGGTGCATATCAATACTGATGTGGCTTACGCTGCTTGGCATTACTGGCAAACCACAGGTGATGATGAATGGATGCGCGACTGTGGCGCGGAAATAATTTTAGATACGGCGGTGTTCTGGGAAAGTCGGGTAGAGTGGAATCAACAGCGCCATTGCTATGATATTCGCGATACAATCGGCCCTGATGAAAACCACGATCGCGTGGATAATAATGCTTTTACCAATTTAATGGTGCAGTGGCACCTACAAACTGCTTTGGCACTGTGGGATTGGTTAGCTAAGTGCTATCCCGACACCTCAGTACAATTGGCACAAAAGCTTTACTTGCAGCCAGAACAACTCGAACTGTGGGGTGACATTGCCAATCATCTCTATATAAATCAAGATTTGGCAACTGGTTTGATTGAGCAGTTTGAAGGCTTCTTCAATTTAGAAGATGTTAATTTAGCTGACTACGAACCCCGTACCAAATCAATGCAAGGTTTGCTAGGAGTAGAAGCCACTAGCCAAAAGCAGATTCTCAAGCAGCCAGATGTATTGATGCTCATGTATCTGTTGCGCGATCGCTTCGACCGTAAAACCCTAAAAACCAACTGGGATTATTACAGCCCCCGTACCGATCATACCTATGGTTCCTCTCTTGGCCCGGCAATTCATGCTATTTTGGCTTGCGATCTCAATCAGCCAGCCGAAGCCTACACCCACTTTATGCGGGCAGCGATGGTAGATTTAGCGGACGTGCGTCGTAACGCCCACGAAGGGATCCACGCCGCTAGTGCTGGGGGAGTGTGGCAAGCAATCATCTTCGGCTTTGCTGGTGTACGGTTGACAAACTTTGGCCCCATCGCTTGTCCAAATCTTCCTCCCAACTGGACGCGCCTGAAATTCCGACTCAAATGGCGCAATGAGTGGCATGAGTTTGATTTAACTGCCTAATTGCACTAGGTGCTAAGACGCAAAGACAATCAGACGCAAAGGGGGTGAGACGCGGTGAGGAAGTCAGAGTCTTGGCGGTTCCCGTCGAGTCCGAACTTCCGAACCCGGAGGGCGATGCGGAGAGAAATAAGGAGAGAGAACCTGATTAAACAATTCTCCGTGTCACCGTCTCCTCTTCCCTCCCCGCGTCACCGTGTCTCTTTCAAAACCACCCTTCCTGTTCCAAAGTCTCAATCAACTGCAATCCACGCGGATCGCCTACTCCTAAAATTGCTGTTTTAGCATCTTCTCGTACGCCCAAATCTTGATCTTCGGCAAAGGCTTGAATCAAAGCATCAACGGCAGTTGCATAGACAACGTTAGAAGGTAGTTCACGGCATAATTGTCCGATCGCCCAAGCACTATTACTGCGCACTGCTGCGATTGGATCTTGCACCAAGGCTTCAATTAACGGTGGTATTGCCTTAACAACAACTTCATAACCCACTTCTGCCATTTGTGCCAAAGAACTAGCAGCCCACAAGCGTACTGCCGGGATATCGGTTCTCAAAGCATCTGCTAGAGGTGCTAAACAGCGGCGATCGCGGCAGTTACCCAATGCCCAAACAACTCCTTTGCGCACATATCCATTCCAATCGCGTTCCAATTGAGCAATCAATGGTTCAACTGCATCTGGGCTGGGATTACGTCCGAGTCCATAGGCTGCACTTACCCGCACTAGAGGACAAGTATCAGTTAATAGGCGAATCAGATGGGGAATAGCACGTTCATCTTCTATGTCGCAGAAAGCACGCGCTGCTAGCATCCTCTGCTGTGGCTGAGAATGCTCTAATAGCGGTAGCATCTCCTCTGGATCGGGTTTTGGCACTTCTGACTCTGCGGTCAGCGGCTCCATTTGATCTAAAGGGCTTTCTAGCTCCGCTTCAGCATCGAGTAGGCTAAGGTCATCTTCGTCGTACATACATCAAAAGTACCATTACCTACTGCCACTTACCACACCCTTTTTAATTTTGGATCGTGGCATTGACACTCCCGCGTTTATAAAACGAGGGATTCTTGGGTCAAAAGGGAGCTATTTCACGACTCGTAAAAATTACTTAACAAAAGGTGTAAGGGTTTAGGGGGGTGAGGGTTTCAGGGTGTAGAGTTACAAGGGAAATGATTTTTGAATATTTATACTACACTTCCATGCCCTTGATGGAAATCATGCTGGAAGTATACAATACCTATGCTTTTGGATACAGAGGTTTTAACATCCAAAAAGATTGGGTTTGATAACCTAACTGATTATAAAGATTCAGAGCGGCTTGATTGGATGGAAAAACTTGTAACCCAATTTGGCGATCGCCTCTGTTTTTTGCCCATGCTTCTGCATACTTCATTAAAGCTGTACCAATACCTCGTCGCCGATATTCTGGTACAACATAAAGTAAAAAGATATGAGCGTGGCGATCGCCACTGACTTGGTCAATCGCATTTCCCATCCACAAGCAACCGACAACAGCAGTGGAAGAGTGGGGGAGATTGGAAGAAATATCCTCATTTTTGTTCCCTTGTCCCCGCGTCCCCTTGTCCTCTTCCTCTACCCACCACAACGGAGTGTTGTCAGAGAAATATTGTTCAACCGTGTGCGATAGATGGGAAAAATCCTGAGTAGGAAACATATCCTGGTAAGTCAGGTGCATGAACCTGATTAGCATTGCCCGATCCATAATAGAACCACGCTTAATGCTGTATCCCGGTAGTAGTTCCTCAGCCAAAGTAGTATTTACGCTCACTAGTATTTTTGATGGCGACTTCAGAAAATTAGAGGTGCAGAAGATGATACGCTCAGATCAAAAGGTGAAGACACAGAGAAAAAACTCTCCTCATCTCTCAACGCCAGTCCGCTCATATCGGGTGTACTCAAGCGGCTGACTCCTCTCCCTATTCCCCCATCTTCAATCGGTGCGGGTGCTGCCATATCTGAAGGCAAAAATATGCGAGCGCTAACTGCCACCAGGGCAAGCAAAAATATTACTACTACAAGTAGTGGTGCAATATACTGACGAAATATAGCCATATTGAATGTGAGGTTAGCTTTCTGAGAATTAGCTAAAGATTTGTTAATTTAACTGGAATATATTTTAGCGGTGTTCGGGGGGTAATGTGAAGAAAACTAAATGCCAAGGTCGGCTAAGGACTACAGCAGAAAAATTTTCAATTTTTCTGCCCGTGCCGCACCCGCCTTCTTGCGCTCGCTAACCTTGGCATCAGTTAAAGCCCCTTCCCTAATTTTTCGCTTTTGTTCCTAGTCCCCAGTCACGAGTCCCTAGTCCCTTTACTTTTTATTTGCGATCGCCTAGTTCACGTTCTACATCAGCAATCACTCTTTCCCAATACCAACTTTCTGGCATACCAGGATTATCCAACTTTGCTTGCTCTATTAAACGTTCTGCTGTGGTAGCATCACCATCTAACTTCGCAATCAGTTTGTTTCTGAGACGACTATCAACTATCCGCTGATTAGCAGAAATTTTAGTTACTCGCTGTGATGAGCGAGATTGTTGTCTGCGCAATTCCCAAAATAAAACGTAATAAAGCGTACCAAAAATTAAAATTAGGCTAAATGTCCCCAAGAAAGTCAACAGGTTAAGTGCCAGATACCCCAAAACTAATTGGGAAAGAACATAGCCAAGCAAGAGTCCAGTGAATAAAAGAATAGTTGTAGCAACAACAATAATTAATTTCTGCCCCATATATCATCTTCCTCATCGTCAAGTCCTGGTCTCTTAATTGCTACTGGTTTAGGGTTCCAGGGGGCAAAGATAGGCAAAAGCAGTAACCCCGGCACCGCAGCGACGATTGTGATTAGGAAAAACAAAGGCCAACCCGTGCTTTGTGCAATCGATCCGGCTGGAGCAGCTAGGATGTCACGGCTGACAGCCATCAAGCTAGAGAGCAATGCATACTGAGTTGCAGAAAACCGTTGGTTGCACAAACTCATCAAAAATGCCACAAAGGCGGCTGTTCCTAAACCACCACAAAAATTTTCGATGTTAATGGTAAGCACCAGTAATTGATAGTTTTTAGCAAATTGAGGTTGGGCTAGTACAAAGTAAGCAATGTTACTCAAGGCTTGCAGCGCACCAAAAACCCAAAGTGAGCGATTGATACCAATTTTACTCAAAATGGCACCACCTGCTAAGGCACCCATAATAGTAGCAATTAATCCCATTCCTACCTGTATTGCCCCGATATCAGTTTTGGTAAAACCGATAGTTAGCAAGAAGGGGGTAGCCATATTGCTCAGTAAGGCATCGCCTAGTTTATAGAGGGTGATAAACAATAGAACCAATAAGCCTGAGATTACACCTCTGCGCTGGAAAAATTCTCTAAACGGTAAGACTACCGCTTCGGCTAAGGAAGTGGGAGGAGTTATTTCTTTTGGTTCTGGTGCAAATAGGCTACCTAGAATACCAATTATCATCACACCTGCCATCAATAAGTAAACTGATGACCAAGGTATACGATCAGCGAGTATTAGCGCCAAAGCACCTGCTACTAATAAAGCAATTCGATAACCAAGAATAAAAACTGCTGCACCCGCCCCCATTTCTAATTCGGTCAAAACGTCTGTGCGATAAGCATCAGAGGCGATATCTTGAGTTGCACTCAAAAAAGCAATGATTATGGCGTTGATGGCTAAAAGCTGTAAGCCTTGTTTGGGTTGTTGGAAAGCCATGAAGGCGATCGCTATAATCAAGGCTATCTGTGTGATGAGCAACCAACCCCGCCGCCGTCCTAAAAATGGGGGAGTAAACCGATCCAGAAATGGTGACCAAAGAAACTTTAATGAATAAGGTAAACTAGCAAGGCTAAACCAGCCAATAGCTGCCAAATCAACTTTTTCTACGGTCATCCAAGCCTTAAGGGTATTACCAATTAATAATAAAGGTAAACCTGATGCAAAACCTAGTAATAACAAAGCCGCCATCTTGCGGCTCTCAAATACTTTTAGCAGTGATTGAATTGGTTTCACAGCTTTGAAATTCCGTAAGGATCTAGTTAATACATATCAAGAATTACAATAAAAAGTTTTTTTGAGTTATAAGACTTATGTATATTTTGTATATTTATCTGGCTGGAGATTGAAATATATTGCCACAGCAAGTGTGTTATTTAGTGCCAATTTGCCTAACTTAAAATTAGGGGCTAGGAGCTAGGACTAGGGACTAGAAAGAGAAATTTTTGGTTCCTACAGCCCTAGTAGTCCCTTAAGTTTCATTAAGAAGCTATTGTGTTCCCTGTAACCTATCACCCATTCCCTTTTTCAAATTCGATAAACTTGATGCCCTCTAATTTCTACCCCATGTTCTAGAAGACATTTTGCCCAGCCTTCGCGAGTGCCGATATCGCTTTTTTGCTTCAATAACCCTAGTTGCTGTTCTTTTTGGGTCAGTTGAGTAAATTCTTCATAGAGAGAATAAGTAGAAGTCACAAATGTTTCTTTGCGATGCAAGATGGGCGGATTTGCTCTATTTTCGTAGTCTCTATGAGTTATACTTAAAGTTTTTAAGTCAATAGTGATACTTGCTTTTAACGCCGGATGAGGATCAGTATCAAAATCCGGGTAAAATAGGTAAGATATTTGCGGTTGGTCTGTATAAAACTTTATAATTGAGGCTCCATCAACTCGCCCGATGGTACGGCTAGCGCAGCCTTCGTAAATTCGTAGTAAGGGATCGAGTTCACACAGTGCAGAAACATGAACGTATAGAGCGCCACGTGTATGTTTGCCAACTTTGCTTTTGTTGCAAGCAGCTTTGACTACATTTGGTTTACCTAAGCTAAACAGCTTGTCATCAGCGACTTGGCAAGCTTCTTCGTAATTACCAAAAAAGGCTTTGATGTCGTGACGCATTTCTGGTGCTAATTTTTGCCAAGCAGGACGAACTTCAAAATGGGTGAGAGCGATATATACTTGAATGTCAAGAGAACGACGGTAGGCGATCGCATCCCATTCTGCTTCGTCAGTTACTTGCAAAACCACAGCAAAGGCACGCCGAAAACTACCAAACTCTTTCAATAATTCCTGTTCATTTACCAATTCACTTTTAACGGGCAGTCTGCCACGTTTTGTATAAAAAGCCATCAATGGTTGCAAGATATCTTGGTAGTCTTCAAACCGCTTCACAGGAATGCGGATTCTTGGCGTCGAATTTTTTGAGAAAAAGCGTATCGCCTTATAAGCTTCTTTCTCAGCTTCATCTCGAAAGACAAAATAAACACCCAGCGCTACAGGTACGGCATCTACATTTAGCGTTTCATCAATGTATTTTTTGAGTTCTTCTTGTTGGTAATATTTCTGAAAAGTATTGTGGCGAGTCACTACACCATCGCCATAAGGTATGAGATTGCGGCTAGGAGCATTAATTAGCACTTGAGCAGCGACAATTAAAACTTTACGCGTCAGTTGCCAAGCTGTTAATAGAGCTTGACAGCGCTCCTTGGGATCTTCAATCACGTTGAGAATGTAACCCAAGTTCACCACATCACTAATAATGCGATCGCGATCGGGATAGTAGTAAGGATCCCAGCCTGCGCTGGTGTAGCCTAAATTTGCTACTCGCTCTACATCACCGCCATAACCACAGCCGTAGTCAAAAAATGTAGTATCTTTGTTTAAGATTGCCCATTCTATAGCTAATCGCACTGGGCGGGATAAGTCAGTGCGAACAATTGCAGCTCTGTGGCGCTCAATTTCTATATAGCTCTCAGACATAAGAGCATTTGAATTTGTTAATAGGTAGTAGTTAGTAGTTAGTAGTTATATACAGTTTCGATATGAAGATGCATATTATAAACCTGCGGAGGCAGGCTTTGTTCGTATAGCCCCAGGCTTACAGCCTGAGGGCGTTAATTGCTACTAACCACTAACCATAATTTCAATTTTTGGTCGCTAATTCAATCAAATCTTCAATTTTCTTGATACTTGGATCGCCTGCTAAATATCCAATACCACGATGTAAATGTAAGCGAAATTGTGTAATGAGGGTTTCTGTATCTGTAGCTAGATTGTCGTTGTAGCAGCGTTGTTTCAGTGCCAAAAGCAAAATGTCCGACATTTCGCCACCAAAAACACGCCAACTCATCTCGACGTTACTATCTTGAGGAATTGGAATTGGGGAGGGTAGAGTTGGTTCAGCAAGGGAACGACAAAATGCCCAACGACATAATATGTTCCATTGATCGATTTTGGTAATGCGTTTGAGTCTGATCAGTTGTTCTTTAGCTGTTTGGGATAAACGAATTCTCTCGATGGGAGTTTCCATGAATAAAATGCAGAATGCAAAAATTAGAGCTTAGAATACAAAAATTAGAATCTAGAACTAATAAATTATTTTGGCTCATAGCTTTTGGCTCCCTTACTTACTCATCATCCCATTGCCAGAAGAAGAGGTATGAAAAAGTAATATTTTTATGTTGTTCGTCTAGAAATTGGGATGGGCAATGCCCACCCACACTCTAGAGCTTGATATCGATTTTTAATCTATATCAAATTTATCCAACAGTCTTTTCCCATAAATAACTGCGGCAATAGTGATAATATCTTTCTGAATTCGGTAAATCATTCGGTAAGTGAATACCGAATATTCTCTGATATTATCATCACCAAACTCTGGCACAGGTTGACCGGAAAATGGAGATTTACTGATGTGAATAGTTGCATCAAGTATTTTCTTTACTACTGCCGCAGCATAGGAAGCCGAGTCACGAGCTATATATATGGCAATTGCTTCTACATCTTCCAATGCTTTGGGGGACCACACTACTTTATAAGCCATTTGTTCAATCGTTCTTCGGCCTCATTTTGAGTTCTTGTTCCTTGGTGTTCGACTACTTCTAAACCGCGACGAACTGTTTCAATTACATATAAATGATATTGCACATCTTCTATGGAACAATTATCAGGCAATTGATTCAAAAGAGATTGTATCTTTTGTTTTGCACTACTCATAAATCTAATTTTTTAGTTAATTTATATTGCAATTATGTCAGGTGGGCAATACCCACCCCACAACTTGTTAAAAAATCTTGAAGTTGGCGATCGCTTCCTTCATCTTACCTAAAACTTCGTCAATAGGTATAGTCCCTAATTCTCCATTTGCACGAGTACGGATGCTCAAAGAATTTGTTTCCACTTCTTTTGCTCCCACTACTGCCATCACGGGGATCTTCTCTTTTTCGGCATTGCGAATGAGTTTACCCAAGCGATCGCCACTAGTATCCACCTCAGCACGAATACCCTGTGCTAACATTTTTGCCGCCACTTGTTTGGCGAAATCCAACTGTACTTCACTAACTGGCAGCAATCTGATTTGTACTGGCGCTAACCACAAAGGAAAATCTCCTGCATACTCTTCGATTAAGATACCGATGAGTCTTTCTAGAGAACCAAAAGGCGCACGGTGGATCATCACCGGACGTTTGCGAGAACCATCTTCGGCAACATACTCCAAATCAAATCTTTCTGGCAAGTTGTAATCAACCTGCACAGTTCCCAATTGCCATTCTCTGTCTAAAGCATCGCGGACAATAAAATCTAATTTGGGGCCATAAAACGCAGCTTCACCGATACCCTCAAAGTGATTCATGCCCAAAGTTTCCACTGCTCGCCGGATTGCACCTTCAGCTTTGTCCCAAGCGTCATCGGAACCAATATACTTATCGCTAGTTGGATCGCGGAAGCTCAGTCTTGCCTTGAAGTTTTGATCTAATTTAAGAATCTTAATAACTGACAAGATTAAGTCCACCACGTTGAGGAATTCGCTATCAAGCTGTTCTGGGGTGACAAATATATGAGCATCATCTTGAGTAAAACCCCGTACTCGCGTTAATCCACCCAATTCTCCTGATTGTTCATAGCGGTAAACAGTGCCAAATTCTGCGAAGCGTATTGGTAGTTCTCGGTAAGAGCGCAACTCACTCTTATATATTTGAATGTGGAAGGGACAATTCATGGCTTTGAGAACAAAGCCTTGTTCGTGTGCCGCTGCTTCCTCATTCTCTGCCATCATTGGGAACAAGTCTTCTTTGTACTTCTGCCAGTGTCCAGAAGCTTTAAATAAATCCACTCTGCCAATATGCGGTGTTACAACTGGTAAATAACCACGTTTTAGCTGCTCTTGTTTGAGAAAGTCTTCTAGAAGACTCCGCAATAAAGTTCCTTTTGGCGTCCACAATGGCAACCCTGGCCCCACTAAGTCAGAAAATACAAATAATCCCAGTTCTTTACCAAGTTTGCGGTGATCGCGTCGCTGTGCTTCTTCTTTACGCCGTTTATATTCTGCTAATTGTTCTGGCGTTTCCCAAGCAGTACCGTAGATCCGCTGCAATTGTGCTTTAGTTTCATCCCCACGCCAGTAAGCACCTGCTAGAGTTTCTAATTCAATCGCTTTCGGGTTTAATTCTTTAGTATTGTCCACGTGGGGGCCGGCACACAAATCCCACCATTCATTCCCCAAATGGTAGATTGTAATTGGTTCTTCTTTAATATCTGCTAGAATTTCTAACTTATAAGTTTCCTTAATTTCTTTAATTCGCCGTTCCGCTTCTTCGCGGCTAACTTCTTCCCGAATTACTGGTAGTTTCCGATTAATGATCTTATCCATCTCTTTCTTGATGGCTTTGAGATCCTTTTCAGTAAATGGCTCTGGATGATCAAAATCATAGTAAAAGCCGTTTTCTATCCACGGGCCAATTGTAACTTGCGCTTTGGGAAACAGCTTTTGTACTGCCATCGCCATGACATGAGATGTAGTGTGGCGAATTTTCTTTAAGTTTTCCGATTCGCTTGTACGCGGCAGATGAATTTTTTGTTCTGGTTGTTCTAATTGACTTAAATCTTGGGAAGGCGACATTGGCTGCTGATCCATTGGCGACGTAGTTGCTTAATTGTTATTTCTTCGACTGAATATATATTAACGACCATGATGTCGTACGATTCGCTACTAGTCACAACATTTAGTCTGGATTTTCCTACAGTTTCACAAAATGTTCATATACTCTGCCCAAGGTTTAGTGCTAAAGCTGTTGTAGCTATATAAAATACTAATAGTGTATCTTAAAATACATTTTTTCACATTCTGCCGTAAATTAAGTAGTTACCAAATGTTAAGAATCTTAAATGACGTTAATATTAATAAGAAACTTGGAAATATGCTTGTCAATTATGCAAGACTCAAATTTATCGGAACCTGAATTGCTAAAAACAATTTTGCAACCACTGCTAGAGGATTTTCAATACTGGTTTGCGCGATCGCGTACATTGCTGGAAACTGAGCAGCTAGATTTTTTAGGTGCTCAGGGGCAGTCAGTTTTATTAGAGCGAGTCAAGCAAGCACAAGAGGAAGTGAATACAGCAAAGATGCTATTTAATGCAACACAAGGACAAGTAGGGATAGATATGGCAACCTTAATGCCTTGGCATCAATTGCTATCAGAATGTTGGAAAGTAGCAATGCAATACCGAACACAACAAACTACTTTCCAACAGCAAGACGACATATAACAAAAGTATTAAATCTTTAACAGCATTCTTTAAGTTAACAACACTTTGTATTATATGATACTTTAACAACTTTGCTTGCAGTATAGCCGCAGATCATCGCAGGCGCATTCAGAGGAATTTCGGCGTTCGCTCTAACTTCATTTCCAAGTTAGGCGATGTAAATCTTAGCAATAATAATTTTTGAAAAATGGCTGTCCTGGAGGAAAACCCGATGTTACATCTACTTTACATTCTTGCTTTTACGATTCTAGCTGTGATTGCTGTTGCCAACCTAATTCGCAACTTGGTCATGTTCAGTTTTTATAAAGAGCGGAATTATCCGGTGAAGTACTCTTCAGGAGCTAATTATGGTAACTTTCCCTATCCAGCATCTAAAAGCACACTTACACCCCATCCAGAATTATTGGATAGTTCAGGCAACTTAATTAAAGAGCCTCTTTTGGTGATGCGTTCAATAAATGTTGATGACGCCCGCCAACAATTAGATGCCCTTTACGAATCTTCTCCAGGACAAAAGAGCGAAACTCAAGAGGAGAGCTAGACAGGGATGGGATATCGGGTGAAGAGGACACGCAGATAAGGAGAAGAATTTTTCCTTACTCCCCCTTTCCCCCTCTTCTTCCTAATCCCTAGTCCCCAGTCTCTAGTCGCTTCTACGCTTCTATCACAACCCGAAGATTACCGCGTTTTTTGGCAACTCGGCAAGCAGTGGTGCTACCGGAACGCTCGAATTCTAAATCGAGGATGGTAGGGCCAACTCGTAAGTTATGGAGCGATAGGCGATTAATTGATTCTGGTAAAGCAGGATCTATAATTCTGAGGCAGTTGTTGGGAGCATCAGGTACCAAGTTTACCATCATTTGCAATAGTTGAAAGATACTACCAGTAGCCCAAGCTTGGGGAGTACAAGCGACTGGATATTGCACAGGCGTATTATCTCCAATTCGCTCAAAGCCGCAAAACAGTTCAGGAGGACGATTGTAAGGCTGCTTTCTAGTCATGTCGAATAAACCTTCAAAAAGTTCCAAGGCTTGATCGACGAGGCCAAGCGATCGCAATCCCATCGCAATTAATGCATTATCATGGGGCCACACAGAACCGATGTGATAGCCCATCGGATTGTAAGCTGGGGATAAGCTACTTAAAGTCCGAATACCCCAACCATTAAACATATCCGGTGCGCGTAGACGCTCCGCAACACTGTAGGCTTTTTCGGGCGTGAAGATGCCTAAGTGTAAACAATGGCCAGGATTTGAAGTAATACTATCTACTTGTTTGCCTTCTCCATCTAAAGCCAGGGCGCAGAAATCCTGATCTTCCACCCAAAAGTCTCTGTTAAACCTCAACTTCAGGTTTCTTGCCTCTTCTAACCAGCTGTCTGCTAAGTCTAGCCGCTTCTTCATTTTAGCTATTTCTGCCAAACGCATTTTTGCCGCATAAACATAGCCTTGCACTTCACAAAGAGCAATTGCCCCATTGGCTAGCTCTCCTTTGCGGTTAACAATACAATAGTTGGATATTTCGATTTCTTCAAATAATGCTCCATTCAGGACAATTTCTCGGCGAATCCCAACTGTATCGGCTTGGAGGCGATCGTCAATTCTGGGATTAGTACATAACACGGAAAGTGAAAAACCTTTGTCAGCAGTACTACTGAGTAAAATAGGTGAATGCTGGTTGATCTGCAACTCTAAACGACTCAAAAACCGGGTATCAGAGCAAAATAGCCCCATGCTAGGATTGCCGTCGTTGATTGAACACCCAGAAATATTACCTAAAGTATCTGTAACTAAAAATAAATCATCATCTTTAACCGTAAGTGTCGGCTGTGGTCTTTCACTTATAACGCAAGGCCACTCTGGGATAGGTATGAATTCCGCAGGAACAAAAGTTTTTCCATCCAAGACAATCTTTTCCGGTGTCATGAGTGTATCCGGTGTCATCAGCCAATATTCCGTGTAAAGGTCAATACTTTGTTTTGAGCCAGTTTAGCGTCAACAGGATAAAAGACGCTCTTGAAAAATCTTATAAGCTATATGAACAAAAATAATAATCACATCCGCTTAAAAATTAGAAACGCATTAGAGAAATATCGTCAAATCTTTATAATTGTATAATTAATTAAAGTTTTGTAAAGCCGACACAGAAAGACTGGAAACTTTAACTGTGCTTTTAAGCACATTATTCATCCACTTTACCAACAACAGCCTATATTTGGTTGATAGCAGTGCAATGCAAGAATGTATATTGAGCTAATAGCTACTATTTGAAAAATTACGATGCTAGCAAGTGGATAGACAACATCTAGATGCATAGCTTGTGCTGCAAAAAGTACAGGAAACAAACAAAAGTGAGTCTACAATGGTGGTGTTTGGTATCTGCTTTTGATCAGCATGATGCAGACACCCCAGCGACTTTCTCGTTTAGTGTTTACAGCAATGCGGATTGCGCCTACTTTTGCAAAAGCTATTATATAGCTGCTATTTACCATTCTTTACATATTGCAACTATCTGTTTGAATTTAGAGACCGTTGTAATTTGTACAATGCAGCTGTGATGTGGATCTTGTCCAGATTGTGGCTCCTTTAGGACGTTCATGAGCATTTCAATTTCCGTGCTGAGCGATCTGCTTCAGGCCTTACCTCACCTACGGCCCCAGCTATATTTCAAAGCTTCGCTAACGGCTCTTTCTCATGCGATGGAAGATCAGATTTTAGCTGCCACTTTAGAGCAGCCTTTAGTAATTGCTAGCTTTCAACGAGAGCGATTTTACCGGCAAGAGGCTCATCGTTATCAGCGGCTTGCCCAGCGAAGCGATCAAATATACGTGTTGTCTGCTCCAGAAACAGATTTCACCAACAGCTCGGAATACTACGAAAAGATAGCTTTCAGACCAGATGATGCCTTAAGTCAGGAGTGGCATTTGGTAGTAATTGCTCAAAATTATGCTACTTGTCTAGTATGCCGAGAAAGTATTGGCTCTCTTGCCAAAAACAGGCAATTACGGGAGTTAAGCCCTAGTTTGGACATGGATACGGCACGGAGGTTTGAGGGTATTTGGACAGCAGAACGGGGAGTTAGCCTTAAAGCCGCTGAATTGCTCTTGGGGAGGATTTTAAGTTACAGACCTGAGTTGATAGATAAAATTGATTCAGTACGCCAGCGATTTGGAATCGGGGGACGCAAGAGTGACTCAAAAGTGTTACAGCAACCGAGTGAATATGCTTGTGACATTGATACCGATCCGTTTGTACAGCGTTTAGTGACTTACCTGCAAGCTAGTCAGTACAAATTGCACAAAGCCTATCGTTCCATTGCTGCCCAAGCTCGCAAAGAACGGCTAGTCAATTCGATTAGTACTGCAATTAGGCGATCGCTCAATTCCCAAGAAATTCTCAAAGTCGCAGCGCAAGAGTTGGGGCAACACCTGGGAGCTTCTCGCTGTCTAATTTATCGCGCTCAAGCTTCAGATACCCAAGCAATTATTGAACACGAATTTTTGAGTCCGAATGTGTTATCTGTTGCCGGACAAATTTGGCCTTTAGAAAATAATCCTCTATTTGAGGAAGTTATCCAACAGGATGAAGGCGTCTGTGTTGCTGATACTATCAATGATTCGCGGGTGAGTGGTTCAAAAGTACTTTGGCATCTAGTCGAAAAATTTGCCATTCGCTCTTGGCTGATGGAACCGGTGCTGTTTCAAGGGCGATTGTTGGGTATTGTGGAATTACACTATTGCAGCCACACCCCCCACGATTTGCAAGCCGGCGAATTGGATTTGGTAAAAGCGATCGCTACCCAAATTGGAGCAGCCCTAATTCAAGCAGAAGCCTACGCTAACCTAGAAGACTTGAACCAGCAACTCGAAGCTCTTGATCGCACTCGCAGCAACCTGATTGCCATCACCGGACACGAACTTCGCACACCCTTATCTACAATTCAAGTCTGCTTGGAAAGCCTTGCTAGCGAGCCCGATATGCCCTTGGAGTTACGGCAAGTAATGCTGAATACAGCTCTTGCTGATTCGGAACGGATGCGAAAACTCGTCCAGGATTTCCTCACCCTTTCTAACCTCGAAAGTGGAAGAGTAGAGTGGCATCCAGAATCCCTCACATTACAAGAATGTATAGATTTAGCACTCAGTCGGATTCGTACCCGTGTTGCCACTGATCCACTACCTAAAATTACAACCAAAATTGCACCCAACCTACCCCTTGTGAGAGCAGATGGTGACTGGTTGGTGGAAGTGATCGCCAAACTTGTAGACAATGCTTGCAAATTTACACCACCAGAAGGGCAAATCACCATTAAAGCTAGTCGCAATGATCATAAGATGGTTGAAGTAACGGTGGCTGACACAGGACGGGGCATAGAACCCAATCGCCTCGAAATTGTGTTTGACCGCTTTTACCAAGAAGAGGGAGCGCTGCGACGTACTACTGGTGGTACGGGCTTAGGCTTGGCCATTTGTCGCCAAATAGTTAATGGTTGGGGTGGCGAAATTTGGGCAACATCCACCGGAAAAAATCAAGGTAGTGAATTTCATTTCACCATACCCGCCATTGAAGGCAGCCCAGAGCAAACGCGCTCAAGAGTGAAGAGTAAGTAGGGGATCGGGATTGGACACGGGGAATTGTAAATCACTTTCTTGCTCCTTGTCTCCTTATCTCCCCTTCTCCTTGTCCTCATTTCTCTGGGCGTCCCCCTCCGGGTTCGGAAGTTCGGACTCGACGGGAACCGCCAAGACTCCGACTTCCTCACCGCGTCTCACCCTCTTTGCGTCTTTCCCCCACTCCCTAATCCCCAAACAACTGTTACAGTTCCTTACACAATCGCAATATGACCCCTGTTGCGGTGTTACGATTCCCTAAAAACTGTTGAGAGAAACCTCTATGGCAGAAACACTTTCTGGACAAACTCCGATATTTGGCGGCAGCACTGGCGGCTTGCTCAAGAAAGCAGAAGTGGAAGAAAAGTACGCTATCACTTGGACTAGCCCGAAAGAGCAAGTTTTTGAAATGCCCACTGGTGGCGCAGCCAAAATGCGGCAAGGACAAAACTTATTGTATCTAGCTCGCAAAGAGCAATGCATCGCTTTGGGCGGTCAACTCCGCAAGTTCAAAATCACGGACTACAAAATCTACCGGATTTATCCGAACGGAGAAACTGCTTATATTCACCCAGCTGATGGTGTCTTCCCAGAGAAGGTTAACCAAGGTCGTCAAAAAGTCCGTTATGTAGACCGCAGCATCGGTAAGAATCCCAGCCCTGCCAAACTTAAGTTTAGCGGTACAGCTACCTACGACGCTCCCAATTCATAGTTAATTAGGGAAATTTGGGACTGGAGACTAGAGAAGTATGAAATCTGAAGTATAAAATATGTAAATTTATTTTACCCAGCAGTCAACAGCCTGTAGGGTAGCTACAAACTTCAGACTTTCCCTAGTTCCTAGTCCCTAAATTTACAAACTATGATCTTTCCTGACTTCTCTCAATTCTCCGATTTAGCTCAATTTGGCAACTTTGTTCCGGTGTATCAAGAGTGGGTAGCGGATTTAGATACGCCTGTTTCCGCTTGGTATAAGGTATGCGCTGGACAACCTTATAGTTTTTTGTTGGAATCGGTAGAAGGTGGGGAAAAACTAGGACGCTATAGTTTATTGGGCTGCGATCCACTATGGATTTTGGAAGCCAGGGGAAATCGTGCTATTCAAATACATCGCGATGGTTCCCAAGTTGTATTTGAAGGCGATCCTTTCACAGCTTTAGCTCAATGCTTAGAAGCCCTAAATCCAGTTAAGTTATCCCAATTACCACCAGGAATTGGCGGTTTATTTGGTTTTTGGGGTTACGAATTGATTCAGTGGATAGAGCCGCGTGTGCCAGTTCATCCGCAAGATGAGCGCAATATCCCTGATGGATTGTGGATGCAGGTAGATCAGCTGTTGATTTTCGATCAGGTAAAGCGAAAAATTTGGGCGATCGCTTATGCCGATTTGCGCGATCCGAATTTTGATTTACAAGCAGCATATGAAACAGCGTGCGATCGCGTTACTCAAATGGTTCACAAGCTATCTCTACCGCTTTCACCACAAAGTACCTTATTGGAATGGAAGCCACCAGCCAATCGAGCATTAGCAGGAATAGAGGAATATCAAAGTAATTTCACCCGCGAAGAATTCTGTGCTAGCGTCGTTAAAGCAAAAGAATACATCAAAGCTGGCGATATCTTCCAGGTCGTAATTTCCCAGCGTTTATCAACAGAATATACTGGCGATCCTTTTGCCTTATACCGTTCCTTGCGTCAGATTAATCCTTCCCCTTATATGTCATTCTTTAACTTCCAGGATTGGCAAATCATCGGTTCTAGTCCGGAAGTGATGGTAAAAGCAGAACGCGATCCAGAAGGAGGAATCATCGCCACAGTACGTCCTATTGCCGGCACGCGTCCCCGTGGTAAGTCACCAAAAGAAGATGCGGCGTTTGCTGAGGATTTACTTAAAGATCCCAAGGAAATAGCCGAACACGTCATGCTCGTAGATTTAGGGCGCAATGATTTAGGACGTGTCTGCGAAAGTGGGACGGTAAAAGTAGATGAATTAATGGTGATTGAGCGTTACTCCCATGTTATGCACATTGTTAGTAATGTAGTGGGTAAATTAGCACCTGGTAAGACTGCATGGGATTTACTCAAAGCTTGCTTCCCCGCAGGTACAGTCAGCGGCGCACCCAAGATTCGAGCAATGGAAATTATCAACGAGTTAGAGCCTTCTCGACGGGGTGTGTATTCTGGCGTCTATGGATACTACGATTTTGAAGGACAATTAAATACTGCTATAGCAATTCGTACAATGGTACTACGTGACAATACGGTAACAGTGCAAGCGGGTGCGGGATTGGTGGCAGATTCGGAGCCAGAGAAAGAGTATGAGGAGACTTTGAATAAGGCTAGGGGTTTGTTAGTGGCAATACGCTGTTTGCGGTGAAATTAAACTTGTTCGATAGGTAAACGGTGATTCTTTTTCTCAGCCTGAGAAAAAGCTAAGACTGTTTGTATTCACGGCTATCTTGATAACTTTCAAGCTTGGTAATTGCTATAATTGATAAGTCGCAAATTTACCAGGAAAAATTAGTAGCATGAAAGTCAGTGCTCGGAACGCTCTCAAAGGTACTGTCAAAAAAATTGAAGTTGGTTCTGTCAATGATGAAATAGTAATAGAAATTTCACCTGGAGTAGAGGTAGTTGCAATTATTACTAAGTCATCAGTAGAGAACCTAAACTTGAGTCAGGGTAAAGAAGTATATGCTGTTGTTAAAGCATCGGATGTAATGATTGCAGTTGACTAAGGGTTGAGTGAGGAAATTTTTTGTAAGATTCTAAAACAGGGGCGAGTTCATCGCCTCTATTTGGGCTTTAATGGGGAAGCAGGAGCAGAAATTACTAAAATGTTTCTTATATTACTAATGTAACGTCCTCCAGCTTTATCGTCAGGAACTACTAGACGAGTAAATCCCTCATCTGTTAGAAGTTCGACTGCACCATCGCTTGCTTTTTTGTCATATGCAACTAGCACATTCTTAGCTTCAAAGTTTGGGTGAATTTCACCAATAGCTATGATCGCTCCATAACAGTCGGTAGCTTCAACAAGAACGTACTGTCGTAAGAAAGCGTTTTTCGTATTTTGCCCAGAATTACCAGCTTTAAGTGGCCCTGCACTCTTCTCATTATTAATTAACTCCCACAAGGGGACTCCATAATATGTTTCTGTTCTCGAACCAGATCCTGTTTGGAAAGATACAGTAACTTCAGTAACCACTGATGGGTTTTGGCTCTTTAAATCCTCTTGCAAATTTTTGAGCTTTTGCAAGTTAAAGATTGTTGGATTGCTGACTTCACCATAAAGATGGAATATCTGCGAGGTGCCACTATCACAGAGATTTTCTTGCCAGGGAGAGGGTTTATTCTCTGATTCCCAAGGAGCGTAGTTTCCTGGTTTGGCTATAGTCGGTTGCCATAACCCCAGTATCGATAGCGTAAAGGACACAATTGCGATACGGCAAATAAAATGCATAAAACTAGTCTCAGTCTAGCTATTCAAAAATTAGGCAGGTTTTGCTAAGGATATTGCTGTTAATTTCCAGTTGGAAACAAATACAGAGGAAGTAACTGTGTATACTACCAACCTTACTGGCAATATACCAACTTTGTTTATACTAAAGTGAACTATAGAACTATAAAAGCGAAAAAAATGTAGTTTAGTTTACCA
The DNA here is from genome assembly GCF_038404745.2 of Chlorogloeopsis sp. ULAP02. Classification (NCBI taxonomy): domain Bacteria; kingdom Bacillati; phylum Cyanobacteriota; class Cyanophyceae; order Nostocales; family Chlorogloeopsidaceae; genus Chlorogloeopsis; species Chlorogloeopsis sp. ULAP02. The sequence continues at coordinate 60,203 of NZ_JAYKTT020000089.1, read as the reverse complement.
TTTTGCTGATTTCTACCAACTATTTTGGTAGAAATTAATATATACGGTATTTATTAAGGCAAAAATTTTTACCTTAGCCCATGATAATTTTTCTCTTATTATCTGACAGGCGATCGCACTCTTTAACTTTGAATCTAGAAAATTTGTCAGCATTTAAGATACTGAAAATGTTCCAGAGGTTTTTATGAGCAAGAAGATAACGGCTGTATCCTTGGATTTGACGCCGAATACACGTTATGTGATTACAATTCAAGAGTTGAAGGAGTCATCACCATCTGGGGATACTTGGGATGTGCTGGAGGCGATCGCAGGAACTATTGAGGCACCATCCGATTGGGCTAGCGAACAGGATCATTATTTATACGGTACACCGAAGAAGGAAACTCCAGGCACTCCATGAGTGATGAGCGCTTTTTTCTACCAAGAGCGATCGCACTCTTTCACTAGAGTAAATGAAGAAATATTTATTCTGATTTATAAAGGCTGAGTTTTGCGTACTTACAAAAGTATTAATTTGAGTTTCAAATTATATCTATTGATAAATAAATACTTACGTAACTGATAATTATTTCCTTATAATCATCACACATTAAAAATTAGTAGTTCAACCATATTAAACATAAAATCCGCGTAGGAAAGGCAAAAAGCAAGAATACTGCTCTGTTGGGAATTTCTCCCGTTTTAGCAAGTGTCTGGCTGTGGATGCTTTTCCCGGTTGATTGCTGCTGCGTTAGTCAACAAATGATTTGATGTTTTTTGATGTTGACCTGCTTACCTTTAGTATTTGTGCATCTACATAATTAACGTTTTGCCTAATTAACAATTTTTAATTATTTACAATATGAAACCATTAAAAATAAACCCTAAAACTACTGTGTTTAGGGAATTATTTGCTGTCAAAGCGCGGTTTATCTTTCTCGTATTGGTTTTTGTCATGAGTTTTTCTGGCATTCTGCTATCAAATTGGTTGATGGCAAGCCAAGCAACTTTTGCAAATATAAACCTTCTGCAACCTGCTCCTACTCAACCACTTGGTTATTATGACTATTTTGGTAAACTGCTAAGTCCAAAACAAGCTGCAAAGTTAGTGCAAAAACAAGGACTAGATCCTAACGATCCTGTTTCTTATCAAAAAGTAGGAGCAGTCCAAATCACGTCGGAATTAATCAGCCAAGGAGAAGACATATTTTTTAACAGAAAAATTGGTGACACTTTTGGTTTACAAAGAGTTTTTGGTTTTGGACTGGGTTTAGAGAACCTCTTCCCAGAAATAGGAATAGCGATCGCTCAATTGCAAGGACAACCAACGAACAACTTAGAGATTACCCTCCTGAAAGATATAACCTTGGGTAGTCGGACATTTCCCCAAGGAACTCGTATTAATACAGGCTTAAAAGTGGAAGCCGGAGGGACTTTTCCTTTAGGACTGAAATCTAATGGCGATATCACCTGTGCAATCTGTCATGCAGTAATTAATAAGAATGGTAAACGCCTTGCCGGAGCACCAAATGGCGAAATCGCCACTCCTATATTGATTGCACTTGCACAAAATACGGCTGCGGGGTTTGCGCGGTTGAAATTTAATCCCCTAGATCCAAAATTCCAAGGTAACGGCAAGACAATCATTGATAGTAAAGGTAATTTAGTACAATTGCCCGATTCTCAAAAGTTTGAACAAGCCTTCGATGATGCTGTAATGGATGTGCCTTTTGGTCACTTCGAGAGTACGCCAGATGGGATTAACAATACAACCCAAATTCCCAATCTGTTTACATTTGGGAATCATCCCTATGGAACGGTTGGTGAGGCTGCGGTTGGCCCTTTTTCGGGACTGACTGTTCTCAATAATGCCGTTCATTCCTCAGAAATTAACCTGTTAGCAGCTGCCCAATTAAGCGAACAAACTCTTGGCATCGATCCAGAAGTTTATATTGGTACATTTCTTCAAAATGCTGCCGATCCAAACCTGCGTTTACCGTCAGGCTCGCCAGTAAAACCCTCAGAGTGGCTGCGGCAGGTTGCACCCAATGCTACGCAAGCAGAACTAGAAGATCAAGTGCCTGCTCCAGGTACGGGTACTTATCCCAATCTGCAACCTAGCTTATTTACATTCAACGGTTTGGTTTTTAGTCCTAATACTGGCAATCCGGATGATATTGCTAGTGGCACTTTTCTTTTTGCTAACAATGCTATGTCAGCTTTTCAAAATAGCTTGGTGCCGCCTGCTAACCAAACTCCCGAAAACCAACAAGCTCTCAAAAGTGGTTCTATTGTGCGTGGGGCAAAAGTATTTAAGCAAGCTGGGTGTGCAACTTGCCACATTCCACCTTTCTTCACCGACAATAAAATTCATTCTGTCGAGGAAATTGGTACTAACTCAGCCCGTGCCGAATCTCGCCTGGCACTGAATGATTTATTGGTGCCGCCCAAACTATACAGCTTTGACACTCCCGTTCCCATTCCTGCTAACGCTCAAGTGTTAGATATACCAACAAAGGGCATCTCTGTTAATCCCACAACCTTACCCCAAGGTATATTGCCAAACGGAGGCTACAAAACTACTTCCTTGCGTGGTTTGTTTTTGAGCGCACCCTATTTACACGATGGTGGTGTGGCAGTGCGGGCAGGAAGCTTGCAAGTTGCTGCGGATGGTAGTTTTACTGTTATCGATCCCACAGGGTTAGGATTAACTGGCACTCTCAGCCAAGGTATACCTGCCGATGCTGCAAGTAGCTTGCGTGCCTTATTTGATCGCAACCTTCGGGCTTTTGTCATCGGAGCTAACAAAGCTTATCCTGCTTTGGAGCGGAGTAATTTAGATGGCATAGGGCATAATTTCTATGTAGATCAACAAGCTGGATATACTCCAAAGCAGCAAACTGACTTGATTAACTTCTTGCTAGCGCTTGATGACATCCCTGGAAGTTTTTAAGTGAAGGCAGAAGGAAATTAGGACACGGGGACAAACAGACGCGGGGACACGGGGAATCGTGAATCAGGTTCTCTCCCCTTGTCTCCCCCTCCTCTTTTTAGCCCCTAGCCCCTAGTCCTCTCTTCGTCCAAGATTGCTCCCTCCAGATTTGCGCCATTCAAGTTAACCTCGTTCAATTCGGCTTGGCTCAAATCCGCTTGGCTTAAATCTGCTTTTGCTAAGTCGGCTTGGGTGAGATCTGCCTCATTTAAAGAAACTGCTTTTAGATTCGCCTCTTGCAATTCAGTTTCACTCAAAGAAGCACCAATCAATTTTGCAATGGTTAAGTCTGCATGACTCAAATCAGCACCATCCAAAATGGCTTGCTCTAAAATTGCTCCATCCAAGATAGCTTTACTCAAGTTGGCTTCTGTAAAATTTGCTTGAGTTAAATTAGCTCCATTTAAGTCAGCTTCAATTAGGCTAGCTTTACTAAAATTGACCCCACTTAGCTCCGCTCCACTTAGAATAGCTTTATCTAAAATTATTTCACTCAAATTAGCTCCTTCCAAGTATACCTCGCTCAAATCTTCTCCAGTAAAGTCTCTTTTACCCGCAGCGTATTGTGTCAATAGTTCATTCGCTTTCATTGCCTTTTCCTCCCCCAAGTTTCTACCGCACTCCTTTGCAAAGGAGGACAGGTTTTAGGATTTCACCCCTTTGATTAATGATTGAGTGTTCCGCTTTTGCATTTACACAACAATTTCGTTAAGCATGACACATACTTGCTTAATAAATGTCTTTCCATAGCACGAATTGCCATGCTTGCTATCTACTCCACGGATATACTCCATTAGCGTGAGAATGACTGGTATGTTAACTTGAGGCAACTACAGCCAAAACTGGCGATCGCCTTCCATAAGGCTAGGACGAATACCTTGTAATCGCAGATAAGCCATGCGATCGGAGCCATACAATGGCATCGGTAAGCGGGGTTCTTTCAAGGCTCCATGATGCAATAGCGTTAGTTTTAAAGTTGTTTCTAAAACACTTTCTATTGATACTTGATGCCCTTGCTCGCAAACAGTCAAACGTATAGGACGAGCCAAGCCAATTTTATCAGGAACTTTAGTAGTAACCAGAATAGCTTCACGAGATGATAAACAAAGTGCCAATCCTTGTGATGGTGCTGTCACAGTTTTTTGCTTAAGGTTGTACAAGCGGGGAACGCCAGATTTTTTACATTCTACTAAGATAAATTTGGCACCTATGGCTTTGGCTCTCTGTGCTAAATAATCAGCTTCTTTGCCAACAAAGGAACCATCGCGGTAAATTAAGACGGTTTTGTTAGCTAATTCAGTTGCAGGTAATAATCGCTCCAAGAGTTTAGGTGGTATTATCTCACCATCTATAAGGTCGTCTTCGAGTCGATAGCGAATGAATTCTCCTTGCCTGCCATATAGACGTACACTTGCACAAGCATTTCTTGTTCCTGCTTGCCTCTTTTTGGAAATTCTCGAAATATCTAAGCCAATAAAATAGTCAGCCGTCTCTAAAGGTTCAGCTAGAACGAAAGGTAAATTTCCCAACTTGGCTATTATGCCCGGAATCACCTGGTTCAAAATATACTGATAGCTCTCTAAATTGCTTAAAGTATCCTCATAAATTATCTGGCTGGCAATCTGACGACGAAGTAGCAAAGAGTAAATTTGATGGTAGAAGCTACCTTCATCTGTATCATCAGTATGGCGATCGCTTTCAGGTAAAAACGCTAAAACAATGTCATGCGGTATCTCAACTAATTCATGAACTGCTTTCTCAACGGCTACTCTTGCCTCTGTTTTAGTTAAGTTTTTGACTGATAAAGATTTTTTTGTAATTATCTCACTTTTAAAGCCATACTTTGCTAAACGTTGAGTTAACTGCTCCAGAAATGAAGATACTGTTGCATCACATAGTTTCAGTGCCGCAATCTGAATAACTGTTGATTTATCTTGAAATTGAACATGACGACGATAAACACCACCCTTTGATAATCCTTTGAGAACTTCAGTTCTGTTGACAGTAACGCCATTACCAAAAAGTAATATCGTATCCTCTAGTTTGATAGGAGGTTTCCAAAATAGGTTGGGATAGTCACGGCTGTTGATACTAAGTTCTAATTCCATTCCATAAGCCGCTAAAGCCTCTTTTGCTGTTGTTTTATACGAAGTTAACAGTTGAGTTCTGTCTTGATGAGTAATTTTAGCAGCCTTGAGTAACTTCCCATATTCTACTCCTAATAGATTAGCTGTTGCAGATGTAACGCAAGGACGTAAAGCAGCCATAGGATAGTAAAATTGTTTTGTATTTTTACCAAACTGTATGGCAACAATAGGTTGATTGTCTGGTGCATCTCGTAATGCTTGTTTACTAGTTGAACTAGTAGCTTTTGCTAATAGTTCTTCTCTATGTTCTCCAATATTTCCGATCATATTTACAATTGTGGCGTTATTGCCTCGTTCATTTTCTTGAACGTGTAAACCTATTAAAAATTGTTCTGGGTTTTGCCGTTGAGGATGTTTTTCGTAGAAGTCAGCTAAAGTTTCACGAAACGTAATACTGCTGTAGATTGTTAAAGTAGCAGCAGCTTTTAGCTCATCTACTAATTCAAGACTTTCTGCCCAAAAATCTGGCTCTCTTTTGACTATAATTCCATTTTCAGATAAAACTACTGGAGCATCAAATTTAGTTTTATTCAAAACTTGAACGGCTAGCAGAGAATAAATAAAAGGTGTTGGATTAGGCTGAAATATTGAGTGAAAACTAAATAAATACTCATGAAAATCTTCTACCTCATTTTGAATACTTTTCAGTACCTCTTCTAATTCTTCTTGACTAGGTAATTTTCTATGATATGCGGCTAAAACCCAAAAATATGATTTATAACAGATGACAACAGTTTCAGATAACTTTCGACTCAAATGATAGCTCAATCGATTTCCATCTTTTTTTTCAATTTCAGGTGTAAGTCGAAAACACATTAAATTTAGTTCTAAAGTTTTAATTGGAAAAACTTCACTAAAAGCAGTGTAAGTAGGGGAAGCTGCAATAGCAACAGTCATGCAGGAACCTCAACTTGATAAAATTGACAAATTGATGTGAATTGACAATGACGGCAAGGAATACCTGGATTAGCTGGAAATATATCGGCAAATTCACATGGATTTTTTTTGTAACGATGTAACTCTTTTTGATGTTCTTGGGCTATTTGCACTAATTTTCCTTGAATTGCTTTTAATTGAGGATCTGTAGCAGTAATTAATTCAGACCATTTACCAGTTTCCAAGTTATAAAATGAAGCAACAGCTTTTTGTTGAGGGTAGAGATAGGTAGCTGCTAACAGATAAACAAAAGCTTGCCTTCTATCACAATCAGATCTACCTGTTTTTAAATCTAAAATGTGTAGTTTGCCATTGTCAATAAAAATGCAGTCAATAGCTGCAAATAAATTAAAAAAATAATTACCTTGCTGAATTAAAATTGGCTCTGGAATTCCTTCATCCCCTCTACAAAGTTGGATGATTGTCTTTCCTAAGAGAATCGGTGTCTGATAGTAGTTTTCCAAAATTTTAAGAACTCGCTGCTGAATCTCGATAGATTCTTGAGTTAACTTCAGCTTTTCTGCTACTATCTCCACACCATTTGATTGACACAATAATTGAATATTTTGGTGAAATTCATAAATACCTTTTTGTGACAACAAGCCAATTTTTTGAGGAATAGTATCTTGCTCTAAAAGAAGCTTAACCAATGGTTCGTTTTTCCGCGCTCTGGTAAAGCCTCGTTTCATATCACAGTGCCAATATTCTTTTCCTACAGCTGGAACAAACTGTGACCAAATGTTAAAACTGACATACGGTCGCCACACCATAATTTATGTTCTCATTGATGTTGATTTTTTATTCAACAGCAAGCTAGCTTAAATTGATTTTTTCGTCAACAGGATGATATAATATGCGGCTGAGTAGGAAAAAACAGTGAATCAAAGTTTTGGTGAGCTTATACGTCAAGCCCGCAAAGATAAGGGATTAAGTCAACGTGAGCTAGCAAAACTAATAGGGCTAAATTTCACTTATCTATCTAAATTAGAGAACGATCGCGCAGATTATCCTCCCAAAGAAGATGTGATTAGATCTTTAGGCAAGAATCTCGATTTAAATGAGGAAGAGCTAATCTTTTTAGCTGGGCGCATTCCTCAGCATGACGAGGACTTTATTAAGCAACATTACAAGGCAATGCCTGCTCTATTTCGTCGGATGCAGGAGAACCCTGATTTTGCTAGAAGAGTTTTTCGAGAAGCCATACAACCAGAAACTGAGGAGAAGCAAGGTTGAGTATCATCAAGCTGTACCGCTATATTCCGAACAGTGAAATTAGTGAAACAATCAACTCCAAATACAATTTTTTACGGTGTGTTGTCGTGTGGTACAAACACCATCCTAGATTAAAAGTGCGCGGTTGAAAAAATATAAATAGCAGAAGACCATTTCTACAGAAATGTCTACTACTTTCGTCGCTCAAATTGGAGATTGTCTGATTGGAAGTCTCTACGCAAAGCTAATAAATGTATCTTATGGAAGATGCTTAATGAAAAATCAAGAGTAATAATTATGCCCTTAAGTATAAATGCTTAAATAAAATTGAATTTTACATATTCTGACTAATAATCTAAAATCCATTGGCAAAATAAGTTATCTCTTTCACTAGTTAGTGCTAGAGTGGCAAGAAATTCTTGTGAAACTTTCAGCGGGTATCAATGCTGAAGAACCTACAAAAAAAACAAATATCTCTCATTGTGGGTGCAGGACTATGTGCCTTTTTAGCTGGAGCAGTAGCTTCAGTTCCGGGAATGGGGCAATATATGGGTCAATGGCTCAAAAATTTCAAAAATGAGCCTCAGCAACTCACAGAAGCAAACAAAGCCAAGTCACCGGTTTTCCCATTGGTACTGCAATCCCCTCAAGAACGAGCAGCAAAGCTGGAACAACTAGCTAAAGGGTTCCCATCAGCTGATCGGAACCGCGCTCGTTATTTGTTGGCAAGTGACTTAATAGAAGCTAAAGAAGCTAAACAAGCACTCTCTTTACTGGAAGGTTTAGAAAATGACTATCCAGTCCTAGCGCCCTATATCTTACTAAAAGCTGCCCAGGCACATGACATTTTAGGAGAAGAAGGTAAGGCTTCAGATAACCGACAAGCGGTATTAAAACGCTATCCCGAACACCCAGCTGCTGCCAAAGCTTTATACTTAATTGGACTGGACGAATACCAAGAAAAAGCGATCGCCGAATTTCCTTCTAATCCTCTGACTTGGGACATTGTTCGCAACCGACTTCAAGAAAATCCCAACCAGCCGGAGTTGAAATTGATTTTGGCAAAATACGCTTATGATCAACCAGGTATTCTTCCTGTGCTGGATCAACTGGTCAAAAATGGCACTTTAAAACCAGAACAGTGGGAAATTATTGCTACAGGCTATTGGGAAAATAATCAATTTACTAAAGCTGCCAATGCCTATGCCAAAGCAGTTGTGACTCCGCGTAATCTCTACCGAAAAGCACGAGGATTGCAAAATGGCGGCAAGCAAGAACAAGCGATCGCAACTTATCAACAATTGATTAGTGATTTTCCAGAAGCAAGCGAAACTGGCACCGCACTGCTGCGTTTGGCAGAAATGTCAAAAATCCGTAAAAACGCTTTGCCCTATCTAGATCGGGTAATCAATCAATTCCCTGAATATGCTGGTGAAGCGCTCTTAGCAAAAGCCGACATTTTGCAAGCTCAAAGCGATACGCAAGGAGCAAATCAAGCACTAGAATTACTAGTCAGCAAATTCAGCAACACTGAACAAGCAGCAGAATATCGCTGGAAAATAGCACAACAGAAAGCCAAAGCCTCAGACTATCAAGGAGCATGGCAATGGGCGCAACCAATTCCGATCAACAATCCTGATAGTATTTTGGCTCCCAGAGCAGGCTTTTGGCTTGGTAAATGGGCAATGAAGGCAGGAAAAGTGCAGGAAGCAAAACAAGCTTATGAGTATGTAATTAGCGAGTTTCCCTACTCTTACTATGCATGGCGATCGGCTGTAACTCTAGGACTGAATGTTGGCAATTTTAATAACCTGCGTCAATTACAACCAGAAGTAGTTCCACTCGTGCGCCCTGTTCCTCCCGCAGGCTCTGAAACTTTTAAAGAATTATATCTGCTAGCTCAAGATCGTGATGCGTGGTTGCAATGGCAAACCGAATTTCAAAATAAAATGCAGTCCACGGTAGCAGAGCAATTCACCGAGGGTTTGATGCGACTGACAAGGGGAGAAAATATTATCGGTATTGATAAAATTTCTAAATTGGAAGACCGAGAAAAACCAGAAGAACAAGCTGAGTATGAAGCTTTGAGCAAACAAGTTATCTACTGGCAAGCTCGTTATCCCTTTCCCTACCTTAAAGAAATTGAATATTGGTCGCAAAAACGTCAATTAAATCCCCTACTGGTAACAGCCTTAATCCGCCAAGAATCGAGGTTTGAGCCAAAAATCAAATCTGTTGCCAATGCCACTGGCTTAATGCAGGTATTGCCGAGTACAGCCAAATGGATTGCTCCTCAACTCAAGGAAAATAGTAAAAACTTCGACCTTGAAAATCCCAATGATAACATCATGCTAGGTACTTGGTATTTGGATCACACCCATCAACAGTATGGGAATAACTCTTTGCTGGCGATCGCCAGTTACAATGCCGGGCCTGGTAATGTTGCTAAGTGGTTACAAACTTTACCTAAAGAAGATACAGACGAATTTGTAGAAAATATACCATTTGATGAAACGAGGAACTACGTGCGCCAAGTTTTTGGTAATTACTGGAATTATTTGCGACTTTATAACCCCGAAATATCCCGTATAGTAGGTCAATATTCAGCCAAACACCCACAATTACCACAACAGTAAACTAGGAACTAGGGGCTAGGGACTAGGGACTAGAAATTTTAGGTTTTGGAAAATTCCAATCCAAAATCGCAAATCCAAAATTGTATTGCTCTATTCTGAGTTCTTGATAAATTACCTAAAAAGAGTAATGACTCAGGTTGTAATTGTTGGAGCTGGGCCGACTGGTGCAACACTTGCACTGCTTCTGGTGCAACGCGGTATCCCAGTAAAACTGATTGAAGCATCCCGTAACTTCCGTCGAGTTTTTCGCGGAGAAGGGTTAATGCCTTGCGGGTTGGATGCTCTTGAGCAGATGGGATTGTTGTCTGTGGTAGAACGCATCCCCCATCGCTCCTTAGATGGCTGGGAATTTATAATCGACAAGCGATCGCTATTTCGAGTTGATGAACCAATAGAACCTGGTGGTAAACCATGCACTCTCGTTTCTCAGCCAGCCCTGCTCGAAGCGTTGATTGACAAGGCAAGTGGTTATCCAAATTTTGAGTTTTTACAGGGCGTGACTGTACAGGATTTACTATGGAGTGAGCAACGGGTTTCTGGTGTGAAACTAGGCGATGAACGCTCTTTTGACACCGATCTCGTCGTTGGAGCAGATGGCCGTAATTCTGTTGTTCGACAGCGAGCAAACTTATCCATAGAGCAACAGTCTCAGAGCTTTGATATTCTTTGGTTTAAATTGGCGGATAGCCCGCGTTTTGAGACTGAAAATGTCTTTTATTCTATTTTGCAAGGTTGTCACGGATTTGGGTTGTTTCGTTCTTCAGAAGGAAACCTCCAACTAGGTTGGGCGCTTCATGAAGATGACTCCATAAATTGGAAACAAGTCGATTGGTCGAAGATGCTTGCAGAAGCCTCACCTTCGTGGTTAGCTGAACATTTCCGACAACATGCCCAAACCATTGAACGACCAGTTTTGTTATCCGTTGTGGTTGGGCGCTGCCCGCGCTGGTATGCACCAGGGTTACTGCTTCTAGGTGATGCTGCTCATCCCATGTCACCAATCCGCGCTCAAGGCATCAATATGGCTTTGCGGGATGTCATTGTTGCTGCAAATCATCTAGTTCCACTATTGCATGAGGAATCAGGACACGCAGCAATTGATGCGGTGTTGCCACAAATTCAAGCTGAACGGCAACCAGAAATTATTCGAGCACAGCAACTTCAAAGCCAGGAAGCAGCTCAGGCTCAACTACTAAGCAAAAGCGCACTTGTGCGATGGGCTGCACGTCAGCTAGCTCCCTTAATCCGCAAAGGTGTTCGACAGTCTTGGCTTCAAAGACAGCGAGAATTGCGTCAAGGAGTGACACAGGTACAGTTAACGGTTTAAATCTCACCTAAGAATAGGGAACGGGGAACTTTAACAGGGTTGGGAGAAATAAATATTTTCATGACAAGGGTTTTTGCTACATCAAAAAATTTCTGGGTAGCTACTTGCCTAGATAAAATAGTTAACAAATGATGCTCGCTAGTTGACTCATGACGCCTTCACAAGAAGTAGACACTGCAACTGCTCCTGATCTTGACCTCGAAAAATACGACCAACCAGAAACCAATCCTCTGGATGAGTTACCGGGTGAGGTCGAAATGAGCCTTTTTGAACACCTAGAGGAGTTACGGCAGCGAATTTTTTATGCGCTAATCGCCGTTGCTATAAGCGTTATTGGTTGCTTTCTCGCTGTCAAGCCGATTGTTCAGTTGTTGGAAGTACCAGCCCAAGGAGTAAAATTTCTCCAACTCGCACCAGGAGAGTACTTCTTTGTCTCTTTAAAAGTTGCTGGTTACAGTGGCTTACTTGTTTCCAGCCCTTTCATACTTTACCAAATTATCCAATTTGTTCTACCAGGATTAACTCGTCGGGAACGCCGCTTGCTAGCCCCGATTGTTTTAGGATCGAGCGTGTTGTTTGCAGCAGGGTTGGCTTTTGCCTACTACCTGTTAATTCCCGCTGCTTTAAAATTCTTTATTAGCTATGGTGCAGATGTTGTAGAACAGTTGTGGTCAATTGATAAATATTTTGAATTTGTCTTGCTGTTACTATTCAGCACAGGTTTAGCATTCCAAATACCAGTCATCCAGCTTTTACTAGGTGCTTTAGGAATCGTCTCCTCAGAAACAATGCTTTCTGGCTGGCGTTACGTAACTTTAGGGGCAGTTATTTTAGGTGCAGTCCTCACACCTTCTGTTGATCCACTCACTCAAACTCTTCTAGCTGGAGCCGTTTTGGGGCTTTACTTTGGTGGTATTGGTTTAGTTAAGCTTGTAGGTAAATAAGCAAGTAATTTGAGAGTCGGGAATGGCACCTATTACTTATGATGATTTTGAGAAAGTAGAAATTCGTGTTGGTAAAGTCATCAAAGTAGAAGATTTTCCGAAAGCGCGAAAACCAGCTTACAAACTGTGGATAGATTTTGGTAATTTGGGAGTCAAAAAATCTAGCGCTCAAATTACCAAGCTTTACCAAAAAGAGGATTTATTAGATAGCTTAATCTTGGCTGTTACTAACTTTCCAACCCGACAAATCGCTGATTTTATCTCTGAAGTGCTCGTTTTAGGTGTGGTGCTAGAAGATGGAGAAGTTGTGTTAATTCAGCCAGAGCGAAATGTACCTTTAGGAAAAAGAATTTTATAAGTACAGCACTTACGCAAAAACTCTCTCAAATTCTTATTCTTCGTGTCCTACCCTGACGGGTAGACACTTAGACGGACGTAGTCCAGCTTCTCGTAGAGTAGTGGCTTCTGTTCCCCGCAGGGTAATAAGACGCCCGCAAGGGCGTCTTATGTGTTCTTTGTGATAGCCTGCGGCAAGCCGCTTGCGCGTCTACGTTTTCGCAATCTCAAACCCAATTGGGTGAGTGTGAAATAAGCCTTTAGACAGATGGAGTTGCCTACTATAACCAGTTTTTAGAAAGATGAACTTACGCCCATGCTCCCTTTAGACTGTTGCAAGAACAGTAAATGATAAGGAGTAAAGCATATGTCTGAGCAACAAAAAGGTAAAGAAACTACACCCAGCACCTCAGGTGGCTACCAAACCCCCATTGAAGAAGATATTCGTAAGACAGGTACAGCCGCCCAAGATGATGCTAAAACTTCTGCCAAGCCAGAATCACCTGGTGAAGATACTGTAGCAGGTAGTCCCAATCAAGGCACTGAATCGCGTTAATTTTGTTACAACGCTAATAATTAAAACAATTTTATGGGGTTTCCCCAGGTATTTTAAGCGCGGCAAGAACGGGTGGATTTGTTAAACAACTATCCACTCGATTTTTATTTTGAAATGAGCGTAGGGGTGTAGGGGTATAACGGTGTACGAGTTATACCCTTAATTTAGTAAAATCACGCCGGATAGATGCGCAAGCGCCGATTTGGTTCTTCCCCAAAGCTATGAGACTTCAGGCGATAGTGTTCGACTAACTCATGCTGCATTTTCCGCACTTGGGGCGATCGCGGCAGTAATTCCACAGGTTGTCCTTTAGGAATAACGATATTTTCAACCGCCAGTCTAGCTTCTTCTAGAGCGTCAATCTCATCATCGCTGGCGCTGTGAAGGAATAGTTGCAGTTCGCGCTCATCGGTAATTTCTGGCTCGTCAATGTTCAATAACCGCCGTAAACCACGGGTAATTTGGGGAATTGTGCTGGATTTAATCATGTGAATTGGCACTTGTCTGGCTCTAGCCATTTGCCGCAATTTAGCGTGGTTTTTGACATGCGATCGCAATGCTAAAATCGCATCTGCACTATCAATATCTTTTGTCAAGACAACTGGTAAATTTAGTACCTGAATTACCTGCTCTAGTTGAGAACGACTGACACCGTAGGGGTAAACGTGCAATGGCAAATCTTCGCCATTTGGGCCAGAGTGTCTGGTATCAGAAAAATCAAAGCTATCAGTATAATCAAGGGATTCATTCAGTAAGCGGTCGAACTCGCTTCGTCCTGAAAGCTTTTCTCGTTCTGGTGTCACCGGTGGTAAAGGCACCATTTGCCCAGATGCACGCCAACCGTTAGCTTGTCGTGCTGGTACAACAGATTCCTCCGCACCAAGGGAGTGGGAGCGGCCGTTGATCGCGGTTAGCTGACGTGTGATATTGACTTTGCCATTTTCATCTACAGTTCTCACCTGTGGAGTTGGCTGACGTCCCCTCAAGAGACTATCAACAGTGTCAGCCACACTTTCATGAACTACCCAGCGTTGCCGTTCCATCATTTCCACGGCAATTTCAAAAGTGGGAGGTGCTTTACGTTCGAGAACGGTTTTTTGACTACCTCGTCGTCTGGCTTCTTCGTCTCCCAGTGTCACAGCTTGAATTCCACCCACTAGATCAGACAAAGTAGGATTTTTGATCAAGTTTTCGATTTGATTTCCGTGAGCAGTACCTACTAGTTGTACACCGCGTTCAGCTATGGTACGGGCTGCCAATGCTTCTAGTTCCGTGCCAATCTCATCAATGACGATTACTTCTGGCATGTGGTTTTCTACTGCCTCAATCATTACCTGATGTTGCAGTTCTGGATGAGCAACTTGCATTCGTCTTGCCTTACCAATTGCTGGGTGGGGAACATCACCATCACCAGCGATTTCATTGGAGGTGTCAATAATTACAACTCGTTTATGCAATTCATCTGCTAAAACACGAGCGATTTCCCGTAAAGCTGTGGTTTTACCTACACCTGGGCGTCCCAGCATCAAAATCGATCTACCTGTCTCCACTAAATCGCGGATCATGCCGATAGTCCCGAAAACTGCCCGACCGACACGACAGGTTAAACCGATAATCTTACCATTGCGGTTACGGATGGCGCTGATTCTATGCAGAGTTTGCTCTATTCCTGCTCGATTATCTCCGCCAAAGGTTCCCACTCGTTGAATGCAGTCATCGATTTGTTCTTGGGTAACAGGCTTCTCGCTCAAATATTCAGCTTGATGGGGGAAGCGAGCCTCTGGGCGACGGCCCAGATCCAAGACCACTTCAACTAAACTATCTCGTTGGGAATGCTTCTCTAATATTTGCCGCAGGTCTTGGGGCAAAATATCTAACAACTTTTGGAGATCGTCTGTAATCGTCATGCTTCCTATGGTGACGTTTTTAGAGATAGCGAAAGTACTTCGCTCTTAATGTGACTTGAGCTGGGAAACGAGAGAATGGGCAAGCCCTACAGCCTGCCAGAGCAATTCTGGTTTTTCTTCTAGGCCGACAGTTCCTGTGGCACCGTTGCCATTCACCTCCTTTGTTTCTAACTGCTCGATAATTGGTGACAGTAATACACGGGCGTAGCTTCCGTAAGCAACTCCAGAAATGAAAGACGGGGATAAGCTCAGACACGGAGAGCTTGGGGCGCGGAGAGCTTGAGACGCAAAGAATCTATCAAAAATATTCCCCGTGTCCCCTTGTCTTTTGATCACCCAGTCCTCTTTCTCCATGTCCCCGCGTCCCTGTGTCCCCGTGTCTTTTTGATTGCACAGCAACCCCATTGCTTTTAACTTGGGGACAGTATAACTGTTAGTGCCACCTGCTAACTGTACGTATCCTGGTAATTTTGCTGCCAATACTTTTTGCCCTAATTTCACGGCGGCTAGAGTAGTACCATCGCCAATATCACCACTCATCGGACGACCGTCGGTTTGCCAAATTAAGGCTGTTTTGAGTGGCTTAATTTCGTCGTAAAGAGCATGAAGGTAATCGATCAGACCTTCACCATCGGGACAACTAATTGCTACTAACTTTAACCGCTCAACCCACGGTAAAATTGCTTGCCATAATCGACGAAATTCCGTTAAGCGACCTACTTGAGTATGAATTTCTACGGCATCTACCCCAGATGAGAGAATCGATGGTGCGATCGCCCCTGGTGTTGAAACATGAGATAGTGTATAAATTATCTCATATGGACAGGCTGGTATGCAACGACCGCAACCGTAACATTTTTCGGTAATGACTCCTGAGAAGCCGTTTTTTATACCGTTAAATGTAATTGCCTGTGCTGGACAGATTTTTTCGCAAGGTCGCTGACAGTTTGGAGGACAGTTTGTAGAATCTAATTCTGCTTTGCGAAAATGCGGATCTTCACCATCATTGAGGCTAACCATCAAAAATGGCAATTTTCCTCTTTTGCCAAAGCCTCGCTCCTGGGCTTGTTGAGCAAGATGAGCAGCAACTTCTAGGGCTGATTGAGCAGCAGCAATCACAGCTGGATCGGCAGCAACATCTATACAGTCAGCGCCAGCCAATGTGTAGGCTAATGTTAAACTTCTGACTGCGGGTAGGTGCTGGAAGCTGGCTCCGCAAATTAGCTTGAACCAGTGACCTTGTTTTAGAGACACTAAAGGGTGAAACAGTTCAGTCACATTATCTATTATGCTATGTGACAGAAAAATATTGCAGGCAACTGCTCAATTTGATTCTGATTTCTCTATGGAATTTTGGACAACAAATTTTGTTCTTTGCCTGAGTGAAAAAATGAGAGTTAGCTTTGGTTGATGTTTTTGCGCCAAAATGTGGTAGAAAAATTTGGAATAGGGACATCAACGGTGCATATAATTTGATCCTGTTTTCACCAGTCAAAAATACTCCTCGAAGAGAGAAAGTTTACGCCTTGAACATCTAGCTGCAAGATAGGAGACGCTGGTTATTACCCACAGTAGTGGGTGAGATCAACAAACCCTAGATGAAGTGAAGCGGAACTTAGGGTACCTCACAAGCCTGATACTTACCATTTAGGTGCTACAGCAAGCAAGTCTAGAATCGATTTTCGTTCTAAAGCTGGAGAAAACAAATACCCTTGAGCAAAATCACAATTTAAATTTTTTAGCTGTGTTAACTGCTGCTGGGTTTCGACGCCTTCGGCATTGGCTCTCATACCCATAGAATGAGCAATGCCAATCATTGCTGGTACTAATCCCATACTTTGTTGATTTTCTTGCATATATTTGACGAAAGATTTATCAATTTTGAGGGAATTTAATGGGAAGCTATGCAAGTAACTCAAAGAGGAATAACCAGTACCAAAATCATCCATAACTAACTTGATATTTCGCTCCTTGATATTATGAAGTATAGTTTTAATAGTTTCATTGTTATCCATAAGCACACTTTCTGTAATTTCTAACTCTAAATTAGCAGGATTGATTTTTATCTCCTTCAGAATTTAGTCAATTTTTGCGATTAAGTCAGGTGTAGAAAATAAACGTGGCGAAAGATTAACACTAATAGTTAAAGATTTTTGGGTTGATAGATAATTTTGTAAAAAATATAAAGTTTCACAGGCTGATTGTAATACCCAGAGATTAATAGCATTAATCAAACCTGTTTCTTCTGTTATGGGAATAAATGTTGTGGGGTAAACTAACCCTCTTTTTGGATGTTGCCAACGAACAAGGGCTTCAAGTCCAGCAATAGTACCTGTTGCTAAAGAAATTATTGGTTGATAATAGACAACAAATTCTTGACGTTCTACTGCTCTTCTCAAGTCATTTTCTAGCTCTAAAAGCTGAATTACTTCTTGATGCATTGCTGGATTAAAAACATGATATCTTGCTTTACCAAAAGCCTTCGCACGATACATAGCTGTGTCAGCATCCCTGAGTAAATACTCTGGCTTTTCATAATTAATCTGACCCCAATTAATCCCAATACTTGCATTAATAAATACTTCGTACCTAGATAGTTTAAAAGGCAGTAATAATTTTTGAAGAATATTTTCGGCTACCTCAATAGCCATATGAATATCTGTAATGTTTTCTAAGAGAATAGCAAATTCATCACCACCAAATCGCGCTAAGGTATCAAACGGGCTTAAAGATGCCTGCAAGCGTCGAGCAATGGCGATCAGTAGTTCATCTCCTACCAAATGTCCGAGAGAATCATTTACCACCTTGAAGCGATCGCAGTCTAAAAATAAGACAGCAAAGTGATAATCTGATTCCAATTTAGCGCGGTTGAGTGCTTGTTCTAAGCGTTTGAGAAACAAAACTCGATTTGGTAAACCAGTAAGAGAGTCATGCAACGCCATATCCAATAATTTACTTTGAAGTTGCTGGCGCTGATTCATTTCTTGTTGTAGTTTATGTAGAGCTTTTTCTAACTGGTAAGTACGTTCTTTTACCCTTTTTTCTAATTCAGCATTTAGTTGTAAGATTTCTGTTTGCGCCATTTTCAGTGCTAGTTGATTTTCTACACGCACCAAAACTTCTGCAAATTCAAACGGTTTGGTAATGTAGTCTACTCCTCCTACCTGAAAAGCTTTTACCTTATCAAAAATATCGTCTAATGCACTAATAAATATTACCGGGATAGCAGCAGTTAACTCCCATACTTTTAAACGTTGACAAATTTCATAGCCATCAACCTCCGGCATCATGATATCGAGTAGAATCAAGTCTGGCAATAAAGTTTGACAAGCGGTTAAAGCCATCTGCCAGTTGAGAGCTTTGCGAACGTTATACCCTTCCTTAGTTAGAAATGAAGACAAAACTCGCAAATTGTCTGGCATATCATCAATGATCAAAATATCTTTTTTAGCTGAGTTTATGCGTTCGTAATTCATTCTACATTTGCTCTAGTCAATTCCATAATTTTCTCAAACTGTATAGTTATTAGCTAAATCACTCAAAATCTGGGGCTTGATCTTGAGGAAGTTGCTTGAGTAAATCTAAAATCAACTCATCGCTACAACTGGCAGCAGCATGATGAATTTGGGCTACTCATTGAGGTGAAAACTGTAGCAATTGTGATGCAACTTCAGCAGAGGTTAGAGTTGGTTGCACTTGGTTTGCGATCGCTTCTGTCTTTTGGTTAGTGAATTTATCTGTGTATTTTACCCTTGGCTGGGTGCCAAGCCCATAATTTGATGTTGAAATTTTCTTGTCGAAATCTCACTGCAATCACTTAGATTGATGTGAATATCAAAAGTAAATTTACTACCTACACCAACTGTACTACTGACATCAATCTTGCCTCCCATCAGTTGCACATAGTTTTGACTAATTGCCAAACCTAGTCCGCTTCCCTGCTGGGCTTTCCTCCCATTTTCTGTTTGCCCAAAAGGATTAAACAGTAAGTGAATTTCTTCTGGAGAAATACCACAACCAGTATCAGTTACCTCAAAATCAGGGATTGGGTATCGGGAATTAGGCATTGATGATCAGCTATTGGGTAAAAATAGTAAGGGAATAGAGATGATTGATCAGCACGTTGTTGCCCCTTTTCTACGCCAGCCGCTACAACGGGGAACCAACAGTAGTTAATGCTAGTCGCTTGAATTCGGCACTAGATGCGTATTGGCTAACCTTCGGGTAACCAACACCAGGTGCGATCAAGGGGGGTTCTGGGAGTCTTTGCCTAGACGTGCTCTGTGCTGCTTCTGTTGGGGTATGGAGAAAGCCTCCGCTGAGACTTCTCTTCGTAAAGTATTGCCTCCCCAATATGCTGGCTCCTTGATGTCGGGAAAAATTTACTTTCAGAAGCCTTACCTGTGGGGAGGTTTCCCCCCACAGGTAAGGCTTCACCACCACACTGACTCCTCCCCTTGTCCTCTTTGTGATCCCTAGTTCCGATAGTTACCCGCAGCTTCACAGTACCACTTTCAGTAAATTTAATAGCATTTCCTAAGAGGTTGAGTAATACTTGCCGTAATTTATGAGAATCAGTTTTGATGTAGCGGGGTAGATTAGGCGCGTATTCAAATACTAGTTTTAATCCTTAGGCAGTAGCACGCAAGCTCAACGTCTGTTTAAGATTTTCTAGTAGAAGAATTAAGTCAAAGCTTGACAAATTTAATGTGGTTTTACCAGCCTCAATTTTAGATATTTCTAGGATCTCGTTGATTAGATGAAGCAAATGCTCCCCAACGCTATTAACAATTGCTATATTTTGTTGGTTTTCAACAGTTAGAGTCTTGTCATGGCTCATCATTTGAGTCAAGCCAAGAATAGCGTTGAGGAGAGTACGCAATTCGTGGCTCATGTTTGCGAGAAATTGACTTTTAGCTTGGCTTGCCCGCTCGGCAGCTTTTTGTCCTTGTTTTGCTGTTTGTTGAGATTTAATCAGTTCTTTATAGGAAAATTGCAGTTGTTTGATGACTTGCAAAAGTTCGCTAGTACGTTTTTTAACGTGAAGTTTTAAGGTTTGATTATATTCTGCCAGTAATTTTTGTGTTTGCTTGCTTTGACTAATATCGACAAAAGTGGCGATCGCAAAAATCATCTTACCGAATTCGTCGTAAATTACCTTCCCTGAAGTTTCAAGGCAAATAATTTTGTCTGGGTAACGAATTTCCATATCGTCAACAGTGATGTTTTCACCGTGCATTACTCTCAGTATAGGGAGGCGAGCACTTTGGTATAGTTGATCTGTTCTGGCAAGATAAACCTGATGCACTTGTATTATTTCTTCAATTGTGGTTGCATATACAACTGACTGACCAAAAATCTGCCTAACAGCTTCATTCATGTAGCTAATTTTACCATTAGTTTCTATGCTCATCACACCCATTGATATGGCTTCTAGAAATTGAGTCAATCGACTCTCACTTTTAAGGAACACTTTATTTAAGACTTTTAAATCAGTATTTCTAGCTCTGGGTTTGGTAAAACATTTGTGTAATTGCTTAACCATATTATTAACTGAGTTGACGAGTTCTGCGAGTTACTTAAAATTATTAATTTTTACATTTTCATTCCATTTACCCTCGGTAATTTTTTTAGTGAATCTGTTAAGCGGTAAAATCTGATTAAGTATCCAGTGAGTCTTAAAAATGCTGAAGAGGATAGCTATTAAAAAAGTTACTATACATAGTAAGACAGTAGTACGTACATTAGCTTGAATTTTTTCTGTAAATTCAATCTAAATTTAATTACTAATTAATGCTCCGGCATCTTCATCCAGAAATAATTTTGCTTGAGGTTGTTGACGAAGAATAGATGCTGGACAATCTGTACTGATATCACCTTGTAACATCTGTTTTACAATCTTAGCTTTGTGTGTTCCTGTGGTTATACAAAGAATTTTTCGTGCTGCACAAATCATTGGAACTGTTAGAGTAAAAGCATACTTAGGAACACTTTCTAAATTAGGAAAATGTCCTTGATTCACTTGTTGCTGGTGATTAACTTTATCTAATTTCACCAATTTCATATTGAAAGCATCCTGGAAGTTTGCTACTGATGGTTCGTTAAAAGCAAGATGTCCATTTTCTCCCACACCTAAACAACATAAATCAATTGGTTGTGCTTGCAATAATTTAGAATAGCGATCGCATTCCATTAAAGGTTCTAATGTATCACCTTTTATATAATGAAATTCCTTAGGTTTTACTAGTTTTTCGACACGTTCTCGTAGATAATATCGAAAACTAGCAGGATGCTCCGCAGAAATTCCTAGATATTCATCCAAATGAAAACAAGTAATTTGTGACCAATCAACTCCACCTAATGCAGTTAAATTCTCAAGAAATTTTATTTGAGAATTACCTGTCGCTAATACTACAGCAGCACTACCATTCTGCTGAAGAACATTCTGTAAATAAACTTGTGCGATTTTTGCTACATTCTGTGCTAATTCCGCTTCACAGTTATAAATCTGCACATCTAGATCGTTGACTCTGAAAATTTTTTTGGCAACTGACATCTGATTTTCTACAGAAAAAATTTGACGCTAAAAACGTATATGAGCAGACAAATTAATCTACCTCTACAAGTACTAATGCTTGTAGTTTATTCTCACTCAGAATCTTAATTATAGTTTTTTTGCCTTCATCAATGCAGAAATAATTACTAAGAAGACAAAACCGTGTAAACTATGTAAATAAACTTAATAATATTTTACATACAGCAAAAACCATGCTCACAGCAATTCTTTTTGACTTAGATGGAACGATAGCCAACACCGATCCAATTCACTACCAAGCTTGGCGCAAGATGCTTTTAGATTATAGTTTGGATATAGATGAAAAGTTCTATCAAACCAGGATTAGTGGAAAGACTAATGCTGAAATTATCAAAGATATCTTGCCACAATTATCACTAGAAGCAGGCATAAAATTTGCGGAAGAAAAAGAAGCAATGTTCCGTGAACAAGCACAAAATATTCAACCCTTACCTGGATTTACAGAACTATTAGCATGGACAGAGGCACATCAGCTAAAACGTGCCTTAGTTACTAATGCACCGAAATTAAATGCATATTTCATGCTAGAAGTTTTGGGGTTAAAAGAAGCCTTTGATAAAGTTGTGTTTGGAGAAGACTGCGTTGCAGGTAAACCCAATCCTGCACCCTACCAAGCTGCATTGAACAAGCTGGGAATAACAGCAGAAAATGCGATCGCTCTTGAAGATTCCCCTTCTGGTATACGTTCTGCCGTTAGTGCTGGTATCCGCACCATTGGTATTGCCTCTACCCACAACCCCGATGTTCTCAGGGAGAAGGGCGCATTTATGGTAATTCCTGATTTTACAGATTTGCAGTTGTGGACACTGCTGAATTCACAAATGGAGACAGAATTAGTAAATAGCTGATCGGAGTGGCATCTGTGGGGTAGTGCCAGGCTGTGTTGAAAATAGAGACTAGGGGCTAGAGAAAAGAAATTTCTTTCCCTTGTCGGTTCGCCGTAAAGCGTTGCGTTAGCTAGCGGCTTCCCTCCGGGAAGCCACCCAACGTAGTGGCTCCTCTGCCTTACGTCGAAGGTGGATAAAAAATACTGCCATTTTTCACTAGTATGATTGGTTGTGAAAATTACATCATATTTATTTTAAACTAGGCTCTGTGAATGAAGAGTTGCGCGATCGCACACGTCTGCGTTACAGGCACGGTACACTGTTTGAGTTGACTAATATGAGTTGAGCCACACTTTTCTTGAAAATATTGTTCTATGTCGGCATTTTTATTAGAAGTTGGTACAGAAGAACTACCTGCAAGCTTTTTAAGTAGCGCTGTAGCACAGTGGAAGTCGCTAATTCCCCAAAGTTTAGCAGACAACAGTCTCACAAGCGACGCCGTAGAAGTTTACGGTACTCCCAGACGCCTAGCGGTACTCATTAAAGGTTTACCATCTAAGCAAGCAGATCGTGAAGAAGAAATTAAAGGCCCACCTGCACAAGCTGCATTTAAAGATGGTACACCAACACCAGCAGCACAAGGTTTTGCCAAAAAGCAAGGTGTGGAACTCGATGCTTTAGAAGTTCGCGCTACCGACAAAGGGGATTTTGTCTTTGTGCGGAAAGTCATCCTCGGCCGCAGTGTAGCAGAAATTTTGACAGAACTTGTGCGAGAGTGGATTTCGCGTTTAGAAGGTAAGCGGTTGATGCGCTGGGGTGACGGAGATTTACGCTTTTCTCGTCCAATTCGTTGGTTGGTGACTTTATTAGATGAAGCAGTATTGCCGATAGAATTAGTGAATGGATCGGAGACGATAAAAAGTGATCGCATCTCCAGAGGGCATCGCATCTTGCATCCAGAGCCAGTAATTATTCCTCAAGCTATTGATTATGTGACTGTGATGCGGTTGGCATCCGTTGTTGTCAATGTTGAAGAAAGGGCAAAGATTATCACCCAAGAAGTCAAAGAGTCGGCACAAAAGTTAAATGGGTATGCCGAAATATACCCAGATTTGTTAGAGGAAGTTACTAACCTTGTAGAATGGCCCTCGGCTGTCATCGGTAAATTTGAAACAGAATATTTAAATTTACCAACAGAAGTAATCACCACTGTAATGGTGCATCATCAGCGTTACTTTCCTGTTTTTAAGAAGGCAGAAGGCGAACAATTAGATCCTTCTTCATCATCTGCTTCAAATAAAGAATTACTGCCCTATTTTGTCACGATTTCTAATGGTGATTCAGCTAAATCAGATATTATTGCTGTAGGGAATGAAAGAGTGATTCGGGCGCGTTTAGCTGATGGCAAATTTTTCTATGATGCCGACTTAAAAAATCCCTTGGACAACTTTTTACCTCAATTAGCAAAAGTCACTTTCCAAGAAGATTTAGGCTCGCTACTTGATAAAGTAGGGCGAATATCCAAAATTGCCGCCCAGATTGCAGAACAGTTGCAATTAAATGATGGTGAAAGCCACAATATTCACCGCGCTGCATTACTGTGCAAGGCTGATTTAGTAAGCCAAATGGTGTACGAATTTCCTGAATTACAGGGAGTTATGGGACAAAAATATGCCTTAGCCAGCGAAGAACCACAAACAGTAGCAACGGCAATTTTTGAGCATTATTTGCCACGGAGTGCAGATGATATTTTACCCCAAACTTTAACAGGACAAGTTGTCGGTTTGGCAGACAGATTAGATACATTAGTCAGTATCTTTGGCTTGGGAATGATTCCCACAGGTTCCTCCGATCCCTTTGCCTTGCGTCGGGCAGCTAATGCAGTAATTAACATTACATGGACGGCTGATTTATCGATTAATTTGCAACAGCTATTAGAGCAAATAGCCACAGATTTTGTTGCAGTTCAGGATAAAGATAAAACAGAATTAGTGACTAATTTGGAAGAATTTTTCCTACAACGTATCCGCACCTTACTGCAAGAAGAAAAACAGATTGATTATGACTTGGTAAATGCTGTTTTGGGAGAAAATGACCGAGAATATGTAGAAAGAGCCTTAAGAGATTTATTGGATGTACGCGATCGCGCTTTATTCTTGCAACAAATTCGTAACGACGGCACCCTAGATAAAATCTACGAAACCGTCAATCGTTCGGCACGTTTAGCAGCCCAAGGAGATTTGGATACAAAACAACTCGATCCAACCGTTGCAGTCAACCCAGAACTATTCCAAAAGCCTTCAGAAGCAGCCTTTTACAACGCCTTAGTAGAATTGTTACCTCAAACTCAAGCCGCAGGGCGATCGCGCAATTATCAACTGTTGGTAGCAGGGCTAGAAAAAATTGCTCCCACAGTCAGTAACTTTTTTGATGGGGCAGACAGCGTTTTAGTGATGGATCCCGATCCCCAGATCAAGCGCAATCGATTACACTTACTTGGTTTATTGCGTAACCACGCCCGTGTGTTGGCGGATTTTGGAGCAGTTGTAAAAAATTTGTAGCCATCATCTATCAAAAGGTAGTGTAAATTGTGCCAATACACGTTACGATAAGGAGTGCTTAACCAGGGACTTCTGCTACAGTCTATGCCCAAAGGCCATGTTATTGGATTAGGAAAATCCGGTGTCGCTGCGGCGAGATTGTTGAAACAGCAGGGATGGGAGGTGGTGCTAAGTGATCGCAACACCTCTGCCAACCTGCAAAAACAACAACAAGAATTAGCAACTGAACAAATTGCTGTTGAACTAGGGTATTCCTTGGAATTAGATAGTTCAGATTTACCACAATTAATAGTTGTTAGCCCCGGCGTTCCCTGGGATATTCCCGAATTAGTCAAAGCACGAGAATTGGGTATAGAAATGATCGGGGAAATGGAACTCGCTTGGCGGTATTTACAACCAGTTCCTTGGGTAGCAATTACTGGCACCAATGGTAAAACTACTACTACCTCTTTAATTGCTGCAATTTTTCAAACAGCGGGATTGGACGCACCAGCGTGCGGTAATATTGGCTACGCTGCCTGTGAAGTAGCCTTAGCACCAAAGCGCCCTGATTGGGTAATCGGGGAAATTAGCAGCTACCAAATCGAATCTTCTTCTTCTTTAGCACCGCGTATTGGTGTATGGACGACTTTTACGCCAGATCACCTCAGTCGCCACAAAACATTAGAGAATTACTACAATATCAAAGCCCGTTTGCTGCGTAACTCAGAGATCCAAATATTTAATGGCGATGACGTATATTTGAATAAATTAGGTTTAAGTCATTGGCCTGATGCCTATTGGACAAGTATAAAAGGCAAAGATTTCCTGATTGGAGATAAAGGTTTTTACATCGAAAATGGTTGGGTTGTCGAAAAATTAACTGCAACATCTACACCTGAAGCCATTATCGAAGTATCTGCATTGCGAATGGTAGGAGAACACAATCAGCAAAATTTATTAATGTCAGTTGCTGCGGCGCGGTTAGCAGGAATTGATCCAGCCGCCATTTCTCGTGCCATTAGTGAGTTTCCTGGTGTTCCTCATCGCTTGGAACATATTTGTACTTGGCAAGGCATTGATTTTATTAACGACAGCAAAGCCACTAACTACGACGCCGCCGAAGTTGGATTAGCATCGGTTAAAAGTCCCGTCATTTTAATTGCTGGTGGTGAAGCAAAAGCTGGTGAGGATACTGGCTGGATGGCACAAATTAAAGCCAAAGCCGCCGCAGTATTACTAATTGGCGATGCAGCACCCACCTTTGCTCAACGCTTGCAAGAGCTTGGGTATGGTAATTATGAAATTGTAGAAACAATGGACAAAGCTGTTCCTAGAGCGGCAGAATTAGCTCAAAAGTATCAAGCATCTGTAGTTTTGCTGTCGCCCGCTTGTGCAAGCTTCGATCAATACGCCAACTTTGAGCAAAGAGGCGATCGCTTCCGGCAGTTGTGTTTGGAGTGGGTAGAAAATAGTTAAACTTTGCTTGTTACAATCAGTGTAAATTGCAAGGATACTACCCACTATGTCTGAAGTCGGTACTGTAGATATCAACTTTCCTGAAATTTCAGACGCAGAAGTTACCTTTCCACCTGGCGATTTATGGAGTGATGAACCCCCTTTGGAAAGCGATTTACACCGCGATCAAATTGAACTCTTAATTAGTATCCTCAAACTTTGGTGGCGAGAACGTCAAGATTTTTACGCTTCTGGGAACCTAACAGTTTATTATAGTCCCAACCAGAAAAAGTCAGAGTATTTCCGAGGCCCTGATTTTTTTGTAGTTTTGGGAACCGAGAAAAAAGACCGTAAAAGTTGGGTAGTCTGGCAAGAAGACGGCAAGTATCCCAATCTAATTATCGAAATTTTATCAAACTCTACTGCCGATGTTGACAAAGGCTTCAAAAAGCAACTTTATCAAGACACTTTCCGCACACCTGATTACTTCTGGTTTGATCCTGTCACACTAGAATTTCAGGGATTTCATTTAGTAGATGGGCAATATCAAGAAATTCAACTTACTCCTGATGGCAAGTTGTGGAGTCAGCAATTAGAACTTTATTTAGGAGTGCATGAAGGGAAATTACGTTACTTCACACCTGGAAGAGAATTGATACCTTCTGCTGAAGAATTAGCGGAACAAGAAAGATTACGCGCTCAAAAAGCTGAGGAACGTTTACAACAAACAGAGCAAGAATTAGCTAGATTGCGAGAAATTTTACGCGCCCAGGGAATAGATCCTGAGAATATTTAACTTCACTCTTCACTCTCGGCAAAATTTACGCGATCGTAAATATCATTCAAACTAATTTGAAACCGGATAGAACTAAATTCCAAAACAGCTTCTTGGGATTCATATTCAGTTAATAACCATTTTCCTTCAAGAGTTTTGCTGTGCTGCATGACATAATATCTTGCTTGATCAATTAGGATATATTCTTTAAACTCAGGAATTGACCGATAGTAGAGAAACTTGTCACCTTGGTCATAGTTTTTAGTTGACTTGGATAATACCTCAACAATTAACAACGGATTCATTACGGTAGTTGTACCCATTCCCGTATAAAGCGGTTCTCCCTCGATTACCATGATATCGGGATAAGTGTACTGGCGATAACGGGGTATCCAAAGTTTTACACCACCGATATAAATATCGTAATTTTGCCCCGTCAAATAAAACTTTAAATAGGCAGCAAAGTTACCAGCAATTTCATTATGATTCGTCGTTAATCCTACTATAGGAATGATTTCTCCGTCACGATATTCACTCTTGTACTCCGCCGCCTCTTCTAGTGCTAAATATTCTTTTGGGGTGCAGTAGCGTTTGGGGGTTTTTACTTGCATAAATGATTAATATAGCTCTATTTCTATTTAAACTTGGAGATTTTAGACTTTGAAAAAATACAGTAGGCTGATGCTCAAGTAGAAATACAACTTGACGATGACATAATTATCTTCGTTAAAGAGATTGCAAAATTCAGCAGTGAGACTCTAGGACTTCCTGGCGAGACTCCTAGACTCAATGATGAGGTTATTATCCTCGTTGACGAGATTGCAATACTCAATAACGAGACTTGAAATCTTGCTGATGAGGCTCCCAGACTCAACAGTGAGACTCGGAGACTCGCTGGCGAGGCTCCCAAACTCAACAACGAGGATTGAAACCTTGTTAGCAAAACTCCCACACTTGATGATGAGATGGTTATCCTGGCTAAAGAGATTCCAAAAACCTGTACCTCAAGAACCGCTTACATCACCAGAAAGAGAACCTACTCCTCCCAGTTGGCGTAATCATCCAACTTTTATAGTGAAATAAAAGTCTAGTCTCTAGAGTAAAATTTTCCAGAAAATTAGCTACCAGTCAAAGAAGTCCAAGAAGTTAAATTTATATGTAAGGATGGATAGATAATGTTGAGGAGTGTACCTTTACTACTGTCTCTAATATCTGCATCACACAGCTTTACAAATATTTCATTTAACGCACATCTAATTTCCCATCATTTGCTTGGCAATAGTTTGTCTGCTGCTCCAAAATTAATAATTGCTCAACAAAAACTTCCTACGCTACGAAAAGAAGGATACTTGTTTCAATTTACAGGATGTTCACAACAGTCAGATGATATAGTAATATGCTCTTTTGTAGTAAAAAATGAACAACCAATAACTAGATATCTTATCATTTCTAGTTATCTAACAAGGATAATAGATAGTGCAGGTAACGAATTCACAGCTTCACAAGTTAATCTAGGAAATAAATCAAGCAAGGTCTCCGCACCCAATCAAATGCCAAGGAATGTTCCTATGAAAGGTAGTGCTATATTTCGTGGGTCAATCACAAATACCATATCCTTGTTTGATATAAAGACTAACGGCTTTAATGTTGAATTTATACAGGAATAGATAATGAATCAGTTTTGAAGTTCAGGTTACTGTAGTTACTAACGGGATTTTTAAATTATAGAGACGTAATTCAGCGCGTCTCTACAACTAATCTTAAACAACTGCACTTTGTATTACCTTGCATTTTTAAAACCTAACAATCATAAGTTTACAATTACTAATCTGCATATGATATTTCCCAAACCATTCATAGTGACTTTTTTAGACAAACAAAGAGCGATCGCAACTTTCACTTTATCTCAGCAAACGAGTTAACTATTCTTGTTTTATTTTCAATAAGTTGATTATGTTGCATATCTTCTGAGTAGAGAATGCTGCAATTACAGAGTAAAGCCGTAGATATGACTAAACTATCCCAATAAGAGTAACCGTATCCTGAGTTAATGTCTAATGCTGCCAAGACCTTTAAAATATCAATTTCTACAACTAAAAAATTTGTAGCAATTTCTCCAATAATTTGTTTTGCTTCTTCTTTTGTTGTCAAATTCTTTTTGGTTAATACATTATAAAGCTCTCCTAAAATCTGTGTACTGACAATCAATAACTCAAAATTATCAGAAATGATTTCTTTAACTTTGAGATATTTACTTGGAGGATTCTTAGCATAGAGATAGACCAAGAGATTAGTATCAATCATAACCTTATCTACCATGCAATTCCTCTCTATCGAAGTGATAGTTTTCAGGTAAGGCAAATGAATGACTGTCTACTAAATTAAAAAATCTTTCTTTTTTTGCCTCAAGTTCATCCGTTTCCACAATAATAACTTTGAGGGTTTTGCCTTCCATATCTGAACTGAGTTTTTCTTTCAGGATTAAATTACCGTTTTCATAGGTAGCTTGTAGAACTTTGTACATATATTTTATTTGCTGAAGATTCAGATTTAAGATTTGGAATTTTGGATTATAAAGACGCGATTAATCGCGTCTCTACAACAATCTTAAACAACCGCCGCCTCCACAACTGCGCCCTGCATTTTCTCAAACGCATCAATCAGGGTTTGCAACTGCTGATCCGCCTTAAACACTGCCAAACCCCGCACTGTGACTTTTCCTGGTGAGTAAACAAAGCGAGACTTGAGATTTTCTGGTAAATTCGCTGCCAACAAGTTCCAAGCTGGTTCCTCCATCGGCGTTTCTAACACAACGTGCTGCTTGGCTTCTGGTTTAATTCGGCTGAAGCCTAGCTTTTTCCCTAGCTGTTTCAATTCCATCACCCGCAATAGTTGGTTTGCAGGTGTGGGAACAGCACCATAGCGATCGCTCCACTCAGCAGCAATTTGTTTGAGTTCTTCTTTAGACTTGGCAGCCGCCACCGCCCGGTAGGCACTCACTTTTTGATCGATATCTGGAATATAATCTGCGGGAATAAACGCCGTGAGGTTGAGATCAATCTGCGTATCATCAACTTTGGGAATTTCTTGCCCTCGGATTTCCCGAATCGCTTCTTCCAGCATTTCCATGTATAAATCAAAACCGATTACATCCATTTGACCGGATTGTTCTGCGCCTAGCAAGTTACCGACTCCGCGAATTTCCATATCGCGCATTGCTAATTGATACCCAGAACCCAATTGAGTAAATTCCTGAATCGCCCGCAAGCGTTGCCGCGCTGCATCAGATAACGTCCTTTGTTTCGGATAAAATAGCCAAGCATGAGCCTGGATACCTGCACGTCCTACACGTCCCCGCAATTGATATAACTGTGCTAAACCAAAGCGGTGAGCATCTTCAATCAAAATAGTGTTAACTCGCGGAATATCTAAACCAGATTCAATAATCGTGGTACAGACAAGGATATCTGCTTCACCACTACTGAAAGAGAGCATCGTTGCTTCTAACTCGCTTTCATCCATTTGTCCGTGGGCGATCGCTATTCTTGCTCCCGGTATCATCTCCCGCAAGTTACCTGCTGTCTCTTCAATTCCTTCCACCCGTGGGACTACGTAGAAAATCTGTCCGCCTCTGTCAAGTTCCTGACGAATCGCGCTGCGGATACTTTCGGAATTCATCGCTGCCAGATGGGTTTTAATTGGACGCCGAGATGGTGGCGGGGTGGTAATCAAACTCATTTCCCGAATGCCTGACAAAGACATATACAATGTCCGGGGAATCGGAGTAGCAGAGAGGGTAAGTACATCAATCTGAGTTTTTAGCGTTTTAATTTTCTCTTTTTGGTTCACCCCAAATCGCTGTTCTTCATCCACCACCAACAGTCCTAATTCTTTGAAAGTAACTTCTTTACCCAAAAGTTGGTGCGTACCCACAACTATATCTAACTCACCCGTGGCTAATCGTTTTTGAATTTCGCGGCGTTCTTGGGGACTGCGGAAGCGGTTGAGTAACCCAACGTTAATAGGGTAGGGAGCAAAGCGTTCTTTGAGGGTGTGATAGTGTTGTTGCGTTAGGATGGTAGTAGGTGCAAGGAGTGCAACCTGTTTCCCGGCGGTGACAGCTTTAAAGATAGCGCGAATAGCTACTTCAGTTTTACCAAAACCAACGTCGCCACAGACTAAGCGATCCATCGGGCGATCGCTTTCCATATCCCGTTTGACATCTTGTACAGCCTTGAGTTGATCGGTTGTGGGTTGGTAAGGAAAAGAGTCTTCAAGTTCCTGCTGCCAAGGCATATCTGTTGGAAAGGCAAAACCTTTTTGTTGCGATCGCGCTGCATACAATTTAAGCAAGTCCACCGCCAATTTCTTAATCGCTCTGCGGACTTTATTCTTGGTGTTTTCCCAAGCTTTGCCAGTCATTTTATTAAGTTCTGGCGGTTTCTGAGTCGTTGTCCGAAACCGCGACAGCGCACCCACTTGATCGGCTGCTACCCGCAGCAAACCATCGGCATATTGCACTACCAAGTACTCACGGGTTTCGTGGTTAATTGTCAGACTTTCCAACTTGAGGAATTTACCTACACCGTGGTTTCTGTGTACCACAAAGTCGCCAGGGCGAAGCTTATTAGGATCTACTTGTTTAGAAGTAGCTTTTCTGCGCTTACGGACATAGCTAAAAGTGGCAAGGCTATGTTGCCCGTAAAATTCACGGTCAGTAATAATAACGATACGGAATGTAGGCAGAATAAAACCTTCTAACTCTGCCATTCCGGAATATTTTAAGGCAATAGGTACGTGATTGATTTGTAGCTTTTCAATCGCTTGGTAGTCACGGGGATTAGGTATAAACTGAGCTGGGCAGTCGTGTTCTTGTAATAGAGATACAGAACGACTAGGTTGTGCCGAAATTAACCAAATAGAAAAATTGCGATCGCGCTCTTGTCGCAGTGTATCTGCAATTTTGGCGAAGGAATGGGGCGTTGCTGGTACTCCACGACTGGCAAGATTTATACCTTGATTTTCCTCTGCAAGTTCTGATAAATGTACTCTCTTGAACTCTGCCAAAGCAGCTAAACAATCATCAAACCAACGATGAATTTTTGGTAAGGCAATCAAGGCTTCTTCAATGCTTCTGTCTCCATTCTCGTCTGCGCCTCTACTCCCCAAAGCTAACCACTGCTCCTCAGCATTCTCCACCCAGCGATCGCTGTGAGCGTGACACTGTTCTGGCTCATCAATGGCAATCAGGGTATTTTCTGGTAAATAATCTAACAATGAAGCTGGTTCGCGAAAAGCAAGTCCTAAAAAGCGACGACTACCTTCTAAAGATGTACCTGCTTCAAACTGTTCTTGTTCAACTACAGAAAGATAAGTTTTAACTGTTTCTAGCACCTCCTCACTTAAAGCCGATTGAACTACAGGGGAAAAGCTCGTAGGAGTGAGAATCAGCTGCTCAACCTTATCTAACGCAGAACGCTGAGTGGACGGATCAAATTCTCGTATTTGTTCAATCTCATCACCAAACCATTCTAAGCGTACTGGCAACTCAGAAGACACTGGAAATACATCAACAATATCGCCACGGCGGCTCCACTGTCCTTCCGTTTCTACCAGAGGAACCCGCTCGTAACCTAAACTAGTGATTTTTTCGCCAAAACAATCTAGGTCAAACTCTATACCAGACTTAATAGTAAGACAGAAAGGTTTGAAAGCTTCTAATGGTGGCAGGTGCAGTTGCAGAGCAGCATGAGTGGCAACAACAGCAATTTGTCTCCTGTCTCCTGTCTGCTGTCCCCTCACTTGAACTAAATCCGCCAACACCTGCATCTGTCCCCAAGTCATTTCAGTCTCAGGATCAAAAGGTTCGTAGGGAGAGGCTTCGGAGGTTGGGTAAAAATGCACAGTTTGCCATCCCATAGCCTCTAGCTGTGCGGAAAAGCGTCCTGCTTCTTCCAAAGTTGCACAAACCACAAACAAATTCTGCCCCTCAGTTTGAGCCAAACTTGACGCTATCAAGCCTTTTGGCAACCGGGGTATACCGTTTAAATGCAAATCTTGTTGTCGATTTAGCTTGTTAATAAGCTCTGTGGTGAGCGGCGATCGCCCTAGAGTACGCACAATGGAAGAAAAAGCCATAAGTTCAAAAAACAGGTGGAAGTCGTTCTGAGCAGCAATGGATAATCATAGCCCCTACTTTAACTATTTTAGAAATGTCAAGGATGGTAGAAGCTTTGTTTGAAAGAGCTAAGTCCCTAGTACAATTACGACTACTAATAGCTAATATACGAACTGTGTTCTTGCCCAACCACCTATGAATAATGACTAATAGCTGTTTTCCCATGTTTTTAGTGTTCTCTAAAAACATCTTGGATACTAGATATTAATTTCAGATTAAAGTTTAAGTATGGTTTGCCGATAGCATCGGCAATTTTTTAAGAATGTCACCAACTGTAGAAATCCTAATTATTTTCCTACTCATCCTCGCCAACAGCCTGTTTGTCATGTCAGAGTTGGCTATAGTCTCAGCGCGCAAGGTTCGTTTACAACAGCTTGCAGAGCGGGGAGATCCAAAAGCTCGCGTTGCCTTTGAACTAGCCTCTTCCCCAAATCAATTTTTGGCTACAGTTCAAATCGGGATAACTCTTCTGGGTATCTTGTCTGGTGCTTTTGCCGAATCGACGATTGTCAGGAGATTAGAACCTTTATTAATTCAAATGCCCTGGCTAGCATCCTATTCTGACGCGATCGCTACCGTCATAGCTGTTTTAATTATTACTTATCTGACGCTAATTCTTGGTGAATTAGTACCAAAACGGATAGCTCTCAACAGCCCGGAACCAATTGCTTCGATTGTTGCTATTCCCATGAAATTACTAGCGACAATTACTGCACCATTAGTATATTTATTAAGTATATCAACTGATGCAGTTGTGCGAACTTTGGGTATCAGACCATCTAATGAACCACAAGTAACAGAAGAAGAAATTAGAGTCTTAATAGAGCAGGGTACAGAGGAGGGAACCTTTGAAGAAGCAGAACAAGATATGGTAGAGCGAGTATTTCGGTTTGGCGATCGCCCCGTTAGCTCGTTTATGACACCTCGCCCAGAAATTGTCTGGTTAGATTTAGAGGATTCTGTAGAAGAAAATCGGCAGAAGGTGATTGAAAGTCCCTATTCTCGGTATCCAGTTTGTCAAGGAGGGCTGGATAATGTTTTAGGTGTGATCCCGGTGACTGATTTGTTAGCCCGCAGTTTAACTGGGGAACCATTAGATTTGACGGTGGGATTGCGCTCGCCAGTATTTGTACCAGAAAGTACTCGTGGTTTGAAGGTTCTGGAATTATTCAAACAAACCGTTACTCACATGGCGCTAGTTGTTGATGAATATGGTGTGATTCAGGGATTAGTTACTCTCAACGATGTGATGATTGAAATTGTTGGTGATGTTCCTTCGGCAGAAGAGCTAGAAAATCCCCAAGCTGTACAACGAGAGGATGGTTCTTGGTTACTAGATGGGATGTTATCAGTAGAAGAGTTTTTTGAACTTTTCGATCTTGAAGAATATCTGCGAGGGCATCAAGGCAACTATCAAACACTTGGTGGTTTTGTGATTACTCATCTTGGTCGTATTCCCTCAGCAGCAGATCATTTTGAATGGCAGGGTATGCGCTTTGAAGTGATGGATATGGATGGTAATCGTGTTGATAAGGTGTTAGTAGTACCTAAGCAGAAGCAAACCTTTGATAGTAAAAAAGAAGGCTAGTTGAAATAGAGCCTCTTTTAAGATTAGATACTTCATACTACTAGTATTTTCTCCGTATATTTATGGAACAAACTACGGAGAAAATAACTTATTACATACTACTAGGGATATTGACAGCAACTAGTTAAATTAATAAATACATTAATTAATTTAAGTACAATTTCGGTTTTTGTTTTAGTAAAAAATTTTATATCTTTTGTAAGTAGTGTTGAAAAAACTATAAACCAACAACAGCAGATATTTCCATCCAAGAACTTTTGTCTGCTGTTGGGGTTGCTCTGTCTTATAGAGCAATACGTTTTTTAGATATCCCTATATCCAACGACAGGTTCAGTTACCTTCGGTAAAGCTTTTCGGTGTACACAGAAAAGCTTGTGCTGCCTATTAGCTAGTTTTCTGATGGAACAGAAACTGGCCAAATTTTGCATACCAAGGTTTCCTTCGATATCAAAATTTTGTTTGCGTTTACAAAACATACCAATTGCAGTTTGTTTGACAAATCAACACGGTGCTATGCCAACTACAGTCACTTACGAACTGAAACACGAAATTTTGCAATTGTTGCGTGAATATCAGCAATCTCAATCAGCAGCTGTTCGCAATCAACTTGTAAAACTCAATTTTGGATTGGTGAGAAAAGAAGCTCACTATTGGATGAATCAATGCCAAGAAAGCTATGAAGACTTGCTCCAAGTAGGTTGTCTAGGTTTAATTCGGGCGATTGAAAGATTTGAAATATCCAAAGGGCATGCTTTCAGTTCCTTTGCTATTCCTTACATTCGGGGTGAAATTCAACATTATCTCCGAGATAAAGGTGTAACAGTACGTATTCCCAGACGCTACTTAGCCCTACAACAGCAGGCGATCGGAGTTTCGCGTTCTCTACGGGAAAAATATAATCGCCAACCAACCGATTCAGAACTAGCAGCAGCACTAGAAATTTCTTCCCAAGAATGGCAAGAAATTAAATTAGCATGGATTAATCGCGCTCCTCTCAGCTTGGATGTACCAATACAAGATGGAGAAGAGGGATCTACCAGTTTGGGTGAACTAGTGCCAGATCACCACTACCGTAGCTTTCAGTTGGCACAAGAAGATCAAATTCGCCTGCAACAAGCTCTAGTAAAGGTAGAAAAGCGTACTCGTGAAGTTTTAGAGTTTGTTTTTTTGCACGATTTGACACAAAAACAAGTAGCAGAACAGCTAGGTATCAGTGTTGTCACTGTTTCCCGTAGAGTCAAAAAAGGACTGGACTTGCTAAAACAGTTAATGGGTGGAGCTGAAGAGTAACTATTAACCCTATCTCAAAAATAGTTTTACTGGCACACAAAGTGTAAAAAAACACTTTGACAACCGTAAAATTAGGTTATAAAGGTATAAGATTTAGCCTTTGATAAAATTTCCAGTATGTTGACTTCAATAAGCAAATATACCTGTAGCTATAGAGAAAGGTTAATGCACAAAAATTCAAAAATTTTAGCTGTAGCCATTGTGTCTTTGGCGATCGCCTCCTGTGGTTCGGAAGGAGAACAACAAGCGAATAATCCCCCACAGACAAGCAACCCACCAGTGCAAACTCAGCAGCCACAAGCGCAAAAGTTTAACAATCCAGTGGTGCCAGCCAAAGAAACTTCACTGGTTGCACAAGCAAGTCCTAACTTAATTCAACCTACAAATGCAACAGAAAGGATCAATTTCGTTTCCAAAGGACGGAGCGATCCGTTTGAGCAAATTGTTAAGCAATATCCTCAAGGACTACCAGATACAAATGCCACATTGAAGCCTGTTCCTTTATTGCCACCTCTACCAGCAGTGGTAACAGTACCAAGAACACTGCAAAAACGTAGTGCAGTCATGCCTGGCAAGATAAACTCACCAAATACCGCTAAGTTAAATACACCGAATACTAAAGTCAATCGTCGTCCCAGTTTAATTTCTGTCTTGCCTCGTGTACTACCACAGGTTATCCCCGATCAGAAACTAAAAGCTGCCTTACCTCCCGCTCCACAACCTGACTTAGCAAAAGCAGTGGTTGTTAGTGGTGTAGTCTTGCTTGGCAATCAGCCTCAAGCAATTATTAAAGTACCAAACGAACCAACGAGTCGTTACGTGCAGCCAGGGCAACGATTGGCAAATGGAGTGCTAATTAAACGTATTGAAATGAATGAAGGTTTAGAACCGATCGTTATTCTGGAACAATATGGTATAGAAGTTGCCAAAATGGTTGGAGAAGCACCTGTCGGTAGTCCAGCAGCAGGGACGACAACAGCGGTTGCCCCAAATACTGTTTTGGAAGCATCACCAGCCCAAAACCCACATCTGATCGGATCTTCGTAAATATGGAGACAAAAGAAAAAGTTGAATTTGCTAGTTTACCCTTAGCAGTCTATCGAGAGATCGCAGCTCATTTACGTCAAGTCGAAGGGGTAGAAGTAAGTTTAATTCCCCAATCTTCCCAAGAGTTTGATTATAACCAAAGTCAAATCAGTGGCTTGTGGATATCGTGTCCTTCAGATTCTAGTTCTCAAAGCCGACAAAGGATAGAACAGATTTTGGCCTATTATCGCAGTCAATACATTGTTTAATCACTTAGATATATAACTCGATATGTTTTGGGTTGAGGTCTCTCCACCCAAATTTTTTATATTGCACAATATATAAATATATACATAGCCTTAATAAACTGCATAATAAAGATGACAAGGCGACACGGAGAGGATATTTCTCCCCCTCTCCCCCTCTCCCACTCTCCCCCTCTCTCTGTCCTTCCTTCTGCCACACCAGTCGCCCCAAGTCGGGGAACCCGCTCACGGCGCTGGCTCCTCTGCCTACTGCCTTTTCAAGCCCGGTGTTTAAATTGAAACAGCATATCAAGTTATAAAATTACAATTTACTGAGGTAAACTGGCAAGCAAGATAAGGGAATAATGACAACAATGGCTTTACAGTCTGGGCGTCTATTACGATGGAAAACTGGCAATTTCTGATACAGAAACAAGGCGATCGCTCTTGGCATCTCCTGGAATCGCCAAAGCTAGAGATTTTGGAAGGTAGGTATAGAGTTGTGGCTCGATCCAACCTTACCAATACAAATGTGGAAGTGCGGATAACTCACTGCTCAACTCATAATCATGTGGAATTACCATCAAAACGACGCGTTTATAAGCGAGCCCGCCGCACTAATGCAGAAGGCTTAATGGCAGTAATTCCCTTTACCCACCTTAAGCCTGGCTTATGGGATTTGCAATGTTCGGGCGATTTAATGTCGGATTTGCTCGGTAAACCCTGGCAATATAGCGTTCAACTGCAAGTTCTTTCCCAGGTAATAGATGGGGAGACAGGGAGCAAAGGAGATGGCGAAAACTCTGCGATCGCCAAACAAATTAAAAGTAATATTGAAGATGCTATTATTGATCAGCCTGTAAGTCCCGTGTGGCTTCAAGGAGAAACAGCACAACAAATTTTACAAAATCTGATAGATTTAGCTTTACCTCCTTCAGAAACTCTTCTAGGAGATGAAAATACTGCAAATTCTTCTCTAGTGCTCCCAGAACTACCGTTGCAAGTTGTTCTGGAAGAGGAAACCTACATTGCTTGTTGGGGACAAACACTTAGCCTTAATGGGTGCGTACAACCAAAAGAAACGACAAATCTGCCAAAAATTTACGCTGGGCAGGTGCGGCTAGAATTGCGCTTACCTCATGGTTTGAAAATATTAACCCATCAGGTCATACAAAACTTAAGTGAAAAGTCACTGCCATTTTCCATTAGCTGCTCAATAGAAATTCCGGCTGAGTGCGAATCAAAACTTATTTTGGGTAACATCAGCTTACATGGCACACTGAATCATGACAGTGAAGCAACATTATTAGCTAGTCAGTCTTTTACAATTACAGCAGATATTACAGAATTATTGGCAATCAGTACCTTAGTCAAAAATAGCGAACCAGAAAACTGGCAAGAGCAAGCCAAAACACCATTTACGCCGCCTATAGATACCAAATCCTCAGAGCGATCTATTAAGCTGGGTTTAGAACTTTTCAATATAGTCAAAACTAAAAAAATCGCTCAATCACCAGTTCATCCTGCCCCCAAAATATCTCTGCCACCGCGTCTAAAGCCTCAATCATCCGAAAATTCAGGGGGTTGCCGTTCACCGCAACTACCAAACTTTTCACAACTCAATAGTCAAAGTAATAAAAATACTGCTAATATTTCTCAATCATCGATTCAATTGCAGCATTTAAAGCAAGAAGATACTCTCACTATTGTTGAGCAAGTAGCAAGAATAAATACTACTTTTCCATTTTTAAAACGGGTAAAAAGCTTGCCGGGAGAACAAAAAGATATTTGCCGTGAAGAAACAACACTGGACTTATACCTATCTGAGGAATCTGAACATCAAGACACAAACACAACGCCTGATGAAGATATAGCTCAATCAGTTACAGAGCATGGTGCAGAACACGAGGATGACTCTTTTGAAGACTCTGTTGCATTAGTTATTCCATCAAGCTCAAATTTATTGACGGTGCAAAATCCTTATGTTTCTCCCTTGATTGTGAAGTGGATGCACAACCACGGATACTCTTTATCCGAGCCTATCGACGTAGAATATGAAGACTACAATACCCACACTTCCACTCAACAAGAGCTAACACAGGAACAATTGTCACTTACTGTTAATCCGGAATTTTTACTGGAAGATAGCAATTTGTTCATAACGTCAGACTTAGAGCTAAAGCCAGAGGAAAATGAGGAACAACCCCTCACACTTTCCTTTCCTCTTCTTCCACCATCTTTTGTTGCTTCTCCCTTATATCAACTACCGCCTCTTCGTGATGCTAAGGCACCACCAGTTTGGTTAACGCAAGAAATTGTTATAGATGATACATACAACCAAGTGAAAGTTACTACACAAGTGAATGCAAAAGTCGGTTACTCTTCTTCTACTGAAGAGGAAAAAGACATTTTGCCAGATATACCAATTGCTCTGCCAATGACTAGAGGTATTACAGAGTCACTACCGACTCCGCAACTGCATTTACCCGAAGGTGAGTTGATCTGTGGAAAATCTGTAAGGGTACGCATACAAATGCCTTGTACGCATCCTGGCATTGCTGTTAAGTTATGGATAGAGGATTGCCAAATGCGTTGGTTGTTAGATGGGCCGCGTTTATTCACAAATTTACTGCCCAATTCTTTGGGAGTATTAGAAGTTATTACTCTAATCCAGGTTCCTTTTGGCTGTTTAAAAATTCGTTTTGAAGCGATCGCACTAGATTTGGCAACCAAACAAGAAAGTGACAAAGTCACTATTATGCGGACTGTGATTCCAGAAGACTTGCTAAGTTTGCAGCGAGATGAAATGCTGGATATTTAAAATGCTTGTGTAAAAAATTGTTAGGCAAAATTGTTAAACAGCTGTTTACAGAAGGTCTTACAGTGTTAAAAATCTTTAGAATTTACAAAAACAGACTGAATTTGCAGTAAGCTCATCTTGAATCGTAGTGTGATTTAACAGGAATATTTACTATGGCTGCTTCATTTTTGCCTTCTATTTTCGTTCCTTTGACTGGTCTAGTTTTTCCATTTGTAGCAATGGCGTTTTTGTTTGTATATATTGAACGCGAGGATCTTGTCTAATTTTGGATAGTGGATAGTGGTAAATAACTATCTACCACCTACTGTAAGGGCGGGTTTAAAAGATAAATTTTCGATTTTAAACTAAAGGTCATCAAAGAAACCCGCACGGCAGTCGCTATCACTGGGGCAACCCGACGCCAGATGACGCCAGTCGCTACCAACGGATACGTCGCTAGCTAACGCAACGCCTGACGGCAAACGCGCCTACAAATCGGCATTAGACGCGTAGCGGCTTCCCGCAGGGTAGACCGCGCTGACTCACCTGCGCTCGTGTTACCCTCTCAAGAGTGCTGGTTCACCACCGCACTGACTCCGCAACGCGCTGCCTCCCCTACTAATAACACTCTCAAAATAATACCGCCTATCTCATAGAGACGGGCGGTTTTTTTAATACTGATTTCTAAACCAGTGCTAAAAAATTCGAGACCGTTGTTATGCGGCTCATGCCAATGTTAAACAGATGAACCAAGTCCGGCATAGGCTCCATAGAAGAAAATGCCTACAACTGTAATTACACCTAAGCCCGCGATTGTCGCAACAACCCACAAAGGAATTCTCCCACTTTCAGACACTGTATTCTCCTCCCTAAACAAAAAAATCAACGCAGGTTAAATAAACAAAAATTAATACCAATGCTTCCAGTTAGTTAAAGAAGTAACTGGAAAACAAAATCCCCAGAACAAAAACTAATAGCAGTCCCAGGTACAAAGAAGTCCGGTTTAATTCGACCGGCTGATTATTAGGGTTGGTGTTTCTTTCCATTGTTCTCTCCTAGCGTTGAATGAACTGCATTGCGGCGATCGCGCCTAAAAAGAATACAGTAGGCACAGCTAGGGTGTGAACTGCCAGCCATCTGACGGTAAAAATTGGATATTGTACTGGTTGGTTAACGTTGCTGCCGCTAGTCATAATTTCAAACTACTTTGCAATAAATTCTTCGACTTGTTGTTTTGCATCAAAACGATTATTCACAATCGGCAATTCTTGCCGTTCTTGGGTGTAATATTCGTTCGGGCGAGGTGTGCCAAAAACATCATACGCCAAGCCTGTACTCACAAATAACCAACCTGCGATAAATAAGGCAGGAATGGTGATGCTGTGAATTACCCAATAGCGAACGCTGGTAATGATATCCGAAAACGGACGTTCTCCAGTACTACCTGACATTTAAACTCCTACCTCCGTCATCTATTGTTAATTAATTTATTATCCTACAAAGTTAAGAAAGAGTTACAAGTTGCAACTTCTTTCTCATAAATAGGGAGTTAATACCTGTGTTGTTACCTAAGCTGCTTCTGATTTGGCAGTAGGTGCAATGTTGGGTTGATATTTAAGTAAAATCCCGCGATCGCCAATCACAAATCCCTGTTCTGGTGATAAGAAAACTATTTTGTAAAAATTGGCAGGAACATTTTCAACATCACGGTCTTTTTCCCAAGTTTTACCGCCATCAGAACTCTTTAACAAATTTGCGCTGCCACCGCTAATCCAAATTTCCTCAGGTGTGCGGTATGCCAAATCAAGCAAACCCCAACTTGTAGACACCTCTGGATACTGCACTTCTAACCATTTGTCAGGGTTAGCTGGATCGCTAAATTGCACCTGTCCACCCCGCGCAAGCATCCACATTTGTCCACTTTCTGTAAAGCCCATGTTTTCCACTCGTCGGGAACTATTACGGTTGTGAGGTACCCAAGCATTTACACCTGGTTCCCAAGTCGAGTAAAAGTTACCTTTGGCAGAAACAGCAACGTATTTACCATCAGCAGAACGTTCCATATTTCGCACTACACCGACAGCTTCTTCAACTTGTGCTTTCCAGTTTTGACCCCCATCTGTAGTCTTGTAGATTGCTCCTACATCCGTAGCCATTTCAGCCGTTTTGGTTCCCAGCGCTAGAACATTAATCGGATTACCCGGTAACTTTTCACTTAAAGGAATGCGTGACCAAGAATTACCTTCATCAGTGCTATGTAGCAACAAAGAAGGTTCACCGACAATCCATCCCTCCTTGCCAGCA
The DNA here is from genome assembly GCF_038404745.2 of Chlorogloeopsis sp. ULAP02. Taxonomy (NCBI): domain Bacteria; kingdom Bacillati; phylum Cyanobacteriota; class Cyanophyceae; order Nostocales; family Chlorogloeopsidaceae; genus Chlorogloeopsis; species Chlorogloeopsis sp. ULAP02. Next base: position 17,605 of record NZ_JAYKTT020000089.1, on the reverse strand, counting down.
AAACTGACGGAGTTAAAGCGATACTTGTCGTCATCTAGTTGTAATTTGATTGGTTGCCACGTATTGCCACCGTCTTTGGTTTCCAAAAGTGTAGCGTTACTGCCTACCAAATAACCGTGTTTAGGATTTTCAGTGAAAGCAATGTCTAATAGTTTCGCTTCTGTTGGTAGAGAAATTACTTCCCAAGGATTGTAGCTTGTTGAAGGAACATTACTACAACCAACACATATTAGAGCAACAGCAAATAAGGCAAATATTCGTTGCCAGATTCCAACTTTTGAGCGCATTTTTGTATTTATTAGTTTTTTGTTAATTTGTCTAGGATTTCTTGTAGGTAGGGCATAACCCTACCTAAACTCTTAAAAGCGTGGCTTATTGCAAGCCATAAAGACTCATGAAAAATAAGAAACCAAGAGCCAAAGCACCAAAAATCAAAAGACTTTTTTGAGTTGGCGTCAAATTATTGACACCCAAGCCATAACCGAGATTTTCTTGGAAGCCAGAAGCCTTACCCGCAGGACCGATATTGGTGAAAGCGTTCTTCTTGGCACTGCAAACTGGACAGCGCCAAGTCAAGGGCAGTTCTGCAAAAGGTGTGCCTGGGAGAATGTCATTTTTTTCATCTCCCTTGTTCGGTTCATAGACGTAACCGCAGGCACGACACTCGTAGCGGTCTAAAACTGGATTTTCAACAGCTTGGTCGCTCATAGCCGTAGCATGGGTGAGGGTCAAAGCTTAAACTTACGTTAAAAATTATGACATAACTGTTAGGTTTTTCTATCACTGACAAAAAGGAATCAAATTACCTCTGGTCTGTTTTCCAAATTTCAGAATAGTCAAATCGATATAATGTAAAAGAAGGTAACAGAGTTATTTGCACTATACAGCGGTAGATATTCATTGTGTTTGTCCTTAGCGGTTACGAGTACCTTCTAGGCTTCTTAATTATCTGTAGCCTAGTGCCTGCCTTAGCTCTATCTGCGTCCAAGCTCCTGCGGCCTAGCGGTCGCAACCCAGAACGGCGCACTACTTACGAATCCGGCATGGAACCTATTGGCGGAGCCTGGATTCAATTCAATATCCGCTACTACATGTTCGCCCTAGTATTCGTCGTATTTGATGTGGAGACAGTGTTCTTATATCCTTGGGCAGTTGCTTTCCACCGTCTGGGCTTATTGGCATTTATTGAAGCACTAATTTTTATTGCAATTCTTGTAGTTGCCCTAGTTTATGCATGGCGTAAAGGAGCATTGGAATGGTCTTAGATGCTAATTTAACAGCGAAAGATGTGGAACAACAGCAAAAAGAGCGCATTCTCAGCCCAATCGGGCGTCCGACAGTTACTCAAGAGTTGTCAGAAAATGTCATTTTGACAACAGTTGATGATCTCTACAACTGGGCGCGACTTTCTAGTCTTTGGCCTTTACTGTTTGGTACTGCTTGCTGCTTCATTGAGTTTGCGGCTTTGATTGGTTCTCGATTTGACTTTGACCGCTTCGGACTAATTCCCCGTTCTAGCCCTCGGCAAGCTGATTTGATTATTACGGCAGGTACAATCACGATGAAGATGGCTCCTCAACTGGTGCGTCTTTATGAACAAATGCCTGAGCCAAAGTACGTGATTGCAATGGGGGCTTGTACAATTACTGGTGGGATGTTCAGCGTAGATTCCCCTACAGCAGTGCGTGGGGTTGATAAATTGATTCCAGTAGATGTATACTTACCTGGTTGTCCGCCACGTCCAGAAGCAATTATTGATGCAATTATCAAGTTGCGTAAAAAAATAGCTAATGATTCAATGCAAGAGCGTGGTGTAATTAAACAAACCCATCGCTACTACAGTACTACTCATAACATGAAGTCAGTACCCCAAGTTCACACTGGTAAATATTTGCTCTCTGATACTCGCGTTACACCACCGAAGGAATTAACAGAAGCAATAGGTTTACCTGTACCTCCTGCTCTGTTGACTGCGAAGAAGGAGGAGACAAATCGTGGCTGAAGAATCAAAACCAGTACCAGCAGAGGAACAATCCTTAGTCCAAGCAGGTAAAACTTCTCAGTGGTTGACAGAAAATGGTTTTGCCAATGAGGCTTTAGCACCTGATGCAAATGGGGTAGAGATAATTAAGGTAGAACCTGATTTTTTGTTACCAATTTGTACTGCCCTTTATGCTTACGGGTTTAATTATCTCCAGTGCCAATGTGGGATTGATTTAGGGCCTGGACAAGATTTGGTCAGTATGTATCACTTGGTCAAAGTCAGTGATAATGTTGACAAACCAGAAGAAGTCCGTATTAAAGTTTTCTTACCCAGAGAAAATCCCACAGTGCCTTCAGTTTACTGGATCTGGAAGACGGCTGATTGGCAAGAGCGCGAATCCTACGATATGTTCGGGATAATTTATGAGGGACACCCGGATTTGAAGCGTATTTTAATGCCAGAAGATTGGGTTGGTTGGCCTTTGCGTAAGGATTACGTGTCACCTGACTTTTATGAGTTGCAGGACGCTTATTAGAGCGTACAGCATTTTACTCTCCTGCCCCTCTTTTGTTCAGAGATCAAAGAGGGGTAATTATTTGGGCTTAGGTTAACTAAAAGACAGGCTAATTTAATTTTTTGCTAAAGCTTGATAAGTTTGATTATTTGTTAGCGTCTTTTGAAAAATATGTAGTGATTCGTAAATTTTCTATCTGTGAAACAAAAATAATCTTTGCATAATGCAGAACAATTTAGTTAAAGACAGCTCAAATCAAGACTACAAGATTATTGTTAGAGGTCATTGTAGCTGACCAATTCTACTTAGATTAATCTCACACTCCTAACTCACGCAGTGTAGCTTCTACCCTAGTTACACTGTCATACTTACCCTGCTGCTCGTACAAATCGCGTGCTTTTCTAAAAATAGCGATCGCTTCTTTTGCTTTACCCTGCTTTTTCAACATTGTTCCCCGCAATTCAAAAACTTGAGGATTTTTAGGGGCAAGCTTCACCGCTTCCTCGTATGCCCACTGAGCACTTTTGTAGTCTCCAAGCCGCAGCAGAATAGTTGCTAATCCTACATAAGCATTAACGTTACTACGATTCATTTGGATTGCCCGACGATAAGCTTCTTTGGCTCTGGCATTATCTCCTAAATTGCCACTAACGTAGCCAAGAGCATATTGATAATCACTATTGTTGGGATTGAGAGCAGTAGCACGACGGTAAGCGTTTAAAGCTGCCGAATAATTTCCCTGCAATGCATATAAATAACCAATGCCAGAATAAATAGAGGCATTTTTTGGCTCTAATTCTGCTGCTTGCTGATAAATTGCGATCGCACGATTATAATCGCCAGCTTGCACCAAATTACGCCCTTCTTGCAAAAGTTCCTTTACTTGTGGGCTACTTTGGTTTTGTGCAAGCAACATTTGAGCTTGAGCCGGCAAAGATATTGTTACAGCAATGCTTCCTACCAAGAAAATTTTAATTAAGAGTAGTGTTTGTCTGTACACAGCAAAATACCCTGGTCTTTATGCAATATTTATAAAGTTCCGTGATTGCTTGTCCATTAAAACAAAAATCTTCAGCTTTGCAAACTCTATTAATTAACTTTATACCAAAGATTTATAGCAGTATCAGATTAATTAACTGCGGTCAATACTAACACATTGAGTTTTTTTTGATACTTTTCCTGAATCCATTATCAAGAATGACCTACAGAAATTATTTGATCTACTGACTAGTAGATTAGATGGCAGAGGACTCACGGTAGAGACATATATCGTTAAGATGTTGCGCTAGGCGATTACTTATAGAATTCGCTACGTGCTTACTGTCGGTACGGCGTATCTGTTGGGAGGTAAAAGACTGTTTCTATATACTGTCTAAAAATTAATATTTAAAATTTCAGTTATACCTGCTTAATTATCTTCAATACACAATCTAAAATTATAATTTTTAAGTTAAGTATAATTATAAACTTGAAAGCAAGATAATTATGGCTAAAAATTCCCCATCAAAGGTACTGATGCTAGAGTTTGAGACAATATATATTTAACACTACGTCTTTTAACCTAGTATTCTAGAACAGTAAATTTAATTTAAGTTAAACAAAGCTTGTAGATATAACTTATAGCTTATCAAATAAATCAGACAGAAACAGTGTTTTGCAAAAATATGTAACACATTCATTGTTATTATTTAACTATTTAATTCTCACTTCCTAACTTCTACATCTTAGGTAGGTCTATATAAGTTAACTGAGTAATAACACTAATGCTGACAAAAACTATATTTTATTTCTCTTGTATATATGAATTCTAAATTAACATTAGTTAATAGTTGGGTTTTAAGGGTAATCTATGATTTTAACTACGACTGATGTGATTCAAGGTGTTATTGTTGATTCATACTTAGGTATTGTGACAGCAGAAGTCGTTTATGGTAGCAATTTCCTACGAGATTTTTTTGCTAGCTTGAGAGATATTATTGGGGGACGTACTGGCAGCTACGAGCGCCTATTTGAAGAAGGCCAAAGGAAAGCACTAACAGAATTAGAGCAACGAGCACTTCGTTTAGGTGCAGATGCTGTTATTGGTATTGAAATTGACACTGGCACAATCAACGTTGATCAATCGGGTGTTCTGTTGTTAATTACTGCGACAGGAACTGCTGTAAAGATACGTTAAGCAGTTAAGATTGATTTAGTATTAATACCAGTTTTTTTAGTTAGCCAAAAATAATTAAACTTAACTATACATAAGATTGGTATTAGTACTTTTTTTGAGCTTTAGCCTTAGAGGTTTTAAAGAACAGCTTACTAATAATCAAGCTCATACTTATCAAAAATCATTTTTGTTTTATACATATTGCTATCAAATAGCTTAATAATGTCAGGCAATTTTTATACTGATTTTGATAAACTGTATAATTATCTAAGCTTTACTTTTTGTAATATTTCATAAGCTCTAGTAGTTCTTGATGACGTGGATATTGCATTCTTAAAAAGAAGCTTATATCAAATGCAATAAAAGCAAGATATGTTTTATTGCTAAAGATAGAGAGAGTAACTCTTTCTATTGATAGATATTCAAATTTAGAGATAGCAATTTAATTTTAAGATAAGCATAAAAATAGCGAAAATCATCAAGAATAAAGAGTCAGGAGACTATACCTTATGTCTTATGTAAATCGTGTAGGTGACGATGTTATTAATGAACCTGCTGTAGCTGCTAGAGTAGTTGATTACCATGATCGTGTTCGTTGGGGTCCTATTCTTTCCGGTTTGTTAATTGCCATTGCAACTCAATTGATTTTAAGTGCCATTATTGGCGCATTAGGGGCAGGTGCAGTTGAAGGTTCGGGTAGACCAAGAACAATTTCACCTGATGTTGCTGGTAATGTTGGAATTTGGTCAACTATCGCTTTGTTGATTTCCCTATTTACTGGTGGTTGGGTAACAGCTCGCGCTTGTGGCCCTATGAATCGCAATACAGCCCTTCTCAATGGTGCGATACTCTGGGCAACAACTTTAGCAGTTAGCTCTTGGTTGCTTGCAAGTGGTGTATCGGGTGCTTTTGGAGTTGCAGCTTCAAACGCAGCGGCAGTTCTTAACCAAGTTCAACAGCCAGGTGGCTTAAATGTACCACAACAAGCGCCTCAAGTCAGCGCTCAACAAGCTCGCGAAATTGCAGCGAATGTACGTTCAGGTTTGTGGTGGTTTGTATTTGGTTCTTTGTTAGGATTAATTGCTTCGATGATCGGAGCTGTTGTTGGTGCTCGCAGCCCTCGTAATGGACAAAACTATAGGGCGTAGTTCACAAAATTGAGAGCATCTAGATAAACTTAAGAAACCGTAGATTTTAGCACCTAGAAAAAGGTGCTTTTTACTATTTGGTTAAGGTTAGTAGCTAGTGAGTTTAGTAATCAATAAAAAATAACTTCACTAATATCTACTTAACTATTTACCACTTTAAATATGCTGCTTCCAAACCCTGCTCTCGTCTAATCTTGCCATCTTTTTCAAACCACGCAATTACTTGCTCTGAGGTTAAATCTTCAACTGGGACATTGTACTCAGTGGCAATGTACTTTAAAAGTTTAAGTGATGAAATAGTCAATCTTGTCAAAAACTTTTCTGGTGAGGAAAGCAAAGCAGCATCTACTTTTGCTGACTCTTCTGAAGTTAAAAATTGTTCTGACGGTTGCGCTGGTGGAAAATTCATAACTAAATCTAAAACTCGCCATTTTAAAATCGTAAATAGGTAATGGCTTCATTAATTATTCCCAATTCGTAAAAGCAATTACCAATTACCAATAATCTATGACATAGAGTGATAATAACAATTCAGTTATTTATTCATTAAGTCTATTTTTTCTTGCTTGTACTAGATACCCACAACGATGCTCACCGTTAATTATCCAGTGAGTACGTTCTACTGTGCAATCCGGCAAAACGGCGGCAAACATTTCTAATTCGTGAACACAAACACTGGGGAAAGACTCTGCAACGTTAGAAATAGCGCAGTTATGCTCAGTGATGATAAAGCGATCGCGACTGTTAGAAGCATCTATAGGGTGGCACTCCGCCATGTAGCCTTCAGCTTTTCTCAGTTCCACTAAGATTGCAACGCGATCACTTAACGAGCCGTTACCCAAGCGTTCTCGATATTCTTGTGTTTTACGCTGCCATTGTTTTTTTAAGATTGTACTGACTTGGTCGTGTCCTACCGTTTCTGCTAAAGCATCTAGTAAAGAAACAGCAAACTCGCCATAGCTATCAGCGTATTCTCCACGTAAGCGATCGCTGCCTTTACTACTTAATTTATAGACGTGCTGCGGGCGTCCCATTCCCGCTTGTACCGATGAATAGACAATTAACTGCTCTGCTTCCAAGTCTTTGAGATGACGACGAATCGCTTGCGGACTAATATCTAGAGCAGTGGCAAGCTCCAAAGCCGTTGCTTGGATGTGTTTCAGGAGATACTGGAGTATATCTTGCTTAGTTGAGGACTGGTGGGTAGTCGCCATCATCGTCCCAAAATTTTATTAGAAAATTTCACTTTGACAACAATATTGTTGTTAATCTAGCTTAAAATGAAGATGGGTTAAACAACATAGCTGTTGTTTTAGTAGTTATCCTTATTCTAACAGCCGTGTGACCAATTGGTAACACGATATGGGAATTGCCCAGCAATATCCCGTCTTCCAGCCTTAAAGAGATTGATTTTGCGAACACGAGAGACTATAAGCAATGAGTGCCACTGTCAAAACTTTAGTCAACCAGCCCTACAAATATGGCTTCGTTACAAATATCGAGGCAGACACCATTCCTCGTGGATTAAATGAGGACATTATCCGCATGATCTCCGCGAAGAAGAACGAGCCAGAGTTTATGCTGGAATTCCGCCTGCGAGCTTACCGTCAGTGGCAAAAGATGACAGAACCAACTTGGCCTAGTGTCAAGTATCCATCGATAGATTATCAAAATATTATCTACTATTCAGCACCAAAGCAAAAAGCTAAGAAGCAAAGCTTGGAAGAAGTAGATCCTACCCTTTTGGAAACCTTTGAGAAATTAGGCATTCCCCTCTCAGAACAGAAGCGACTGGCAAATGTCGCTGTAGATGCGATTTTTGATAGTGTTTCTGTCGCCACTACCTTCAAGGAAAAACTCCTCAAAGAAGGAGTAATTTTCTGCTCGATTTCTGAAGCCGTACAAGAATACCCAGAATTAATGCAAAAGTATCTGGGTAGCGTAGTGCCAATCGCCGATAACTACTTTGCGGCATTAAACTCTGCTGTATTCAGTGATGGTTCCTTTGTCTACATTCCCAAAGGTGTGAAATGCCCGATGGAATTGTCCACATACTTCCGCATTAATAATGGTGAGACAGGACAATTTGAACGGACATTGATTGTTGCCGAAGAAGACAGCTACGTATCTTACTTAGAAGGCTGTACCGCACCGATGTACGACAGCAACCAACTGCACGCTGCAGTTGTAGAGCTTGTTGCTCTCGACAACGCAGAAATTAAGTACTCCACAGTACAAAATTGGTATGCCGGAGATGAAAGCGGCAAAGGCGGTATTTACAACTTCGTCACCAAGCGCGGCTTGTGCCAAGGTGTGAATTCCAAGATTTCTTGGACGCAGGTGGAAACTGGTTCTGCTATTACTTGGAAGTATCCTAGCTGTGTACTGGTGGGTGATAACTCCGTTGGTGAGTTTTACTCTGTGGCGTTAACAAATAATATGCAGCAAGCCGATACTGGCACAAAAATGGTTCACATTGGTAAAAATACTCGCAGCACCATTATTTCTAAAGGGATTTCTGCTGGTAAATCAAGCAATAGCTATCGAGGTTTGGTAAAAATCGGCCCTAAAGCCCAAAAAGCACGAAATTATTCTCAATGCGACTCTATGCTAATTGGGGATAATGCCCATGCCAATACTTTCCCTTACATTCAAGTCCAGAATAATACAGCCAAAGTAGAACACGAAGCCTCTACTTCCAAAATAGGAGAGGATCAACTGTTTTATTTCGCACAGCGAGGTATTTCGGCAGAAGATGCAGTGAAGCTGATGATTAGCGGCTTCTGTAAGGATGTGTTTAATCATCTGCCGATGGAATTTGCTGTGGAAGCTGATAAGCTGTTGAGTTTGAAGTTGGAAGGTAGTGTTGGATAAATCGAACACAGATGCACACCGATAAACACAGATGATTTATCTTGTGTGCATTTGTGATGGAAATAAAAAAACCGCCGTGACACAGAGAGCGCAGAGTAAAGAGAAGTAATAGAGAGAGAACATGATAGTTGAAAATAGTGAAGTTGTGCTGTCAGTTCGTGATTTGACAGCCGAAGTTGATGGGACGCCAATTCTCAAGGGTGTAAATCTTGAGGTACGCTTAGGAGAAATCCATGCGATTATGGGGCCAAATGGTTCTGGCAAGAGTACTTTTTCTAAAGTGCTGGCTGGGCATCCGGCGTATGAAGTGACTGGCGGTGAGGTAATTTTTCAAGGACAAAATCTTTTAGAAATGGAACCAGAAGAACGCGCCAGAACTGGTATATTTTTGGCGTTTCAGTATCCTTTAGAAATTCCTGGTGTCAGCAATTTGGATTTCTTGCGCGTCGCTTATAATTCTCGCCGGAAAGGACAGGGTTTAGAGGAATTGGATGCGTTTGATTTTGACGATCTGGTAGAGGAAAAGTTGGAAGTGGTGAAAATGGATGCTGCTTTCCTCAATCGAAGTGTGAATGAAGGTTTTTCTGGTGGCGAGAAAAAGCGGAATGAAATTTTGCAAATGGCGCTATTAGAACCGAAGTTGGCAATTTTGGATGAAACAGATTCTGGTTTAGATATTGACGCATTAAAAATAGTGGCTAATGGTGTTAATCAGTTGACTAGCCCAGAAAATGCCACGATTATGATTACCCATTACCAGCGCTTACTCAACTACATTGTGCCGGATTACGTACACGTGATGGCACATGGACGGATAATTAAGTCTGGTGGTAAGGAGTTGGCGCTGGAATTAGAAACCCGTGGATATGACTGGCTGTTAGAAGAAGCTGCGATTGAGGTGGGTGTATAATGACAATTTCAGTTTCACCTAGTCCTATACCGAACTCAAGTGAAGTCAGTTTGGCAGCTACTTTGCTAGATCGAGATGCTGATCTAACTGAGTTACTAGATCTGGTAAGCGCATCAAAAACAGAAGGTTGGTTGCAACAGGTGCGCGATCGCGCTGGTAGTTGGTTGCGTCGCTCGACTCTTCCTACAACTCGCGATGAAGAATGGCGCTTTACTGATTTGTCGGATCTACGGCAGGTAAAATTTAGCGTACAAACACCTAGTGGTGTATCTGTACAACCAGAAACTCTGCCGGAAACTGCTAACTCTCGCTTGGTATTCGTTAACGGTAGCTATGCACCAGAATTATCAGCGATCGCTTCTTTGCCGGATAGGGTGGTAATAAGCAATTTAGCTGATTTGCCTTTAGCCTATAGCCAGCGTGTGCAGAAATATTTAGCTCAGTCTGAAGGAGCGCTGGAAGTGTTTACTGCCCTTAATACTGCTGGAATCAACGATGTGGCAGTGATTTGGGTGCCTAAAAATGTAGTGGTAGAGACACCAGTACATTTGATGTTTATTGCGGCTGGGGATGTAGCGACAATTTCTTTACCACGTTGCTTGGTGGTAGTAGAAACTGGAGCGCAGGTGACTTTGGTGGAAGAGTATAAAAACCATCAAGACGCAAAGAACGCGAAGGAAGAAGTTTACTTTACCAATGCGGTGACGGAGATTTTTGTTGAGGAAAATGCTCAGGTAAATCACACGCGCTTGGAGTTGGATAGTACAGAAGCTTTTCATATTGGGAAAACTGCTGTTACTCAAGCACGTTACAGTCGCTATACGTGTAATGCCATTTCTTTGGGTGCAAAGTTATCGCGGCACAATCTCGAAATCTTACAAACTGGCGAGGAAACGGAAACCACCCTGAATGGATTGACGATTATCACTGGTAATCAACTGGCAGATACACACAGTGCGATCGCACTTAACTATCCTCACGGTACAACTCAGCAATTACATAAAACCATAGTAGGCGATCGCGCTCATGCTGTCTTCAACGGCAAAGTTTTTGTCCCTAAACCCGCACAGTTAACAGATGCATCACAGTTGAATCGTAATTTGCTGTTATCATCTAAAGCCAGAATTGATACCAAACCACAGCTAGAAATTACAGCAGATAATGTAAAGTGCGCTCACGGTGCCACTGTCAGCCAACTAGAAGATGATGAAATCTTCTATCTGCAAAGCCGAGGAATCGATGAACAAGATGCACGCAACTTATTAATTAATGCCTTCGCAGCTGAAATTATTAATCAAATTCCTGTAGCCTCTTTGCGCGAAAGACTCACACAATCCGTCAATAGTCTACAGTCTAAAGCTTAAATCTATTGACTTATTGACTATATGTACGGGCGGGTTTGATGAGAAATTGTATCTGCCCTGCCACTAATGAACGGGTAAAACCCGCCCCTAATGACTAATAACTATTAACTAATTAGACATGACCTTTACTCAAGAACTAACCCTTGCTGAAAAAGTTCGTTTTGACTTCCCCATATTACATCAGGAAGTCAACGGTAAACCCTTAGTTTATTTCGATAACGCTGCCACATCTCAAAAGCCTTTGCTTGTAATAGATACACTGCGAGATTACTATGAGCAGTACAACGCCAACGTACATCGCGGCGTACATACTCTTAGTGCCAAGGCTACAGATGCCTACGAAGCAGCGCGAGACAAAGTTGCTAAATTTGTTAATGCTAAATCGCGCCAAGAAATTGTCTTCACCCGCAATGCAACTGAGGCAATTAACTTAGTTGCTTATAGCTGGGGTATGAACAATTTACAGCAGGGAGACGAAATTATTCTATCGGTGATGGAACACCACAGCAATATCGTTCCCTGGCAATTTGTCGCTGCCAAAACGGGTGCGGTACTCAAGTATGTGGAACTGACATTAGAAGAAACTTTTGATTTGGAACAGTTTCAGAAGTTGCTTTCTGAGAACACAAAATTAGTGTCAATAGTCCATGTTTCCAACACTTTGGGTTGTATTAATCCTGTGCAAGAAATTTGCAGTCTAGCACATAACTTTGGTGCAAAAGTATTAATTGATGCTTGCCAAAGTGTGCCTCATCTGCCTGTTGACGTACAGCAAATTGATTGTGACTGGTTGGTGGCATCCGGTCATAAAATGTTCGCCACGACTGGAGTTGGCTTTTTATATGGTAAGTTAGAACTGCTGCAAGCGATGCCGCCTTTTTTAGGAGGTGGTGAAATGATTGCGGAAGTGTTTTTAGACTATTCTACCTACGCAGATTTACCACACAAATTTGAGGCTGGAACACCTGCCATTGGAGAAGCGATCGCTCTTGGTGCAGCAGTGGACTATTTGAGCGCCATTGGCATGGATAAAATTCACGCCTATGAAGCAGAATTAACTGCTTATTTATTCCAACAATTAGAAAAAATCCCTCAAATTAAAATCTATGGCCCTAAACCAAATGCTAAAGGTGAAGGTAGGGCATCTCTGGCTGCATTCACTGTGGCAGAAGTCCACGCTAACGACTTATCAACATTATTAGATCAAGAAGGGATTGCCATCCGTTCGGGGCATCACTGTACACAACCATTACATCGGTACTTAGGTGCTGCTGGTACTGCACGGGCAAGTTTATCTTTCTACAATACCCATGAGGAAATAGATGTTTTCATCAAGGCATTAAAGGAAACTATTGACTTTTTTACTGGAATCTTCGATTAAGACAAACCTCTATTCCCTAATTTCTAGTCTCTATTTTCCAGACAGTCATTCACAGGAAATTTTCTTTCCCTGTCACCTTTACCCTGTACCCTATTCCCTATCCCCTATTACTCTTTAGCAACAATCGGTAACCTTACAGTGAAAGTAGAACCGATACCTTGCTCGCTGGTGACAAAAATTTCACCTCCCATCATATGGCAAAAGTGGCGGCTAATTGCTAAACCTAGACCGGTACCGCCATATTTTTTTGTCGTGGATGCGTCTCCTTGGGTAAAGGGTTGAAATAACTGCTGTTGTTGCTTTTGAGACATACCAATACCTGTGTCACTGACGACAAAAGTAATCTTGCCACTAGTCTCTTCCTCTACTGAGTAAACTTTTTCCCGCTTTATTTTCAGCCTGACTTTACCATTAGTAGTAAATTTGGCTGCGTTACTCAGTAGGTTGTAAAGTACCTGCCGTAGTTTAGTCTGATCGGTATGCATGATGCCCAATTCATGCTCATAGTCAATTTCTAAAACATTGCCATTTTTCTCCACCAACGGTTTAACAGTGAGGACGACATTATTAATTAACGTCATTAAGTCAAATGTCTCTGAGTAAAAAGTCATTTTACCCGCTTCAATTTTCGACAAGTCAAGAATGTCGTTAATCAATGTCAACAGATGTTTACCAGCAGAGTTAATAGAATCAAGATCATTGATAAAATCTTCTGCTAACCCCATATCAACAGCATCATCTTTTAGCAGTTGACTTAAACCAATAATCGCATTCAGTGGGGTACGTAATTCATGGCTAATATTAGCCAAAAACTGACTTTTTGCCTTACTGGCAGCTTCTGCAAGTTCCTTGGCATTTTCTAGTTCTTTAGTATGCTTAGATACTTGCTCAATCAGGCGATTGAGAGATTTGGCAAGCAAACCAATTTCATCTTCTGTGGTAATCGGTGCTCGTAAATCAAAATTTGATTTTTGTGCTACCTGTTCAGCAACTTGAGTCACAGTGATCACTGGTTCAGCGATCGCACGGGAAGTACGCCAAGCCACAACAGCAGCGACTCCTACCGACACAAGCATACTAGCTATAACTATTAATCTCTCAATGCCTTTTGCTTGTTCGACATCTATAGTCATTGCCTGCTCTTGCTGTTGAGCACTTTGGAGGATATTGGTTAATTGTCCAGATAGTTGATCTAAACGCGCAGCTTTCTCACCACCCATGACAGCCAGCAATTGACTTTGTACTGCTACTAATTGTTCAGACTGTAACTGCTGCTCGTTGATAGGTTCTAAAATCGCATTGATTTGCTGAACGTAAGCATTTAAAGTAGTCGCGTAAGTTTGTAATAAAGTCTTTAAAGTGGCTTCAGTCGCTGCCAATCTTCTTGGTTTACTCTCTAAAAAATCTATGATTTTACGTTCAATGTTCTTTGTTTCATCAATATTTCTTAAAAATTCGGCTTGTGTGCTCGCTAGTCTTTGTGGATCTTCTATTACAGCAGGCAGGTAGGCGCTATGTAATTGTGCTCCAATCACCGCATCTCTATAACCAATCAGCATTTGTGTTTGGAAATGGGCATGATTAAATTGCCTGATTTCTCGCGCTCGGTAGTAGTTCGCGACTATTAATCCAGCAACAGAACCAAGACAGCCAATTCCAATGGCTAGAAAATAGCCATAACCTATTTTTTGATGAATGCGCCAAGAACTAGCTTTCAATTTCCCTCGTGAGGGAAATTCTATAGTCGGGAGTTCGTCGGTAGAGGGCTGATCGACTGACACTTTTTTGTTTTATGAACTGCTGTCAACAGCGGTTGGCTTTTGAGTTTGTATGCCTCAAATCTCTGTCGCACTCCCGCCAAAATAACCGTCTACATTATTTTTATAACAAGAGCCACTCCTCACTCTCTATATAGTAAGCGTGGTATTGATGATATTTAAGTAGTTTTTATATATATAAATTTTTGACAAACCAGATTGGGGACTGAAGAGGACACGGGGACAAGGGGACAAGCAGACAAGGAGAAGGATCGCGAATTACGATTACCCTTGTCTCCCCCTCTCCCCCTCCCCTTGTCCTCTTCAAGCGCCCCTATTTTCAAGCTCAAGCCCTCTCTATCTTGACAGACAAAGAGGGCGAGTTGGCAAAGCTAAAAGTCAAGTATCACAATTTTTGACTTTCACTTTTTGCTCTTAAGTTTAGGGTTAGGCGATCGCTGCTGATAATTGCTTGCTCACTGCTCCCTTCAACAGTTCCGCTTTATCAGTACGCTCCCAAGGCAAGTCTAAATCAGTCCGGCCAAAGTGACCATAAGCAGCGACGTCCTGATAAAAACGTCCGCCTCGCTCACTGGGCAGGTTACGTAAATTAAAGACATGGATAATCCCTGCTGGACGCAGTTCAAAATGCTCTTGGATTAAATCGAGCAAAATTTGCTCATCAACTTTGCTGGTACCAAAGGTATCGACCATAATACTTACAGGACGCGCTACACCAATGGCATAACTAAGCTGAACTTCGCATTTTTCTGCCAATCCCGCAGCAACAATGTTTTTTGCTGCATATCTACAAGCGTAAGCCGCGCTGCGGTCTACTTTTGTGGGATCTTTGCCAGAAAACGCTCCGCCGCCGTGCCTGGAATAGCCGCCGTAGGTATCGACAATAATTTTGCGCCCAGTTAAACCAGAATCTCCTTGTGGTCCGCCAATGACAAATTTACCTGTAGGATTAACTAAAAAGCGGGTATTCTCATCTGGCTGAATGGTTAAGTCCCCAAACACAGGTTGGACTACCGCTGACCAAAGATCTTGTTTGATTTTGGCTTGCACTGCTGCTTCATCAGTAATTTCACCAATGGTCGGTGTATGCTGTGTCGAGATCAAGATTGTGTCAATGCCTACAGGACGTCCATCTTCATAAACAACGCTAACCTGAGTTTTACCATCAGGACGTAGGTATGGTAGATCGCCAGTCTTACGAACTGCCGCCAGTCGGCGAGCAATGCGGTGAGCGAGACTGATAGGTAAAGGCATCAATTCTGGTGTTTCGTTACAAGCAAAGCCAAACATGATACCCTGATCGCCCGCACCAATCTTGTCAAAAAGTTCTTCACTATCCTGACGAGCTTCTTGGGCGTCGTTTACACCTTGGGCAATATCAGGTGATTGTTCGTCCAAGGCTACCATGACTGAGCAACTATTAGCACAGAAGCCGTTGACGGCATCAGTGTAGCCGATCTCAGCAATTTTCTTGCGGACGATGTTTACATAATTGGCGTTAGTTTTGGTGGTAATTTCACCAGTGATTAGCACCAAGCCAGTATTGACAACAACCTCAGCCGCAACTCGGCTACTAGGATCTTGTGTAAGTAAGGCATCTAGGATTGCATCAGAAATCTGATCGCAGATTTTGTCTGGATGACCCTCAGTAACTGACTCGGAGGTAAATAGATAACGTCGAGACAATTTTTAATCCTCCTAAAAAGGTTACGTAGCTGATTCAATATTGACATTTAAATCAGCTACCTTAATCTGCGATCATATCAATATTTTCACAATTAGCAGTTCCAGATACACACGAACTTTATCAAAATCACTTATTGATGCTACTTGTCCTTAAACTAGCTACAACTGAGGTGTTTTTTGCTGAATATCCAACTTGTGCGATCGCCCATAAAAAAGGAGGACGCAACAGCGTCCCCAAGACATTTGACACAAGTATTTAGCTTTAGACTTGAACTGCCATTTTCACTTCCTTTGCTGTCAAACGCTCGTAGGTAGCACGCATTTTCAAGCCTGTCAGGACTTGGAATAAACCAGTACCGTTATTAGAACCAGGGTACTCACGGTGTTGGAGCAATAAGTGAGTCATCTCGCCTTGGTACTTGGTAGAAGTGTTACTTAGATGGGTTTCAATATAAATTACTTCATCTAGGTTATCAAATTGACCATCTACTTCTAATACTGAGACGTAGCGACCGTAGTATACATCCGAACCATAGTACATTTGCATCCCAGGATAGGAACAAGTCAGCTTGCGCCCGCAGGGAGTCCAGTGAATTGTGGAACCTTCATCGAATAGATAAACCGGCTCAAAGCCCTCCTTACCCTCGCGCTGTAGCATCCGTACCCGCAGAACTTTACGTTCTTTATCCTCTTTAATCAGGTTGGTGGGTAGTACCTGAAGAACTACATCAGCAAATTCTCTTTGTGGCTCAATGTACTTTTGAAAATCTGGTTTACGGGAATTGATTTGAGCTAAAACATCTTCATAATTGTGACCGCGCTCTGCCATGTCTCGCTGGATTTTCCAAGCGATTTTGACTTCATCACTAATATCAAAATAGACACTGAAGTCAATTAGCGATCGCACGCGCTCATCGTATAAAGGATGCAAACCTTCAATTACTAAAATGTGATTAGGTTCTATTAACTCTGGAGGATCGATTAAACCGGTTTCGTGGTTATAAATCGGCTTCATTATAGATTGACCTTCTTTGAGCGCTTTGATTTGCTCATACATCAGGTCAAAATTATTTGCTCTTGGATCTAAAGCAGTTATTCCTGTTTCTTTACGCTGTTTTCTGTCAAGACAATGATAGTCATCCAAACAGATGACTGTCATTAATTCTTCACCGAATAGATCTATAAGACGACGCAAAAACGTAGATTTACCACATCCGGAGTCTCCGGCTACTCCAATCAATACCACGCGTTCCGGCTTATTAGTCATAAATCTCCTTTGGTTACTAAAGTTGAGTCAAACAATATTTTTCACACCTGAAGACATGAAGCCAGGAGTTTACCCCTCTGGTTTATCCTGCGTTATTGCCACTCAGCAGCGCCATAAGACATTTGACGGGTAGACATTAAAGTTGTGAGTGTTACCCGTCTAGCAATGCCTAAAAGCATTGCTGGTAAGTATTTAGTCCTAGTGATTATTGAATTCTAACAGAAGGGAGTGCTCTATACAAGGCTTACTAGCTGGAAGAATGATGTTTGTGGGATCACACTAGGTAGAGGATTCCAGCTATAAAATTACATCCTGTCATCTGCTCTCTAGAAAGTTGAGCAGTTTAAAGATGTAGCTTGTGATTCTCAGATTTTTAATTTTTAGTGCAATATCAAAGTGTTTTTTGCTTTTCAAAAATTATTTTTTATTTTACAGTGAACAGCTTACTTTATGTAGATATTTAAAGCGGTATTTTTTATCTATCTGAAGAAGTAAAACACTATTGGATAGCATAAAACAGCAACATCTTTAACAGTATGTTTGT
>NZ_JAYKTT020000088.1:0-317532 GCF_038404745.2 Chlorogloeopsis sp. ULAP02 | reverse complement strand
ATAATATAGGGTGAGCAATGCCCACCCTACCACTCTTTACGCCTTTACGTGCGCTTTCTACAATGGACGGTAAACGCGATAATTGATATTGGGGAAGATATTGTCCATCAACTCAACTTTTTCGAGCCAACCGCTATCGATTTTGCCGATATTAACGTCTTCGTAGAGCTTATTAAACCGCATCAAGTGTGATCGCGTTCTTCTAACTGCATAGGGTACCATCGTCCCCGTTCGCATAATAAAAGCCCAGTCAGAAGATTGTGCTAAAAGTAACTCTCGTGCTGCCTGATTGAGTGCTTTCCACTCTAACTCATCCACAGGTTCTCTTGAAGAGAGTTCAATCATCCGTTCGGCAGCTTTGTGCAAATGTGGGTAAATCCACGCATTTGTATCATTCAACCAATACTCGTGAAATCCCTTATAACCCCAACTCGATTGAGAAGGGCGGCAAACTTGCTGAGTTGGCTGTTCCCGCAAATAATCTCCTAAATGTGTCATTTGGTATGTTTGTTGGTCATACCATGACTTGCGAAATAAGTAATCAATAAACCAGGGGCCTTCATACCACCAATGCCCAAATAATTCCGCATCATAGGGTGACACTACAATCGGCGGACGCTGCATTATGTGGTAGAGATGTTCAACTTGCCGTTCCCGGTTATACATAAAATTAGCAGCGTGTTCAGCGGTCTTTTCTCTTGCCCAGTAGGGATCGTAGAGTGCTTTATCACCAAGACCTAAACCGCGACCAGTAATTTTATGATATTTGATGCCCGTATTCTTACGTTGCCCGTTGGGCATAATGTAGGGCTTAATATACTCATATTCAGCTTCCCAGCCCAAGTCTTTATAAAACTCGCGGTATTCCGCTGCACCAGGATAACCTACTTCAGAAGACCATACCTGCTGAGAGGATTCATGATCGCGTCCAAAAGCAGCCACACCAGTTTCTGTAAAAATCGGAGCATAGCTGCCAAAGCGGGGGCGGGGACGAGCGTAGAGAATACCGTGTCCATCAACCAGGAAGTAACGCAGCCCGACATCTGCCAGCATCCGCTCTAAGCCCTCATAGTAGGCGCATTCGGGCAACCAAATTCCCCTGGGTGGACAGCCAAAAGTTTCCTCATAATGATCGTAGGATACCTTAAGTTGCGCCCACACGGCTTGGGGATACATTTTCATTAATGGTAAATAGCCGTGGGTAGCACCACATGTGATAATTTCGAGGTTATTTGTGTCTTGGAAATTCTTAAAAGCTGTTACCAAGTCACCTTTGTAACGTTCCCAAACTTCTCGCGTGGCGTTGAACTCAGCAGCATAATGTTCGGCTAAATAGCGGATATGACCATTATGGGTATTGTGCTCAACTTCTAGCTCGGCAAGTTCTTCAAGTTTAGCCAAATGGGCATCATAGCGTTCTTGCAGCAGAGGATCGCGTAGCATTGACACTAAAGGCGGTGTCATGCTCATGGTGATCTTAAAGTCGATACCGTCTCGCTTTAACCCTTCAAAAACTCGCAGTAAGGGAATGTAAGTTTCAGTAATAGCTTCATAAAGCCATTCTTCCTCCAGCACATAGTCACTTTCTGGATGACGGACGAAGGGCAGATGTGCATGGAGTACTAGCGCGACGTAGCCGATAGCCATAATGATTCCGGGGTGGTACGTAGATAAATTGTAAAGACGGGAGTTTGGCAGAAGTTAACAATATTTTAAGACCTTCTGGGGATCGTATCAGGCTTTCGCCAACTCTTTACAATGGGTATGACTTCACACCAAAAGTTAAAATTCTTGCATAAGTGATTAGTAAGCTATTGTTATATGGTGTTCCTAAATCATTCGTGAAAAATTTAAGCTCCCCGACTTCTGGCTAGAAGTCGGGGAGCTGTGTCTCTTATATAGGATTGTTATGAGAAAAGGTTAAGCTCTAAAAGTTAAGTTTTCGTCTGTTCTGCAAGAAATTTATTTTTAGCTAATCTTGATCATTGTTTTCCCAATAAAGGAAGTTATCACGAGTGAAAAAGCAAGTTACTTTTCTTTTTTCTATCTGCATGGGCGCTGTTTTTGTTGTAGCTCCAGTAGTTCTGGCAGTTCCCTTTACTGATACGTCCAAAAATCCTGCTTCACCAAATTTAGAAGAAAAAACTACTACTCAAGCTACTGCGCTCACTCTCAAAGATTTGCCAGCTGGTTTTAAGGAATTACCACCGCAACTTAAGACGGCAATAGCCACTCAACTAGAACCTCTTAAGCAGGCGATCGCCAAAGATAATCTGCCACTCGATCACTTTTTTGCTTTTATCGAGCCGGAAAAGATGGAACTCGTAATGGGCTTTACGGGAAATTTAGCAAATCAAGCACAACAAGCTCAATTTGATGCTGCCCTTAAGCAGGTGCAAAAACCAGAGTTTGAGAAAGAAATCAAAAAATTAGAACCGGGGCTGCGATCGCTCCAAGTAGTCAAATTTATGAACTACCAAAAACGCCCTGAATTTAGCAATCTGGCTCATGCATCAACAGGTTTTTCAGTTGGGGCAAAGATAGAAGAACTACCAGTAAATTTTGACGTTATTGGTTTCCGTCGGCAAAGCTTTGGGGCATTTACAGCCGTGATGCATATGACTGGCAAGGAGCCTTCAATTTCTGTCAAGGATGTCGTCATCAAATTAGATGGGCGTGTATCACTGCCTTCTTCTAACTTCTGACTTTTGGTGTATTACTCCTCGCTGTCTTCATACAACTGCTCCAGTTCTTGTAACTGTGTCCTTCGTGAAGCACGGCGATATTTCTTAGTTTCTAGCTTCGGTTCGTACTGAGTTTGACCCTGCTTGGTTGTTTTTGCTTTTACAGTAGACTCAGGATCGGCTTGTTGATTTAATTGAGTTTGACGTGCGATCGCTTCTTCTAAAAATTCTAAATAATGCTGATAACGCTCCCAGTCTCCCTGTACGACACAGCCAGGCTCATTACGATGCAAACAATCACTAAACCGACAGCTAGCAACTGCTAATCTTTCCCTAATCTCCGGGAAATAACTTGCTAATTCTTCAGGAGTACAATCCAAATCTGGCTGATTAAATCCGGGAGTATCAGCTAACAATCCACCTTTTGGCAATTCAAATAATTCGACGTGGCGAGTAGTGTGACGACCGCGAGCTAGTTTACCAGAAATTTCACCCACTCGCAGGTTGACATTAGGAATCAAAGCATTTATTGTACTAGATTTACCAACTCCTGAAGGCCCAGCCAGCACAGTAGTTTGCTGTCTAAGTGACTCAACTAAATTATCAATATTTATACCTTCATAAACGCTAATAAATCTTGGTTGATAACCCCAAGCATGCAAACGCTGATTAATTTCTGCTTGTTGTTCTAGTGTAATTAAATCGCTTTTATTTAAACATAAAACTACGTGTAAACCCGTAGACTCAGCCTTAATGAGAAAGCGACTGAGTTGGTAAGGTTCTAAAGGTGGATCAGCAACTGCAAATACTAAAAGAATTTGATCCACATTGGCGATTGCCGGTCGATCCAATTGATTTTTCCGGGGTAAAACTTCAGCGATCGCACCTCTACCACCAGCCCAATCTGGTTCTTCTACCACTACGCGATCGCCTACCATGACCTGTTGTCCAATTTTTTTGAGGCGAGTGCGGCGAGTGCATAAGAGGAGGGGAGGATGGGGAGATAGGGAAGGTGGAGAAGAATGTACTCCCATAACTTCCTCAGTTCCCTCAACTCCTTTTGTTCTCCTTTCCCATTCTTCTACTCCTAAATCCAGTTGTACTCGATAATAATTAGCCTGCACGGCTAATACCGTACCAAATAGCTGCTGAGTGTTGGCTAATGATTCCGCTGTCATTACTTAGTTACAGGACAGCGTACAAACAAAGAAAAATAGCCCACGCAGTCTTTAATCTGTTCTACCAGATAGCCTGCCATTGTCAAGCTATCGGGAACTTGCTCAATCGGTTCACCAGGATCTAACCAGACTTCTAGTAAACTCCCAGGCTGCATTTGCTGCAAACGCAGCTTTGTGCGCACGAAATTCATCGGACAAGGAGTGCCGCGCAGGTCGAGTTGAGCATCAGGGGATGAAAGGGAAGATACACTCATCGTTGGTGGAACAAATTACCCAAAAAACCTTCTATACCGCCTTTACCAGTGCGATCGCCTCTTATTTTAGCTAGTTTTTCCAGTAATTCTCGTTCCTCAGGTAGTATCTTGGTGGGAATATCAATTAACACTGTAATCATGTGATCACCTCGACTTACAGGATTACCCAAGCGTGGTACACCTCGATTTTCGAGCTTCATAACCGTATTCGGCTGGGTACCGGGTGGAATTAACAATTCCACAGGCCCATCCACTGTATTCACCTCTAAACGGGAACCGAGAATAGCCTGAAGATAGCTAATTTTAATTTCCGAGAGAACATTAATACCATCTCGCTGGAATTCCGAGTCTTCATTAACGAACAAGTAGACGTATAAATCTCCAGCTGGGCCTCCACGTTGCCCAGCGTCTCCTTCTGATGAAATCCGCAAGCGAGTACCGTTGTCTACACCAGCAGGAATGGTAATTTTAAGTTTCTTGGTGACTTGATTTGCTCCTTTACCATCGCAAGCGTCACACTTATCTTCAATTACAGTACCTGTACCATTACAGGTGGGACAGGTAGAGACTTGGGTGAAACTGCCAAAAGGCGTTCTGGTAACACGGCGTACTTGACCAGAACCACCACAAGTAGAGCAAGTGCGGGGTCTTGTTCCTGGTTTTGCACCAGAGCCACTACAAACTTCACAAGTCTCTAAATGGGAAATGCGAATTTCTTTTTCACCACCAAATACTGCTTCCCGAAAATCTAATTTCAGGTCTAAACGCAAATCGTCGCCTCTAACTGGGCCACTGCGCCGTCTTTGCGCTTGAGTACCCATACCACCGGCAAAACCACTAAAGATGCTTTCAAAGATATCGGCAAAACCGCCCATGTCGCCAATATCTTGGAAGCCCACACCGGCACCTGACACACCATCTGGGCCAAAACGATCATAACGAGCGCGGGTTTCTGGTTCTGAGAGTACCTCATAAGCGCGGTTAATTTCCTTAAATCGTTCCTCCGCTCCCGGTTCTTTGTTCACATCTGGGTGATACTTCCGGGCTAAACGGCGATAGGCTTGTTTGATTTCTTCTTTATCGGCGTCACGAGAGACACCCAGAATTTCGTAGTAGTCGCGGGCCATACAGCAAAGGTGAAAGTAAAAAGGTAGAAAGCGGCTATGCAGGGAGAACTCATAAGACGCAACAGCATTTTCACCTGCGGGTGGGACTGCTGTCACCGTTCAGAAAATCGGGAAGGCAGAAGGCAATAGTTAAATTTTCTTAATAATTAATTTTACCTTTTACCTTTTACAAAAATCACCAACAAATTATCAGTAACAGGTTTTTCTGTGAATTAAAAACGACAAGAGCTTTAACCTGAAGCTGTTCCTTTTATAATTGTGCTACCGAATACGGGAAAACTCCCACCTCAGACAGAGAGGCTAGCCGCACTTTTAGGTGTGGAAAACCCTCCATGAGTTTGGAAGTGTATCCTTGTCTTGAACCAATGTAGCTGGATTGTTCAACTCCTGGCAAGAAAAAACAAGGCTAAAGTCTGAAGTTTGAAGGATAAAATTTTTTAATTCCTTCATTGTTTCATGCCTAAGCCTTTATCTTGATCGGCGACAAGCCGCAGTGTGTGTATCTAGCAAGTATCTACATTCTTTAGTCTATCGCTTCATAATCAGCCTGTAGTGTGTTCTCCTGTTCAAAATCAAAATTGAATTGTGGTGTGAGTGTTCCATTAAAAGTTTCGTTTAGTTCTGAATTCAAGGAATGATCCCCTGAGAAATTTTCATCGACTTGACCAACACGATTGTAAACTTCAGCACCAATAGTAAATAAAGTTTGCTGGAAGTCATCCAAGCACTGTTTGAACTCAGTTGTGGAAATACCAGAGTTAGCCATCACTGCTTTCAATCTTGCGAGCTTTTCATCTGCTAAGACCTTCATTTGCTCGGCGATCACATTGCCATTATCTTTTAACGTTGATTCATAACTATGTAACAAATTATCCGCTTGGTTTTTGAGTGCTACCATTTCTATACGTTTTTTGTCTTCTTCGGCATAGATTTCAGCTTCTTGCCGCATTCTTTCCACTTCGTTGCTGCTCAACCCACCTGTATTGGTAATCCGAATGCTCTGCTCTCTACCTGTACCTCTGTCTTGGGCTGAAACCTTAAGAATACCGTTAACATCAATTTCAAAACTGACTTCTATTTGCGGCACGCCACGGGGGGCTGGGGGAATTCCCGCAAGCAGAAATTTACCCAAACTTTTGTTATCCCGTGCCATTGCTCGTTCACCTTGAAGGACATGAATTTCTACTGAGATTTGCCCATCGACGGCTGTGGAAAAAATTTGGGATTTGCTAGTTGGGATTGTGGTATTGCGTTCGATAATTTTAGTAAAAACTTCTCCTAAAGTTTCAATGCCCAATGATAAGGGCGTAACATCTAACAACAGAAGATTATCGACCTCACCACCAAGCACCCCGGCTTGAATTGCTGCCCCCAATGCCACTGCTTCATCGGGATTAATCGAGCGATCAGGAGCTTTACCATTGAAAAATTTGCTTAAGGCGTTTTGAACGGCAGGAATACGAGTAGAACCACCGACTAAAATAATCCGATCAATATCTTGTGGTTTGAGATCTGCGTCTTTGAGCGCCTGAGCCATTGGTTCGATGGTAGCTTCAATTAAATTACCAGAGAGTTCTTCAAATTTGGCGCGGGTAAGTTCTATTTCTAAATGTTTGGGGCCTGTTTCGTTAGCGGTGATAAATGGCAAATTAATGGAAGTACTCAACATAGTAGAGAGTTCAATCTTTGCTTTTTCTGCTGCTTCCCGCAGTCGTTGCAAAGCCATTTTGTCAACAGAAAGGTCGATTTTCTCTTCTTGCAAGAAATTATCTATCATCCAGCGGACGATAGAGTTGTCAAAATCATCTCCTCCTAAGTGATTGTTCCCACTAGTTGCCTTTACTTCAAATACACCATCCCCAAGTTGCAGGATGGACACATCAAAAGTCCCTCCTCCCAAGTCAAATACTAGAATTGTCTGTTCTTGGTCTTGCTTCTCCAAGCCAAAGGCTAAAGCCGCAGAAGTTGGTTCATTAATAATCCGCAGTACTTCTAGTCCGGCAATGGTGCCAGCATCTTTTGTCGCTTGTCTTTGAGCATCCGTAAAATAAGCAGGCACGGTAATCACTGCTTGAGTTACCGATTCTCCGAGAAAGTTTTCTGCATCCTGCTTCAATTTTTGCAGGATCATCGCGGAAATTTCTTGTGGTGTGTAGTTACGTCCACGAATATGGACATCAACAGTGTCATCTCGACCTTTAACACATTGATAAGGCACGTGATCGCGTTCTGCTTGAGTGTCCTCCCAGCGACGACCAATAAATCGCTTGATACTGTAGACTGTATTCTCCGCATTGGTTACGGCTTGGCGCTTTGCCAGTGGCCCGACTAAGCGTTCACCGCCTTTGCCAAAACCTACAATACTAGGAGTAGTTCGTCCGCCTTCTGAATTAGCAATGACGATTGGTTGACCACCTTCTAAAATTGCCACGCAACTGTTGGTAGTGCCTAAGTCGATCCCAATAACTTTTCCCATGTGAATCAGTATTTTTGCTGAGTTTTCACATCTCAAAGTTTTACTAGTTGTACGGAGGACAGTTCCATTCGATGCATTTAGTTGCTGGAACTGTCTTTCCGTTAACCAGTAGCAGACCTCACAAAGAGATCTGCAAAACTTTGGGTGTGCTGTGGTGCGGACTACCTTTTGTCGGTTTTGAGATGCGATGCTCGCCTAG
Organism: Chlorogloeopsis sp. ULAP02; assembly: GCF_038404745.2. Taxonomy (NCBI): domain Bacteria; kingdom Bacillati; phylum Cyanobacteriota; class Cyanophyceae; order Nostocales; family Chlorogloeopsidaceae; genus Chlorogloeopsis; species Chlorogloeopsis sp. ULAP02. The sequence continues at coordinate 309,614 of NZ_JAYKTT020000088.1, read as the reverse complement.
TTAGTCAGTGGTCATTAGTCATTGATTAATAGTTACTATTTGTTACAAATGACAAATGACAAAGGACGACTATTTAACTATTTGCTGGAGGAGACTGATTTTCCTCTGAAGATGGCATATCTTCCTTTGGTGCAGCCACTTTCACCATCGAATGGCGCAGCACGCGATCGCCCAAGTAATATCCGCGTATTAACTCTTCTAACACTGTTCCTTCAGGATGTTCATCCGTAGGTTCCCGCATTACTGCTTCGTGTAGGTTGGGATCGAATGGTTGGCCTTCAGGACGCATCGGTGACACACCTAAGCGTTTCAGGCAATCTACTAGTAGTTTGTAGACACCCTGATAACTTTTATGAATTCCCATCTCGCCATCGTTTTGAGGTTTGATTTGCGATCGCGCCCGTTCAAAATTATCAACTACTGGTAGTAACTCAGTAATTGTGTTCCGTTTCACCTGTGCTTCTAAGTCTTCTTTTTCTTTAACCATGCGTTTGCGGTAATTCTCAAAATCTGCCGCAATTCGCATATATTGGTTGCTACGCTCTTCTAGCTGGGCTTTGAGAGACTCTATTTGTTGGCTCATTTGCGCTAAAGCCGCTGTGTCAACTGTAGTTGCCTCAGTGGCAGTAACCCCATTGTCAGGAGTTGGCATAACTGTATCTTCGGATACGTTAGCTGCTGTCTCTGTTACCTCGTTGCCAGGTTCGTTGACGTTGGATGGAGCTGGGGAGTCACTATTCATTGCTTGCTTAACCTCTGTTGCTTCACCAAATTGCTGGCTCGTATTGTTTAAATATTTATCTTCGTCCATCATTATGTACTCATCCCAGATGCTTGATACAGCAATTTTTACGCTAGATTGTAGCCATTAAATACATGGTGCAGAAAACGGTCAGACTTTCTGCCGCTTGATTCCCTTGCTCAATGGCAACAATTAGCGTCTTTTTGACTGGAAGTGATGTCACCGTCCTCTATTGTGACAAATGGTGAGCGTAAGCGTGCAGGCAGTAAGGAGGAATGGGGACTAGTAACTAGGGATTGGGAGATTGGGGAGCCAGCCGCGCTCTTCAAACTACCTTCCAGTGCGATCGCCAAAATTTAATTTCTAAGATTTCATCAGTTGCTGACTTAAATTGACATTTCGATGCTCAAGAATTCCTCAAAAAAGACTAAAAATCAAAGCTCTTAAACTCCAAAATTTCATCTTCTGCATTATAAGTAATATTTCTGACTATCTGAGTCTGATTAACTCTAAAAATTTAATCTTTCAATTCTAGTAAAAACACGTAAATTATTGTTTTGAAAATCAGCTCTGCAAATAAATACTGTTAGCAAATCAAAAATTTTTGACTCAATTTTATTAAGTACAAATGTAAATTATCGCTCTCAGCTTGGGAATACTCTAATCTAAGGGTTTCCGCAATAGCTAATTTATGACTTACTCGTCACCACAACGGCGCAGTACCGCTCTCACTACCAGAACAGAGTTTTCGCCTTTTGGCAATAAACTTGTTTCATCTGGCTTTGTCAATAACGAGCAGATGAAACAAGCACTGATGGAAAGTCGCAAATCTGGTAGACCTTTGACAGAGATACTGGAATCGATATCAGGGCGACAACTATCACCAGAGTTACTTAGGCAGTACAAAAAGCAGCAATTATTTGAACTGAAAATACTTTATGGCGTTGAATCTCTAGATCCGGAAGTCAGTCCTGTAGGTAACACAACTGTTGCCAGTCTAATTGATGGCTTAATTCCAGTAGATATTTGTCGTCGTCATCGCTTAGTACCACTGGCAAAAAATGAAGACCAAAATCCACCTTCCGTTTTGGTGGCAATGGTCGATCCAGATAACCTAGAGGCATCGGATGATCTCAATCGTATCTTGCGCCCTCAAGGTCTAGTCTTACAGCGGATGGTAATTGCTCAAGAAGATTACCAGCAGCTCATCAACCAATACTTGGATGATTTGGCTGTTCGGCAAAAGCACTTGGAACAAGAAAAATATACAGACATCAATCAGGATTTAGAAAATCTAGAAAATCTAGACATCAATGATGCTCCCGAAGAAGCTGATGCTGATTTGGGAGCGGCAATGAAAGGTGCCGAAGACGCTCCGGTGATCAACTTGGTAAATAGAATCCTGGCAAAAGCACTGCATGAAAAGGTTTCTGATATTCACATCGAACCACAGGAAGAAAATTTACGCATTCGCTTTCGCAAGGATGGAGTGTTGCGCGAGGCATTCGATCCTCTGCCCAAAAAAATCATTCCGGCTGTAACAGCTCGATTTAAGATTATTTCCAACTTGGATATTGCTGAACGACGCCTACCGCAAGATGGACGTATCCGCCGTATGTTTGAAGGACGTAAAGTTGACTTTCGTGTCAATACTTTACCTAGTCGCTACGGCGAAAAAGTTTGTCTACGAATTTTAGATAACTCCGCAACGCAACTTGGTTTAGATAAGTTAATCACCGATCCAGAGACTTTGCAAATTGTCAAGGAAATGGTCAGCCGTCCCTTTGGTCTAATTTTAGTCACAGGGCCGACTGGATCTGGTAAAACAACTTCTTTATATTCAGCACTGGCAGAAAAAAATAGCCCTGGAATTAATATCAGCACCGTTGAAGATCCCATCGAATACAGCTTGCCAGGGATTACTCAAGTGCAGGTAATTCGGGAAAAAGGATTGGATTTTGCCACTGCATTGCGAGCTTTCTTGCGGCAAGATCCAGATGTGCTGCTGGTGGGTGAGACGCGGGATAAAGAAACAGCAAAAACAGCGATTGAGGCAGCATTAACAGGTCACTTAGTATTAACTACCTTACACACCAATGATGCTCCTGGTGCGATCGCCCGTTTGGGAGAAATGGGCATTGAACCTTTCATGGTTTCCAGTTCGCTGATCGGTGTTTTAGCACAACGCTTGATGCGGCGTGTATGTCCTGATTGTCGCATTGCTTATACTCCCACAGTAGAGGAACTGGCTCGCTATGGTTTATCAGCCTCTCAAGAAGTAGGAGTAACTTTCTACAAAGCTAATACCCTAACCGGAGAGCAACTTCAAGAAGCGAAAGCCAAAGGGCATCTTTGCTCTACTTGTAACGGTGTTGGCTACAAAGGACGTAGTGGTGTCTACGAGGTGATGCGAATTACTGAAAACCTGCAAACCCTCATTAATCAAGAAGCACCAACAGAACGCATCAAAGAAGTAGCAGTAGAAGAAGGGATGAAAACCTTACTGGCATACAGTTTAGATTTAGTGCGCCAAGGTACAACCACCTTAGAAGAAGTAGAACGGGTAACTTTCACTGATACAGGTTTGGAAGCTGAATTGAAAGCCAAGCGCAAGACAAGCCTTACCTGTCGGACTTGTAATGCTGGATTGCAGCCAGAATGGATGGATTGTCCTTACTGTATGACACCTCGATTTCAGGATTAACCATTAGCTATTAGCCAAACAACCAATAACATCGGAGCCAAAACTATGGAAATGATGATTGAAGATTTAATGGAGCAGATGATTGAAATGGGAGGTTCGGATATGCATTTATCCGCTGGTTTGCCTCCTTATTTCCGTATTAGTGGCAAACTCACTCCCATTGGGGAAGAACCTTTGTCTGGGGATCAATGCCAAAGGTTGATTTTTAGTATGTTAAATAACTCCCAAAGGAAGACACTAGAGCAGAATTGGGAGTTAGATTGCTCCTATGGTGTTAAGGGATTGGCACGTTTTCGCGTCAATGTTTATAAAGAGCGCGGTACCTATGCAGCTTGCTTGCGGGCATTAAGTTCTAAAATTCCCAACTTTGATAAATTAGGTTTGCCAGATGTAGTGCGGGAAATGGCAGACAAGCCTAGAGGATTAATCTTGGTTACCGGGCCTACAGGTTCTGGAAAGACAACTACCCTAGCAGCAATTATCGATCTGATTAACCGCACACGAGCAGAACATATTTTAACAATAGAAGACCCAATTGAGTTTGTTTACGAACCAATCAAAAGCCTCGTACACCAACGACAGTTGAATGAAGATACTAAAAGTTTTGCTAATGCTTTAAGAGCGGCTTTAAGAGAAGATCCAGATATTATCCTGATTGGGGAAATGCGAGATTTAGAAACTATTTCTCTGGCAATTTCTGCTGCTGAAACTGGACACTTAGTATTTGGAACTTTACATACTAGTTCAGCTGCACAAACAGTTGACAGGATCATTGACGTTTTCCCTGCGGATAGACAAACTCAGATTCGAGTGCAGTTGTCTAATTCACTAGTAGCCGTATTTAGTCAAACTTTAGTCTCTAAGAAAAATCCTAAACCAGGTGAGTTTGGCAGGGTAATGGCACAGGAAATTATGATAGTTACTCCTGCTATTTCAAACTTAATTCGTGAAGGGAAAACAGCCCAAATTTATTCCGCAATCCAAACAGGCGGGAAATTGGGAATGCAAACTTTAGAAAAAGTTCTAGCCGACTTGTACAAACAGGGAACTATCTCATTTGAATCTGCTATGGCTAAAACTTCTAAGCCAGATGAAGTGCAACGCTTAATTGGTTCTGCCCCACCATCTGCTGCTGGAAAAGCTGGTGTTGCTGCTGTCAAAGCACACTAAAGCTAGTGTTACTGGCGACTTGTTGTTTGGTTTTTACTATTAATTTCCAAACAACTAACAATACAAATTTGAGAATAAACAACTAATAATTATAAATTTCATCTCATAGATAGAGTTAAATTCATGCCCACATTTGTTGCTCGTGTTCGGGATTCACAAGGAAAATCAAAAACTGAAACAATTGTTGCAGAAACATTAGCGCAAGCACGTACTAATCTTAGGCAACAGGGTTTTATTATCCAAGATTTGAAAACGTCTAAAGGATTTGGAAGCTTCGATCTGAAAAAAATTCAGATGTCATTAACGAAGGTTTCCGTTAAAGATAAAGCCGTTTTTTCTCGTCAATTTGCAGCTTTGGTAAATGCAGGAGTGGCGATAGTTAGAAGTTTAGGGGTACTGTCTGAACAGTGTAGCAATCCTAAGCTGAAACAAGCCCTTTTGGATATTAGCAGCGAAGTCCAAAATGGGGTAAACCTTTCAGAGGCAATGCGCAAGCATCCTGATTGTTTTGATAATTTGTATGTCAGCATGGTTCAGGCTGGCGAAGTTGGAGGTGTTTTGGATGAAGTTCTAAATCGCTTATCCAAGTTATTAGAGGATATTGCCCGATTACAAAACCAAATTAAATCAGCGCTGGCTTATCCAGTGGTGGTGGGTTTTTTAGCCACAGCTATCTTTATTGGGATGACAGTTTTTTTGATTCCCATATTTGCCAATATTTTCAAAGAGTTAGGTACTGAATTACCAGCCTTAACACAATTCTTGATGACTTGTAGTGAAGTTTTGCGAAGTTGGCGGGTTTTAGTAATCATTGGTATTTTCATCGCAGCAGGAATTGCTTACAAACAGTACTATAAAACTCGCGTAGGTAAGGAAACTATTGACCGTCTTTCCCTGAAAATGCCTTTATTTGGAGATTTAATCCAAAAATCATCGGTTGCTCGCTTTAGCCGCACTTTTGGTGCCTTAACTCGTTCAGGTGTTCCAATTCTCACTTCCTTAGAAATTGTGCGGGATACCTCTGGAAACCAGATGGTTGCTAACGCAATAGAAGCAGCCCGTTCAGATATTCAACAAGGAGGGATGATCAGTTTGGCATTACAAAAAGATAAGGTTTTTCCCCCTATGGCTATTCAGATGATCAGTATTGGGGAAGAAACTGGAGAAATAGATGGGATGTTAATGAAAATTGCCGATTTCTATGAAGATGAAGTAGAACAAGCAGTCAAAGCCTTAACTAGTGTTTTGGAACCACTGATGATTGTGGTTTTGGGAGGGATGGTTGGTACGATTTTGTTGGCAATGTATCTGCCTATGTTTAAAGTCTTCGAGAAACTGGGCTAAGAACAGATGAAGGCTGAAATTTTTCATGTTTCATCCTTCACTCTTTACACTTCATCCTTTTTAAAATAATGCCTGTGCAAAAATGTCATTATGAAGCTTGTTTAGCAGAGTATAGTAATAATCTCAGCGCGATCGCTCTTTTAAAGCTGCACCGCCCATACCTGGAGATGATTCCCAGTCTGCGTCGTCCGGATGAAAGCATTATCACTATTCCACTGCCAATAGTTCGTCTGCGCCAAGACATAAAAAACTCAGCAGAGGCAATTTGCTTACCTTGCGATTTAGCAATTTTGACTTGCGATCCAGAGTGGAAAATCAAAACCGGATCTGAAATTATTATTTTTATTCATCGTCCTCACGAAGATTTTTCTGATTTATTGGCGCGGTGGCGACAAACACAAGTTTGGCTAGATAAAAGTTATGAATGGCTGATGCCCTTCCGCTACAAGCATATTTTGAGTGAGGGAACTAGTACTGTATATCCTTTGTTTGTGGTTTTTCCAGAGACGCCAGAACGCATTCAAAGAGGTTTGGTAGGAGCCGATTTATCATTTGTAATTCAAGTCCCAGAATCGATGTTTGATGAAGAGAGAAGTAAAGAAGAGGGGCTAGGGGCTAGGGACTAGGGGCTAGGAATTGGAAATAAGAGGTTTCAATGAGTATTAAAAGCTATCAAGACTTAAAGGCTTGGCAGTTTAGTATCGATTTAGCTGAACAAATTTATTGTATTACGGAGAGTTTTCCAAAACACGAGTTATACCAACTTTCTAGCCAAATGTAGAGAGCGGCAGTTTTTATACCATCTATCATAGCGAAAGGACACGCAAGGGAATCAAGTAGGGAATTTTTGCATTACTTATCAATTGCATTGGGTTCACTAGCAGAATTGGAAACTCAGCTTGTACTAGCTCAAAGACGAGCATACGTAGAAAAGGAACAATTACATAAAACTTTAGTAAAGACAGATGAGATAGTTACTACGGGGACTGCAAAAGTCTCTGAAAGCAAGAATAGGAACTAAAGAGTAGTTGTATACTAGTCCCTAGTCCCTAGTCTCTAGTCCCTTACTTTACAAACTGAGGCATAATTTCAGCAGCAGTGAATATTCCATGAATGCCGCGCTGATGTAATCCTATACCTGCTTTGAGATAGCCAAAGGCTGGGCCGCACACGTTTGCTGCCATACTAGTTTCATCACCTAGTGTGAAGGTATGAGTGGAAATTTTACCCTCAAAGGTACGACCTGTAATCTTCACGTTAGTACTGAGAGGCTTTTTGGGATTGCGAGTATCGACAACACCGCCAACTGTAACGCGATCGCGCGAACAAATTCCGGCTAATTCCAACATCACATCATCGGCGTGTTCCATATTTTCTAATGTCAACACGCCATTAGTTTGATCCAAAAGTGCCTCTACTTCTGGATCAGTCATTACCCTGGCAGTTTCTGTGCTGTAACCAGGCATGTGGGCAATATCTTCGCGGATGGTGGCGCGGTAAGCCTCCCAGTTAGCAATCCCTACTCCAAAGGTTATTTCCACTTGATGAATTTCGCTGTAGCTTTGCGCTGCCAAGGCTGCTGCTGCTGTTAACAATCCTGGGGTTGCTCCGCAGCCCGTTAGATATGTAATCCCTGCGGCTTGCAGTTCTTCTTTCATTTCTAGTAGCTGTTCTACTGCGCTGGTGCGCTTAATAGCATCAACTAGCACCCCGCGCCAACCGGATTTAATAAACTGTTGAGCAACAGAGGGAATAAAGTCATTCGGTAGGTTTGGTAATGCCAAAAAGTAGCCATCTACAGGATGACCACTTTCAATTAAATCCTGAATACTATAGTTAGTTAAAGTACCAAATACATCTAAGTAGCCGACCGAACCTTGACAATGGTAAGTGGCTATACACTCTTTGGTATTTAATCCCTCTGGAGAGTAAGCATAACCTTTTTGGTCTGCTACTGCGACTAAAATCATTTCTGTTTTAGGATCAAGTACTTTGGCAGCAGCTTGCCCTAACCCGCCAAAGCCTAGTACTCCGATACGCTTCGCTGTTGGAAAATTGGTGAAATCCATTACTTGCTCTGCATTCATGGTCAATTAGCTCAGTTGAATAAAAGCTTAACCTAGCTCTAGAGAAACCCCTGCTTTGTCTACCTCAATTGAGGGAGTATTGTAAACGAAGCCACAATAGTGCCATCTCGCTAAATAATTAATCTTAAAATTTGTGACTTCAGAAAGATACAGAGCAGACTAGCTCAAGCTAAGTCTTACCTTGACAAGATTCTATTATCCTGGGTTATTTCCTTTCCAGATATGTTTTTGCATTTTGCACTGTACTACCTTCTCAACCTGAGTTCTCTTTGACTGATCTGTTCCTCTATGGGAGCTTAGATTCTGGTAAGTTCGGTGATGTTGTTGAAAATTTCTGATCTAGTTCAGACTTGTGGCTAATTTTATTGGATTAATCGAATAGTAATGATAAATATTTTCAATAAAATTTTTAATTTCTCATTCTAGCTAATTCTTTTAGTACCGTAGCTGCTTGTTTCGCAGTCTTTTGTCATTGAGGATTTTGTTAAATTTTGAGCTTGACTTCTAGATTAGGTTAAGAGAAACTTACATATAACAAATGTATTGACTAATTAAATCAATAAGTTTTGTAAATTTTTTGAGATATATATTTTGAGAGATGGAACATTAGTTAACAAATGGCAAATTTGTAGCTAAGGGAAAACGCTGTTCCTGTTGGCTATGATTTGTAGCTTTTTGCTAGAGCAGTACCGTCCAAGCATACTATTTGTGGTTGGCCAAGAGCATGGAGACATTAGAATTTATTATTTATCCAGATGGTAGGGTACAAGAAAAAGTCACTGGCATTGTGGGTGCTTCCTGTGCAGAAGTTACTGCGGCAATAGAGGCACAGCTAGGGCAAGTGCTCAGTCAACAGTCAACCTCAGAATTTTTCGCCACAAAGGTACAACAATCTGGAGTGGTGAATACACAAAACGCTTTCAGCGATTGGTAAGTTTACAAACATAGTTTAGTTTCATTAATTCACAACCACCATGTCACACTTTAGCCAAATTAAAACCCAAATTCGTAACCTTGAATCTTTGCAAGATGCTCTCACAGACTTGGGCATAGACTGGAAGCAAGGGCCGCGCGAAGTACGTGGTTATCGCGGTCAAACCCATGCTGCCGAGATTACTATTGAGCAAGATAATGGTTATGACGTAGGCTTTAGATGGAATGGCAAAGAATACGAATTGGTAGCTGACTTGCAATATTGGCAACAAGATTTGTCAGTGGAAGGATTTTTGCGTCAGGTAACGCAGCGATATGCTTACAATACAGTAGTAAAAGAATCTACTCGTGCTGGCTTTCAAGTTGCTGAACAACAGCAAAATCAAGATGGTTCAATTCGCTTAGTAGTGCAGCGCTGGAGTGCGTAATGTCTGATTTTTCGCCGTCGCTGGAAGAACAAGAAGACAATAGATCCGGTTTGGAGCCAGAATTAGGCGGTTTTTTGCGAGATGCTCCTGAACGCTCTGGTTTAGAGCCAGAACTAGGGGGTATGTTGCGCCAGAAAGGTGTGTATGTTGATGAAATCACCTGTATTGGTTGCAAACACTGCGCTTTTGTTGCCCGTAATACTTTTTACATTGAGCCGGATTACGGGCGATCGCGTGTGATGCGCCAAGATGCTGATCCAGAGGAGCTAGTTCAAGAAGCAATTGATACTTGTCCAGTTGATTGCATCCACTGGGTTGACTACACCGAACTCAAAAAGTTAGAAGAAGAACGTAGATATCAGGTAATTCCAGTTGTTGGGTATCCGGTAGAAGGTGCAGTTGCAGCTGCACAGCGACGGCGTAAAAAACTCAAATTAAAACAAAAAAAATCTCGTTATTAAATTATAATTTTCAAGATCATTTGAAAATTCAGGGCTGGTGTAACCAGTCCTTTTGTTTTTTGAAATCAGACAATTTTAGGACTTGTACACGAGTTATAGAGTAATTAACCGCAGAGAACGCGGAGAACACGGAGTCAAGAGGATTTTAGAGAGATTTTGCGTAAGTCCTAAATTCAGAGCAATCGACTACAGATGGACACAGATTTTATCGGTATCCATCTGCGGTTGTAATTAAGCTAGATCCTAATTGTCGCAAGAAGTCTAATTACTCAGTCTCCGGGAAAGTCTGCACTTTACCATCAGGATTGAGCACAGCCCGAATTCTCATCGCTTGTCCACTTCTACTTGGAGAAACAAAGGGTTCACCAATTAAAGGCATACCCGTGCGATCAACATATTCTCTGGCAGCTTTTCCGATCGGAAATATACGTTCAATAGTGCCGTCAACACCAACAATTAAACTGTACTCTAGTGCCTGCTTTAACGAGCCAGGTGGTTGCCAACGTTTTCTGAGATATTCTCTCGCTTCTGCCACCTGCGCTGTATCAAATAACGTACCAGTGGCAACGGTTGTGCTGGAGTTACGATTTGCTCTTAATCTCTCAACTAATTTGGAACTACCATTAGCTGAAACTGAAGAGTTGGTTGGTGAACTCGCTTGGGTATTAGCACTGCCTGTAGGAATATTAGGCATAGAGGCAACATTTGGGGATGGGGGAACTTGAATACCCCCAGAGGGTAAGTTGCTTGTAGTGGCAGGTAAAGTTGAAGGCAATCTTTGACCTGTGGAAGTAGACACAGTACCCTGCTGAGTTTTCAGGGAATTGGGGGGTTGAATGGCTGCTTCCGGCTTTGTCAGTGTTTGTGGTGTATTCTTTGCCTGAGAGTTAGGAAGATTTTGTGCCGTTGTTTGCGGAATGTTAAAAACACTACCTGAGGGTGATTTGGAGGCTGATGGGAAAGTGTTTTGAGTAGGTGATGAAGTTGAAGGAAGGGTAGAAGATATGGGCGGTACAGCAGACTGGTTTGGTGGAAGCGCTTGAGGATTTTGGGGTAAAGTAGAACTAGGAATCGGCAGCCCAGAGCCAAAGGCTAGCGGCGGTAATTGATCTGCTGGAGTCAGCGCAGGTGTGGGATTGGGCAGATTTAATAAAGGCGAAGGTTCTAAGGCAATATTCTCTTCTGTTGCTGAAGGTTGCTTGGCTGTTTGCGGTTCTTTCCTGTTGCTAGTGTATTGTAAAGCTAAGGGCAACAAACCCACACCCAATACCAACACTGCTGCTACAGATGCCCAAGCAGGAATTGGAAAAGATGATTTTCTTTGATAGAGAGTCGGTAGTGCCAAGACATCAGCCGAGTATTCATCTAAGGCAGTTGCTAAATCAAATAGTTGCAGTAGGCTGAGTTTAATGACAGGAGTCGATACCTGGTAACCTAAAGAACCAAGAAACAAATTATGAGTTAAATGGTTACTGGGTTTTATATATATTTCTGTTCCTGGTATTTGTGTACCCGGTATTTGAGTATTAAAAGTGTTTAAAGTTTGAATTGCTTGAGAAGATTGAAATTGTTCTTGTAATTCTGGACTGTCAGAGATTTTGCTTGAATCATCGAAGCCTGAGAAAGTTGCCCAAAACTTCTCAGGAGGCATTTGAAGGAATTCCTGCACGTAGTTTGTTACCGCTGCACACAAAGCTTCCAGTTGATCGCGATCGCCCCGAATTACAACCCTCTGTTCTTCTGGCAATTGTGGATCGTCAAAGCGTAGCTCAAAACGCAGCTGCTTTAGGACTGACTTTCCTACCCAACGGGATAAAGGTGAGCTTTGCGCCAATACTTCTAGCGTGCAAGTAGGTGGTGTGTACCGACGGATGACAGAATTTGTTAGAGGCATGGCAGGAAATACAAGCAGGACATTTTCAAAATTTAGTTGAACGGTCTATAAGTGCTAGCCAGAGGCGACGGTGTCCACCAGAACCACTGTAAAAAAGTAAATCTATCAGCAGTTTTAAAGCTAGGTGGGTTAGTTCATCTGTAGAGATTGTCGATTCCTCCTCCATCCGCTCTTGGTAGGTGTTGCAGAAAGCATCGATATAATCTCCAAGTAAAGCAGCCTGATGAGGTTCCCGGTTATTTTCCGCCATCTGTTCTAACAAACCAACAGCACGACGAATCAACTCTTGGTGCTGTTGGGCAAGGTAGCAAGTAATGAGAACAAGCGCCCGCGCTTCTTCTACATCGAGCTTTTTTCGCCCTCCTTGACCTTTGCGTAGCGGATTTGATTGGCGCAGTCGCCATAGCGCTACACGATCTGGCACTCTTGACTCTAAATTCAGATCAATTGCCGCTGAAAGCATTGCCTCGGAGCCAATGCCAGTCAAAGTTTCTAGCGCCAACAGCACCAAATCTAATTGGGTTTTGATGTTATCCCACTGAACTGAATTTGGGGCTGGGAGTTTAATTAAGTCCTCCCACTGGGGAGTTGGAGTGGGTGAGTTAGCGGCAGAGTGCATAACTTTTAGCATAGGTGATCGGGCTAGTAGGGGCTGTTGCTGTTACCCATTTTGAAACCAGACTTTCACAAATGAAGATTGGTTTCCTAAAGCTATTACGTAGAAATGTAGTCTACATCAAGCTGCTTGGCGGCTTACATAGCTTTGATGTTTGGTAAACAGCAGCGGTCTTTGTCTTAACTCTATGACGAAAAACGATTTTGGAAAAACTAAAGGCGTTATTTATTACTTTGTATTCTCCTGACTGCACCAATCAGTATTTCGTGTATTTTCTACTAAAACAAGAACTTTTTGATATTAAACAAATCTGCCTTTAGACAGATATTTGCTCATGATTAGTTACTAATTGTAATTTTATACCCCAAAGAATACCTAATGAAGTCTTTTTCAACAACCAGGTAAGGAAAGTAAGTATTTTTGCAGCAACAACGAATCAATGGTAAATTATTTAGTGCTAATAACTACAATCAAAAATTAGGTAGCTGTATGTGTGATGGCTAAATAAAGATTGTTTTTCAAACATCACATATTCTTTTTTGAATCAAATACGGGTTTTTGGGATGTGTAGCCGGAGTAAGTTCTAGTAGCAAAGGCGACTATTTTTAAGTATAAATATAATTTTAAAAGTATAAATTATATTTTAAGATTACTATCATAAACTTTTTCTTACTACTTTATTAGGTTGTCCGGAAAAATGGGGGTAGTACTCAAATTTTTGTGGTGCGTGCTTGTCAATGATTAAATAACTTGTTCTGAAACAGTTTATAGCTGAAAATCTTCTACAAGTTTTTATATATTTTTATCAATACGCTATTAACTCATCCTACATATTTTCTCAAGGTAGTTTTAATTGTAATAATTTCAGTTACTTTGCATGAACTTTCTTATGGCTTCACTGCTGGCTTCACTGCTGTGACTCAGGGAGATGATACACCGCAAAAAACTGGTCATCTTACCCTTAATACTATAGTTCATACGGGTTGGGAATCAATAATTTATATTGTGTCTTGAATTAGTATTGGGGAAATTGGTAATCGGAAACAAGAAGATTAGTGAATGTGGAGGTAGCGATCGCTCAATATTTACAGACTTAATAAATTTGTTTGCTAGGTTGCTAATTATTGGTAGTGTTGGTTGACTAGGAGTTGGTGGTTATTCATCATTTATTGAACGCCATCTTCAAATCGTACGTAAAGATTTTGTCTTTTTCTTGAGTGTTTGTTTATTGCTAATATTTTTGGCGATCGGCAGTATTATATTCGCTATGTTTACGTCTGCCTATTCATTTCCATCTTTGCTTAATTCTAGTAATAGCTGTTTTTAACTAATATTCCAATACCATAGAAGGGTGTGGCTATACGTAGACGCCAGGGTACAAAGTCTGCCTCCGCAGGCTAGTTAATCTCACCTTCATAATTAACTAGTTCCCAGCCTAGAGGCTGGGAAAACATCCTGGGAGGCTCCGCCGAGAAGACGTCATAACTCAGATTTCTACAGAGGATATTTCCACAGTCAACTAGGGCTAATTTCAGTCTACATAAGCAACAGTCACGCCAGTGCCGCCATCGGACTGTTCAGCCGCTTCATAACGATTAACTCTAGGATGTTGCTTTAAAAATGCGTGAACACCTTGTCGTAGTTTACCAGTGCCGTGTCCATGAATAATCCATATTGGGCCTGTTGCTTCTGAAATTGCTTTGTCTAGAATCATTTCTGCATCTGGTACCCTACGTCCGCGCAAGTCCACTGTATTTTGGGATGTGCGAATTGCTGGAGCAGTTGCTGGTGGTGGAGTTTCAACAGTTCTGGATTCACCTTTGCTCTTCTGCTCCTTAATCACTGGTTCAGCTTTTTTACCATCCAGAGATTCCACATCTTCCAACTTAACTGTCATCTTCATAATTCCAAAGCGGACAGTTAATTCACCATCTTCATCAGGTGCAGTTAAGACTTCTGCTGTTTGCCCTAATTTAGGAATGCGAATGCGATCGCCCATTTTCGGGACATAACCTTGTTTGGGTTTTGGTGGAGGCTGAGGTATAAATTTTTCAGTTATTTGATTCAAAGCATTTGTTGCTTGCTGGGCATCTTGAGCCGTTGGCGTACCTTGCTGCAAACGACGAATTACTTTGGCGATTTCATTTTTAGCTTGAGCGATCGCTTGCTGTACTGCAATTTCTTGAGAAGCACGCAAATCACGTTCTCTTTCTTGTAATGCTGTGGCTTTATCAGTTACTTCTTTGTATAAACGTTCAGCTTGCTGCAACAAATCTTGTGCTTGCGCTGCTTTAGTTTCCTGGTGACGGCGTTGTGCTTCCAACCCAGCAATTACCTGGTTGACTTCGTCTGTAGATCCTCCCAAGTTGCTTTTTGCTGCTTCTACAACTTCTGGTTTTAAACCCAAGCGACGAGCAATTGCTAGGGCGTTAGAACGTCCGGGAATTCCCCACAGTAAACGATAAGTAGGCGAAAGAGTGGCTTCATCAAATTCGACAGAAGCATTTTCAAACCGCTCATCTTGGTATTTCAGTGCTTTTAATTCACCAAAGTGAGTAGTTGCCATTGTCAATTGGGCGTGTTCTGATAAATAGCGCAGCAGGGCGATCGCTAAAGCACTACCTTCGGCAGGATCTGTGCCAGCGCCTACTTCATCAAAGAGCACTAAAGAGGAGGGGGGGAGGGGGGGAGGGGAAGAGGGGGAGATATTTTCTTCACTCTCCGTGTCTCCTGTCCCTAATGCATCCAAAATGCGGCTAATACGGCGAATATGCCCAGAAAAAGTGGACAAATTTTGCTGTAATGATTGTTCGTCGCCAATATCTGCTAATATCTGGTCAAACCAAGGTAATTCTACAGGTTCACGAGCAGGAACAAATAAACCCACCTTTGCCATTAATGCTGCCAAACCCAAAGTTTTGAGAGTTACTGTTTTACCACCTGTATTTGGCCCAGTAATTGTTACTACCCGAATTTGTGGCTGAATTAGTAAATCTACGGGAATAACTGCTTGTCCTTGTTCGTGCTGCTGTTGCCACACTAACAGCGGATGGCGCAATTGTCTTAAAGTGATACTTTCATTCGCTTCTCGGTTAATAAAGTGAGGAGGGTTGGCTTGTAACCACAAACTGTAACGCGCCTTAGCCGTTGCCAAATCTAAACTGGTAACAATGGCTAACAATCTTTCCAAATCGGGCTTTACCGCTGCTACTTGCTCAGTTAAGGTACGACGAATCGCTTCTTCTTCTGCTTGTTCTCTTCTTACCAACTGTCGCAGCTGGTTACCAAGTGGCACGATGGAATTCGGTTCTACATATAATGTTGCGCCACTAGTGGAGGTATCGTGGACTATACCGGGAATTGCGTCTTTTTGGGGCGCTTTGACAGGAATCACATAGCGATCGCCCCTTTGAGTAATAATCTGTTCTTGAACAGCTCCAGCTTTTGCCTGTAATATATTCTGTAATTTTTGTGTAATTTGATTGCGGATTTTACGTAATTCTGTGCGAACGTCAGCCAGTTTTTGGCTAGCGCGATCAGTTACTTGCCCGCGCTCATCTATACAACGGTGAATTTCTTGCTCTAGTTCTGGATAAGTTCGTAAATCAGCTATTAGCTCCGACAGAATTGGTACATCTGGCTGATTATCGATAATGCGGCGTAAGTTTCTTGCTCCAGCCAGGGTAGTAGCGATCGCAAGCAGTTCATCACCTGCTAAAACTCCTTGCAGTTCTGCTCTTTCTAAAAAATCACCAATATCTTGAATTCCCTCAAATGTTAAACCGGTCGTGAGACGACTTTCTAATTCGTAAACTTCTTTTGTTTGCACTAGTAAGTATTCACTCTCAGCCTGAGAATCGGGAATTCTCAAATCGCGTGCGACGACTGCTCCCAGTTTCGTGGCTGCAAACGTAGATAGGTGCTGGCACAGACGATGCCATTCAAGTAGTTCTAAAGTTTCAGCTTGAATCAAGGTTTTAGTATTAGTGCTTTAATATTTAAATCTAAATGGTCTGAAATTATGGTAACAATACAAATCCCTGCATGGTTGACTCTCAAAGGGTGAATTTCCGTTTAGTCAATAGTCATTGGTGGGGGCGGGTTTTATTTATAATTTTTCACTGACATCGAGAATTTATCTTTTAAACCCGCCCGTACAGTAGTTAGTAGTTCTCCCCATCTCTGCTCCTGGTGCTTTGTTGTCTCCTGTTCCCTCTCATGTACGTTCAATTAACGATGCGATCGCCTCTAGTAATGTATCCGGTTCAACAGGTTTGGGTAGGTGGATCTGAAATCCTGCTGCTATTGCTCGTTTTTGGTCGTATTCTCCAGCATAGGCTGTGAGGGCGATCGCTGGAATTTGCTTTTCTGATTCTTGATTTAATGCCCGAATTTGTTGCAATAACATATACCCATCAGTGTTAGGCATACCAATATCAGTTACTAACACATCTGGCTGAGTGTGAACTAGGGTTGTTATTGCTTCTTGTGCGGATGCAACAACGGTTACTTCAGCTCCTGATTGCTCTAAAACAAAACTGACGTAATCGCGCATATCAACTTCATCATCGACAGCCAAAATTCGTACACCCGATAGTGAAAGAGGGGGAGATGGGGGGATGGGGAGATGGGGAGAGAGATTTTCTCCTTGTCCCCTTGTCTCCCCTTCCCGTTGTCCTCTGTTTTCTTTCAGGAGTGGCAAACATACTATAAACGTTGCTCCTTGTCCTTCTCCTGGACTTTCTGCCCAAACAGTACCGCCATGAGATTCAACTATATGACGCACGATCGCAAGTCCCAACCCTAAACCACCAAATTTACGGGTAGTGCCGCTATCTGCCTGCCGGAAGTAGTCAAATACATAAGGGAGAAATTCTGGGTTGATACCTTTGCCTGTGTCTTTCACCTGAATTTGGGCATAGTTAGCGCTCCGGGATTTGGAAGACGCGGAGATAGGGAGACGCGGTGACGCGGAGAAATTATCAAAAATATTCCCCGTGTCTCCACCTCCCCGTGTCACCTTGTCCTCTTTCCCCGTGTCCTTTTCTATCAAGTTTGACAACCGTACTTCTACTTGCCCACCATTAGAAGTGAATTTAATTGCATTTGAAAGTAGGTTCCAAACTACTTGCTGCAAACGATTGGGATCTCCTGCAACGAAACCAACATCTGGAGCAAATACCTTCTGAATTTGAATGTCTTTGGCTTCTGCTGACAATCGCACCGTTTCTAGAGCTGCTTCTATCGTTGCAGCCAAATTGATAGGAACCACATTTAGACTGAGCTTTCCCCGTAAAATCCGCGAAACATCTAGCAAGTCTTCAATTAATTGGGTTTGTAACTTAGCATTACGTTCGATGGTTTCTAAGGCACGATCAGTAGCGTCTTGGTCGAATTTACGAGAACGTAGCAGTTTTGTCCAACCTAAGATGGGGTTGAGAGGCGATCGCAATTCATGGGAAAGCACTGCTAAAAATTCATCTTTAATGCGGTTAGCTGTTTCTGCCGACTCTCGTGCTGCTTGTTCCAAACGTAGGAGATTTTCGCGTTCTTGTTCAGCTTGCTGTCTTTTAGTTACATCTTGTACTAGTGACAATACTGAAACAACATTACCTAATTCATCAGTTAGTGTTGAGTTATACCACTCGCAATAAACAATGTTGCCTGATTTTGTGTAGTTACGGTTACAGCAAAGAACTTGTGGCTCATTACCACCAAGGATTTGACGCCAGACATTCAGAATTCTTTGTGAATCTTCCTCGTAGACAAATTGCCACTCCCCATATTTTTTATGTAACACTTCTTCTGCTTGCCAGCCAAATATCCTTGCAGCTGCGGCAGACCAACGGGTTATTTGCAGGTTTGTATTCCACTCTATCACTGCTAGAGGTGTATTTTCGACATGGAAGTTCAACCTTTGCAGAGCATCTCTTAAAGCAATTTGTGCTAATTTCCCATCTGTAATGTCTTCTGCTACTCCTACAACACGGTAGATTTCTCCAGACTCGTTTTTAATTGGGAAACCGCGATCGCGAATCCATCGCATTGAACCATCAGAACGGATAATCCGGTATTCTGCGTCGTATTTTCCTTCCGTAATTTGACTGAAGAAGGTAGCTTGTAAGCGCTCTCTGTCTTCGGGGTGGACGGTTTGCATCCACATCGCCGGATTAGTATATAAGCTCTCACAGGAACGTCCCCAAACTTGCTCATAGGCGGGACTAACGTAAAATACCTCACCTGCAAATGGGTTTGACACCCAAAACACATCTTGGATTGTTTCTGCTAACTGACGAAATCGCTCTTCACTTTCTCGCAGTGCTGTTTCGGCTAGCTGGCGCTCGGTGATGTCTTGGAAGATGAGCATCATCGTATTGACTATGCCATTTTCGTTACAAATTGGAGCAGCAGAGATACTCAAGATAATTTGGGAACCATCACGTTTACAGCGATAAGTTTCAACACCAAAAAATGTTTCTCCATTCAGCAATAGCTCTCGTACTAGGCGGAATTCTTCCTGTTTTTCTTCTGGAACAATAGGTAGAATTTGGTTGAGGACTTCTGCTTCAGTCCATCCAAATAAACGTTCAGCTGCTGGATTCCATAGTTGTACTGTACAGTCGGGTTGAATCAAAACTATCGGTAAAGGAGATGCTGCGACTAGAGTTTTTAAGGTTTGGTTCGTTTGTTGTACTTCTGTGTGTACCTGTTTGCGTTTGGTAATGTCGTAGAAAGTGAGGAGTGCTGCAACAATCTCCCCTTGATGATTTCGGAGCGGGCAAGAGTCAGCCAGTATAGTTTTACGTGCGCCATCTGCACATACTAGCTCTATTTCCTCATTAGTTACGACTTCTCCTGTAGAGAGCGATCGCACCAAGGGCTTTTCCTCGTTCTGATATGCTCGTCCATTTGGGTGAAGTAAGTAATGCTGAAAGTGATTGTATTCCTCAAAACCCTCGACTAGAGGCAAGTCATAACCTAAAATTTGCTGCACTTGCTCATTCTTCAACAATAAACGACCGGAAGGAGCCTCTGCCACTAACAACCCTGCTGGCATTTGCTGTAATACTCCCTCCAGTAACCTTTGCTTAGACTCCACTTCTTCAAGAAGACGAATTCTCTCTTGCTCTATTTGCTTGTGATTTTGAATATCAGTAAACGAGCCAAACCAATTTGTAACTTCACCTTGACAATTTCTTTGAGGCACCGCTCTTGTAATGTGCCAGCGATACTTTCCATCGAAGCTTTGCAAACGATACTGCCCTTCTATCCTACTTTCAGTAGCGAGTCCTGTCTTCCAAGCTCTCTGTGCCGGTGCTAAGTCATCCGGGTGAATGGCACGTTGCCATTCCCAGCCTAAAGATGAATTAGGTGTGAGTCCAGTGTAGTCGTACCATTGTTGATTGAAATAATCTATATATCCATCTGAGCGAGCGTTCCACACCAATTGCGGTACATTTTCTGCCAATACTCTGTAGCGTTCTTCGCTTTCTTGAAGTGCTTGCAAATTGTTTAACGCCCGTTGTTGGGCAGTTTTGAGTTGTGAGTCGAGCGAACTAATTAGCAGTGTGACTAATAAAAATATGCCCAGAGGTACTAAGCAAGTAGAACTGATACTGAAACTATATAACGGCGTGATGAAGAAATAGCTGACAGCCAGGGTGGATAAAATTGTAGCTGCTATCCCGGCTTTTATCCCTCCGTATCTGGTACTTATGACTACAGCCAAATAAAAAAGAGAAAGATTCGCAGGTGCTAGGAATGGTTGCAGTCGCAATGTCAGTACCAATGCTAAAGCAACGGATAGCACAGAAGTGCCGTAGTGCAGCAGGTAAGTTCGTGTTGCATTAGACATGGATGATGATTGGTTAGCGATCGCTAACAAGCACATACATTAATTTTGACAAAACTAGGCAAATTTGATTTTCAAATACATATTTTTTATCTGCCCTTCTAATTTGAAAACAAGGCTTTCGTGGTCAACAACGAACTCACATAACTGCTGCAAATATCTCCACAATTTGATACCCTAGCTTAAACAGATTTGGGAACATTGTCAGAGTGGAAATTCAAATTGGGCGGGGCAAAGCAGCTCGCAGAGCTTACGGAATAGACGAAATTGCCTTAGTACCTGGCAGAGGTACACTCGATCCGAGTTTGGCAGATACAAACTGGCGTATTGGCAATATTGAGCGAGAAATCCCAATTATTGCTAGTGCAATGGATGGTGTAGTAGATGTTCGCATGGCTGTGCTTTTGTCGCAGTTAGGAGCACTAGGCGTGCTGAACTTAGAGGGAATTCAAACTCGTTATGCTAATCCAGAGCCAATTTTAGATCGGATTGCGGCAGTGGGCAAAGATGAATTTGTACCGCTAATGCAAGAACTTTATGCCGAACCGATCAAACCAGAACTAATCGAACAACGAATTAAAGAAATTAAAGCACAAGGTGGCATTGCTGCGGTTAGTGCGACTCCAGCAGGAGCAAGTAAGTATGGTTCAGTGGTTGCAAAAGCTGGGGCAGATTTATTTTTTGTTCAAGCTACAGTTGTTTCGACGGCACACTTATCACCAGAATCGATTATACCACTAGACTTAGCACAGTTTTGTCGAGAAATGCCCATGCCTGTGGTACTGGGTAACTGCGTAACTTACGAAGTAACTCTTAACTTAATGAAAGCAGGCGCAGCCGCTGTACTGATTGGCATTGGCCCTGGTGCAGCCTGTACTTCTAGGGGAGTCTTGGGTGTAGGTATACCGCAAGCAACCGCGATCGCTGACTGTGCTGCTGCACGCGATGAATACTATCAACAAACTGGCAATTATGTCCCAGTCATTGCTGATGGTGGTTTAATTACTGGCGGTGACATCTGTAAATGTATTGCCTGTGGTGCTGATGGAGTGATGATTGGTTCTCCCTTTGCAAGATCTGCCGAAGCACCCGGACGGGGTTTCCATTGGGGTATGGCTACTCCTAGCCCAGTCTTGCCGCGTGGAACACGGATTCGCGTAGGTACTACTGGTACTTTAGAACAAATTTTAGTCGGCCCTGCCCAACTTGATGATGGTACTCATAATCTTTTGGGAGCTTTGAAAACGAGCATGGGTACATTAGGAGCAAAAAATCTTAAAGAAATGCAACAAGTAGAAGTTGTGATTGCTCCATCTTTATTGACTGAAGGGAAAGTGTATCAAAAAGCTCAACAATTAGGCATGGGTAAATAGAGGGAATAGGGACTAGGGGAGCCGGCGCCGTGCGGAGGCTCCGCTCCGTTAAGGCGACTGGCGTGCTAGGGGCTAGGAATAGGAGGGGGAGAGTAGGCAAGTAGGAGCTTCAGGTACAAAGAAGCAGAGGGGTAAGAATGTGTTCACGATTCTCCTTGTCTGGTGTTTCCCCTTGTCCTATTTCTTTGCGTCCCCGCGTCTTTTTGTCCCCGCGTCCTCTTCCCAATCCCCAATCGCTCAACAAAATTTCCCAGACTCTCAAACAATTACTGGAAAATTAGCATATGTCGCCTACAATAGAAATAGCGGAGACGCATGTTTCCGTTCACTCCTCACACCACACTCCGCCCGGACTGCGGTTCGGGCGCTTCCTTATGTTTATTAATAAAAACTAAATCTATATATATGCAAATGTATGTGCTTCATTTCCAAGCAGTGCTTTTTGCTATGGTAGAATTTCAGCAAACTCAAAAAATATCATAGGCAAAGGTTTGTAGCCATGTCAGCAGCCGCACAAGTTACCGACTCTACTTTTAAGCAGGAAGTATTGGAAAGCGCAGTTCCTGTTTTAGTTGACTTTTGGGCTCCCTGGTGCGGTCCCTGCCGGATGGTGGCCCCTGTTGTAGATGAAATAGCAGCTCAGTATGAGGGTCAACTCAAGGTAGTTAAAGTCAACACTGATGAGAACCCTAATGTTGCCAGCCAATATGGTATCCGCAGCATTCCTACATTGATGATTTTTAAAGGTGGGCAAAAAGTTGATATGGTAGTAGGTGCTGTGCCAAAAACTACTCTAGCTAATACTTTAGAAAAATATCTTGAGTCTTAAGCATCTGGAATTTTTTTTGGAGTATTTTGTTGACTCTGCAAGTCAGCCCAATAATTATCAGCAATCCATTCAGGTGTAAGCATTGCACTTGATTGCATTGTCTGATTAATTAGATGTGCTATTCTTCATCTTGAAGTGACTTTTGTAGTGTATTTAACTACCAAGACATCATAGTAAAAAACTTTCTTAAGGAAAGTAATCTGTGATTCATTTGTCTATCTTTTTGTGAACCCACCTAATTGAAGTAAAAATAATCTCATCTATTTTGCTCCAATTTATTCTTTCTGTATTTAACACAAAAAATGCAGCACCTTAGTTTTTGTAACCAAAGGTGCCTTTTTGTCTGTAAGAATAAGTAGAGACGTGAAATTATCTTGTGGATACGCCGCAGGCGTACCCGTCTCTACATCGTCTGCATTTGTATCATAATTTTTGTGAAATGTTATAAAATCATAGATCCCTGACTTCTACAAGAAGTCGGGGGTCTGGCAAGGTTATAGTTTAAAATTGAATTCTCAGTGAAATAACTTCCTCTCCTCAGTATCTATATGATGGTATCAAAGGTCATTGGCACTGTAGCTTATTAAACCACAGATGCTATTACATCTAGTACGGTTGTGATTAATTGCGTCTGTACGAAAGTGATAGGTGAAAAATCTATGGGTGCCTTATAGTATGTCTGTAAGAAAACGACTATTGGGATCAAAATCTTTTCGTCCTTAGAGGAACGAAATAGCAGTGCTAGTACAGAGTCAATAAACTCTGTATAGTTAACTATGGGCTATGGACTTTTAACGACCCGTCGTGGTTGCAAATTTGATCGCAAATTTAGGTAAAATATAATGCCACTTTGGCTACAGTTCTCATGACCTCATCTGCGTCGTTCGACACATTAGAGTCTATCCAAGCTGATATTGCTGAATTAATTGAGCGCTTGCCGACGTTAAAACATCGGCAATACATCCGGCAAGCACTATTAACTATAGTGCGTCTAGCTGATAGTGAACTTGATCGCCTCGACTGGAAGATATTATCTGCGTCTTTAGCAGATATGGAGCGGGGTTTCGAGCTTTTTCATAATTACCGACACGTTCGCAAAGTCACTATTTTTGGCTCGGCTCGCCTATCACCAGAAACTCCAGAATACCAAATGGCAGTTGACTTTGCTCGCTATGTTTCTCAGTTGGGATTCATGGTTATGACTGGTGGCGGTGGTGGAATTATGCAGGCGGGGCATGAAGGTGCCGGGCGAGAAAATTCCTTTGGTTTAAATATTCAACTACCTTTTGAGCAGCAAGCAAATCCAATTATCGAGGGCGATCCCAAACTAATTCACTTTAAATATTTTTTTACACGCAAATTATTTCTGTTAAAAGAAAGTGATGCTGTTGCTCTGTTTCCTGGTGGTTTTGGCACTCAAGATGAAGCTTTTGAGTGTATGACTTTAAGCCAAACGGGTAAATTTGGCCCTGTACCAGTAGTTTTAATAGATCATCCTGGTGGTGATTACTGGAGGTCTTGGAGCGAGTATATTGATAAACAATTAGTACAAAAAGGTTTGGTCAGCCCGGAAGATCCAAGCTTGTATACAGTGACAGATGATTTGGTTATAGCCTGTAATGCTATTACCCGCTTTTACCAGGTTTATCACTCCAGTCGCTATGTAGGCGATCGCTTGGTGATCCGCCTGAATACAGATTTATCAGATGCTGAAGTCGAAAAACTAAACGCTGATTTTGGTGACATTCTTGTTCAAGGAAGGATTGAAAAAAGCCATGCTTTACCCCAAGAAGGGCAAGATGAAGCTTTTGACTTACCCCGTCTAGTCCTGTATTTCAATCAACGTGACTTAGGACGGTTATATCAGATGATTGCAGAAATTAATAACATGGGCAAGCCTTCACCTGAAGAAAGAGGACATCCAGAAAGGAAGTAAATTGAGCTAATTTAGGTGGGCAATACTCGCCCACCTTAGTCCTAACTCAACACCCAATTCACCAAAGTACGTACGCCGAAGCCAGTAGCCCCAGAACCGTTATAGCCGTTTTCCTTGTCTGCCCAAACAGTACCAGCGATATCTAAATGCGCCCAAGGAGTCTCTTTAACAAACTGTTTGAGGAAAAGAGCAGCAGTAATAGAACCACCAGCACGTGGCCCGGTATTTTTCATATCAGCGATACTAGACTTTAAGCCCTCAAAATATTTTTCTTCCATTGGCATTCGCCAAATTTTTTCGCCTGATGTCTCCGCAGCCGTTTCTAATTCCTTAGCTAAAGCATCATCGGGAGTGAACAATCCGGCAATGTCATCACCCAAAGCAATGACACAAGCACCAGTTAGGGTAGCCAAATCAACGATCGCATCTACTCCCAACTTTTCAGCAAATACTAAGGCATCAGCCAGAGTCAAACGTCCTTCAGCATCGGTGTTGTTAACTTCAATTGTTTTACCGTTAGATGCTTTGAGAATATCACCTGGATGCATAGCATGACCGCTAATCATATTCTCTGTGACTGCGGAAATAAAGTGAACCTCCGCATCTGGCTTAATTTGGGCAATAGCTTTGGCTGCACCTAAAGTAGCCGCACCACCACCCATATCCATTTTCATGGTTTCGATGCCGCTACCTGCACCTTTAATGTTGAGTCCACCAGAGTCAAAAGTTAAACCTTTACCGATAATTGCTAGCTTGCGTTTTGGTGTCCCTTCAGGCTTGTAGGTGAGGTGAATGAATTTTGGGGGCAAATCAGAAGCTTTTGCTACTCCTAAAAAAGCACCCATGCCCAACTTTTCGCATTCTTCCTGTTCCAAGATTTCTACTTGCAAACCGTGTTCTGAGGCGATCGCCATTGCAACTTCTGCCATCGTAATTGGCGTTACCTCGTTAGCAGGGGCTGCTACTAGTTGTCTTGCCAAAATTACCCCAGAAGCTATTTGATTGGCGCGGGTAATTGCTGCTTCTTGTCCACCTAATCCCAGTAAATCTACGGTTTCAACTTGTACTCCTTTATCTTCTGGCTCGGACTTAAAGCGGTTATCTTGATACAGTGCTAGCTGTATACCTTCAGCTAGTGCTTGGGCAGTTTGTGCCGGATTGTTATTCCAAACTGGCAAACTCATCCCTAGAGTTTTGCACTTTTGCTTTTTGGCTAATCGAGCAACAGCAGCAGCAGCACGCCGCAAAGTATCAAGTTTTAGCACTTCCGGTTTGCCTAAACCAACGATTATCACTTTGCGAACTGGGCTAGGGCTACCCACCCGTGTAACCACCGTGCTATTGACTTTGCCTTTAAATTCCTCTTCGGCAATAAGTTCTTGGAGAACACCAGCAAGCTTTTCATCCAAAGCTGCCAGCTCGCCAGTTAATTCTACAGCATCTTCAAATAATCCTATAGCTAATCCATCTCCTGCCCACTCTAAAGCAGGGGTGTTACTCAATCGAATTTCCATTTTTAGCGTTCAATGTAAAAGTTCTGGTACCAGTATTGCGTAAAATTTGGGTTTTATGCTTTGGGGAAAAGAGGAGGGGGGGAGGGGCTGACACGGGGACGCGGGGACAAAGAGAAAACAAACCACCAACCACTATATGGGCGGGTTTAGAAGAGAAATTGTCGGTTTTAACCCAAAGGTAATCAATAAAACCCGCACGGCAGTCGCTACAACGGAGCGGAGCCGGAGACGCGCTGCCTCCCCTACTAACTACTAACTACTGTACGGGCGGGTTTAGAAGATAAATTTTCGATTTGAAAGGCAAGATTATCAGCAAAACCCGCCCCTACTAACTCCACTAACTACTCTACGGGCGGGTTTAGAAGATAAATTGTTGGTTTTAACCGTTCATATACTCAAAAAACCCGCCCCTACTAACTACTGTACGGGCGGGTTTAAAAGATAAATTCTCGATGTCAGTGAAAAATTGTAAATAAAACCCGCCCCTACCAATGACTAATGACTTATTAACTATTGATTATTAACTATTGACTTAATTGATTTCAAGTCGATATCAAACTTGTTAGCGATCGCATCAATCACTTTTTGTTCTGGGGGTGAAATTTCACCTTCAAGTTTAGCTATTCGGCAACACTGAGCTAAAAGTGGTACCGCAAAGTCTCGGTTGAGTTGATTAACAAGATGATCTAAAGGCTGTGGAGATTTGATGTTTTGCTTAATGGCATCCAAAGATTCAGGGCTGAGGTTCAAAGCTTCCAACTCTGGCAAAATTGTTTCCCAATTCTTGTCTGGATAGCTAGCAAGGAGCATATGCACCAAGATTTGATCCATGATTTTTTGCTGGGCGATCGCGGTTTCTAGATAGCGATCGCTTTGTTGCTTCAATTCTGTAATTGTTTCTTCAGAATCCAAAGACTTGGATTCATCTAATTTGGCTTCATAAAATCGACAAGCTGCGTATCCTAAAGAATATACCAGCGTGGAATTTGAGCTAGCACCAATTACCGCGCCAGCAAAAGGTACATTTCGTAGCAAGCCTAATCCAGCCGCTCTTAAAAGACGTCCACCACCCAAAGCTATACCAAAAATTGCTAATACCTCACCTCTTCGGGCTGGATCTTTTAAATCTAAGCCATAGGCGGCTGCAATCTGATATATCATTTCTGATTGCAATTGTGTAGTGGCTGCCAAGTCAATAGCTAACAATGCTGCGGCAAATCCTGGCAAAAGACTACTAGCAAAACCAATTCCACCTGCTTTTGCAGCTTTTTCCACCATAATGCGGTGAGCTATTTGGTTGGGTGATTCATTTGGATGTTCTTGCTGCAACTTTTTCACTGCTGCTGCGGCTTTTTCTAAATCAACATTATCACTTGCACCAACCAGCCAATTCAGGTTTAACACGCCAGCTACCCTGCGAATTAGCCAATTTTGCCCTAGATAATCTGTAACTTGTCCGGCTGTATGAGTTGCTTGCTCAATTAACTTATGGGTTTGTTTTGCTGCCGCTTCTCCTACACCAGCTGCTGTTTCTGCAACTGCTTTGCTTGCTTCTATTGCACTGCTACCAGCTGCTGCACCTACACCTACTGCTGTTCCTGCTACGCAGCCTAATGTTTCGGCAAAGGAATCAAACAAAGATGGCTTGTCTTCTTTTTGATCAGCAGGGGGTGTATTGTCTAGTTTTTTATTCTCTTTTTCTTTTTGGGGCTTATTTGCCATTGCTTGGCACCTTCTAAAGTCTTTACTATTTTGTTTGTAACGAAATTGCAAGCTGCTTGACTTCCCCCTGTAAGGATAAGTCGTTAGTTAAAGCAATACAGTTAACCCCACTCCCAAAATAGAATGGTGTGATCGAGCTAATTTAGTGCATAAATATAAAGGTATAAAGTGTATTAAAAATTTCTTTTGTTTTAGCTTTTAACCTCTAACTTTTTGACTAATTCTGCACCACTTGCTAAAAAATTATGGGCTTTCATGATCTCGTATAAATTAATATCTGTTTCTAATAAACAAGCGTGTCCACTTTCTGGCAAAAGTACCAATTTAGAGTCAGGTAAAATATTAACTAATCGTTCTGCTTCAGCAAGAGAAGGCAAAAGTCGATCTAAGACACTAGCAACTAGCAAAACAGGTTGAGTAAGACGACGTAGCTCCTCTTCATCAACATGAAATTCTTTAATTAAAGACAATCGCCAACAAACCGTTTCTACTGGTATGGAACGTATCGTTCTTAGCATTTCATGGCGATCGCTTCTAGAAATACGTGACAAAGCTGCTAAAAATGGCAAAAACCCTATTGCACCAAAGTCAAAAAAACATGATGGCACAAAGCTAGTGAATTGGGATGCCCATTCATATAAAGGGCGAAGATGAAAGCTAGAAGCAGGGTTGACAAGGATAATTCGCTGAAATAAATGCGGTGCTGCTACAGCTACTTTCTGAGCTAAACAACCCCCAAACGACTCACCACATAGATAGACTAAGCGCTGAGAACTTTTTTCGAGTTCGGCGTGGATTAAGTCTAATACATTATTTGTCAATACTTCCCAGCTTGTTAGATCCTCGCGGGGAATTGCCAAACAGCGGACATCAAAACCAGCTTCTAATCCTACTGTTTGCGTTCGCAACAGTTGACCGGTTCCATCCATCCCAGGTAAATATACAAACAGGGGGTATTCCGGCTGTAAGCGCCTGGGAGTAAGAAAACATGGCTTTAGTTCTACTTTTGGAATAGACATTGGTTATTAGTCATTGGTCATTTGTCATTAGTTATCAGTCATTTGTCAATATTTAGTTATTCATGCAGGACAACAGACAAATGACTTTAATAACATCCTTGATGTAGCAAACTGGTGATTTCGCCATAACAATGTTTTGTCAGTTCAGCCACAACAGTTTTTGCTTGTTTTCCTTGATATTGTTGTTGATGTTGGGGTCTAATCCAATAAGGACGACCGATTAGCACTGCAACACGATTGTAGATGACCAAAGGGTGCCAACCTGGTTGATTAAATAGAGGTTCTGAAGGATCGAAAAAGCTCAATAGGCTTAGGGGTACAGCGGATGTGTTAACTTCTTCTAAAGAGGCGATCGCAACTGGCAAAATAGCTAAATCCTGCACTGCTGCTCGTAATGCCAAATGGGCAAATCCTCGCTGGAACTCTCCCACCTGCTGTGGTTGGGTAAATTTTACCATTGGTTCCGCTCCTTCTGGAAACACACCCACTACTTGCTTTAGTTGTAGCAGTTGTTGTGCTTGCTTAAAAAAGCTTTGCTGACGCTTTTGATCTGCTTCTAAGGGAAAGCAACCTAAACCTGTGACGATTTCCCGCATGATCGGCACTTGACTCATGTAGTGATGACAAGCAAAGCGAATTGGGCTGGATAACGCCGCCATTAAAATCGGTGCATCCATAAAGCTACGATGATTACTTACTACTAACACGCTGGCGTCTTGGGGAATTCGATCCTCATAGTAGCGAAACATTTTGGTCGATAGAGCTGCCAACAACCAGCGAGAAAGATCTAAGGAGTTGTTTACACTCATATTTGTTCAATATAAATTTTACGCAAATACTAGGTGTTATTCTGCATATGATCGTTACATTTCTTTACCATACCTGGAACTGCCTTAAGGTAGAAATGTCTTTATCTGCAAATATAGAAAATTCTTTGTGAAATAAATATATGTATTAATAGTGTAACAATTAATCAAACCAATATTTTTTCAGGAATTAATAGTTGAAAGTCTCTGTCTTTTTGGCAGAATTTTTTGTTAATTTCTACCAAATTAAAAATTAATTCCGCTCCAAATAAATTTGCTAATATTATGGTGTAACTTGAAAATATAGTATTTATGTTGTATAATTACGTGGTTTTGCCTAAATAAGTTCAGATAGAAAATTGTTTTAATTTATTTAAGTTATTTTTTGATTTTGCATGAATATAGTGGATAAAACAAAAAAAACATTTGCACTCACAACACCGTTATATTACGTAAACGATTTGCCCCATATAGGTAGCGCGTACACAACAATAGCAGCAGACGTAGTGGCACGCTTTCAAAGGCTTATGGGGCGTCCAGTGCTGCTGGTGACGGGTACAGATGAACATGGGCAAAAAATTCAACGAACAGCTGAAAGTAAAGGATTACCACCAAAAAAGTTTTGTGATCAAATGTCTACGGGATTTGTATCCCTGTGGCAGTTGCTAGATATAAAATATGATCGCTTTATTCGCACTACCGATCATCGGCACGAAGCACTTGTCAAAGAGTTTTTCCAGCGAGTTTGGTCTAAAGATGATATCTATCTGGGACAACAAAAAGGTTGGTATTGTGTATCGTGTGAAGAATTTAAAGAAGAACGAGAATTACTAGAAGGACACCGTTGTCCAATTCACCCGAACAAAGAAGCAGAGTGGCGAGATGAGCAGAACTACTTCTTTCGCCTATCCAAATACCAAGCCCAGCTCGAAGCACTCTACCAATCTCAACCAAATTTTATCCAGCCAGAAACTCGTCGCAACGAAGTTCTGAATTTTGTCAAACAGGGCTTACAAGATTTTTCGATTTCACGGGTAAATGTAGAGTGGGGTTTTCCAGTACCAGCAGATCCTAATCATACTCTTTATGTCTGGTTTGATGCCCTCTTAGGATATGTAACGGCATTGCTGGAACCAAACGAAGAAGCAACTTTAGAAAATGCCTTAGCAAAATGGTGGCCGATCAACTTACATCTAATTGGTAAGGATATCTTACGCTTTCATGCAGTTTATTGGCCTGCCATGCTGATGTCAGCTGACTTGCCTCTGCCAGAACGAGTATTTGGACACGGCTTTTTAACTAAAGATGGCCAGAAAATGGGTAAAAGCCTGGGCAATACCCTTGATCCTGTGGCATTAACCATAAACTATGGTGCAGATGCTGTTCGTTATTACTTCCTTAAGGAAATCGAATTTGGCAAAGATGGCGATTTTAATGAAGTTAGATTCATAAATGTTCTGAATGCAGATTTGGCAAACGACTTAGGTAATTTGCTCAATCGCACTTTAAATATGGTTAAAAAATACTGTGCTGGCAATCTACCATTAATTACAAGTGAAGATATCCCTGTCGATAATCCTTTGAAAGCGATCAGTTTACATCTGGGGGAACAGGTAAAAACTGCTTATGAAGCGCTAGCGTTTAACCAAGCCTGCGACGCTATTCTGAAGCTAGTACAAGCCAGCAACAAGTTTATTGATGAACAGGCTCCTTGGTCATTATATAAACAAGGACAGCAAAAGGCAACAGAAATAGTATTGTATGGGGTTTTGGAATCAGTAAGGTTAGCAGCCTATCTCTTGTCTCCAGTTATTCCAAATATTAGTAGTGATATTTATCAGCAACTGGGTTTTGAAATTGACTTTAACGAGCAATCACAAACTGCCATTGTTGCCCCGTTTGAAATTCATGGTATGTGGGGAGTACTAAGTGGCAAACAAAAATTGGGCGATCCCCGTCCTGTTTTTAAACGCATAGAAACACTCAAATAACAATTAGCTAGTTCTTTCCATTTCTAAATTCTTTGTACTTTGCCAGGGCTGATTTAATTAGCCCTGAAAAATGTTCATAAGCAACTCTAAACTTTTATGAAAATCTAAAAAGTATCAATTATTACGTCGATAAAAAATGAGGTATGACAACAATGTTGAATAATCTGGAAAACGACTCGATATTTACGCCAGAGCAAGTTTTGGAAAATCGAGGTCGTGTTGCTATATTTATTGATGGCTCAAATTTATTTTATGCAGCGCTACAATTAGGAATTGAAATAGATTACACCAAGCTATTGTGTCGATTAACGGGCGGTTCTAGACTTTTGCGTGCTTTCTTCTACACAGGTGTAGACAGAACTAACGAGAAGCAACAGGGTTTTCTGTTGTGGATGCGTCGCAACGGTTATCGAGTAATAGCGAAAGATTTAGTGCAATTGCCAGACGGATCGAAAAAAGCAAATCTTGATGTAGAAATTGCGGTTGATATGATGGCTTTGGTAGATTCTTATGATACCGCAGTATTAGTCAGTGGTGATGGCGATTTGGCATATGCAGTAAATTCCGTTAGCTATCGGGGAGTGCGGGTAGAGGTAGTAAGTTTACGCTCAATGACAAGCGACAGCTTAATCAATGTGAGCGATCGCTATATAGATTTAGAAGCCGTCAAAGAAGATATTCAGAAAACTCCACGTCAAAGTTATCCCTATCGGCCTTTAACTAGCATGGATTTTTTGGAGCATCCTAGAGAAACAGCTGATGGACATTTGGAAATTCCAGAATGAAAGAGTACAACAAAAGACACGGGGAAATAAGGACGCGGGGACGCGGAGAAAATTCCTCTTACCGCGTCCATTATCACCTCTTGCCTTTTACCTTACTTCTACTCCTTGGGCTAGCTGGCTGTGGGAGTAATACTAAAACACTCACAAAATCGCCTGTTGAAACTCCCCAAGACAAAGACACAGATAGCAAGTTAACTTTCTTTGCTGTCACATTAGAACAGGCAGATGATGTTGGGCGGCCGATTTGGAAAGTCAGGGCAAAACAGGCGAAGTATACAAAAGAAAAACAAATTGGTCAAGCAGAAAGTCCATATGGTGAACTATATCAAGATGGCAAAATAGTTTATCAAGTGCAGGCACAACAAGCAGATATTGAACAGGATGGAAAACAATTATTTCTTAAGGGAAATATAGTTGCTACAGATCCTCGCAATGGAACGGTGTTGCGTGGCAATGAACTAGAATGGCGTCCTCAAGAAGACTTATTGATAGTCCGCAACCAAATGTATGGCACCCATAAGCAACTACAAGCAGTAGCACAAGAAGCACGAGTGAAAACTCGAACTCAACGTGTTGATTTTTTGGGCAAAGTAGTTGCAAACTCAATGGAACCACCATTACAAATTCGTACAGAACATTTAGTTTGGCAAATTAAAGAAGAAAAATTAATTGCTGATCGCCCTGTACAAATTGACCATTATAAAAATAATAAAATTACTGATCGAGGTCGAGGGGATACCGCCGAAGTTAACTTGAAAACTAAAATTGCTACTATTACTAAAAATGCTCAAATAGAATTACTTGAACCGCCGATGCAAATTGCCAGTAATTCTATGTATTGGAATTTAAACACAGAAACTGTTACTACCAATGATCCTGTACGCATATTTCATCGTGCCGAAAATGTGACAGTAACTGCAAATCAAGGTGAATTAAAAATACCCCAAAAAATCGCCTATTTAACAGGTAATGTCAATGGTATTGGGGAACGCCGCCAGTCACTCAAATCTAAAACACTAACTTGGTATCTGGATAACAAATTAGTAGAAGCTCAAGGTGATGTGGTTTATAGACAAGTAGACCCACCAATGACATTTACAGGTGAAAAAGCTATTGGTAATATCCAAAAGGAAAATATAGTTGTTAGTGGTGGTAATTCTGGCAACCGAGTAGTAACAGAAATTATTCCAAAGGAAAAATTTAAGAGTCAATAGTCATTGGTAGGGGCGGGTTTTATTTATAATTTTTCACTGACATCGAGAATTTATCTTTTAAACCCGCCCGTACTCATTAATTATTCCCCTGATCTCCGTGTCCCCGTGTCCTCTTCATTCCCCTTGTCCTAAATTTCCTACCAACGGATACGCCGTACCTACCCTACTCTGCGGGAACCCTCTCCGAGCGAACGGGAACAGCTACCCTGCAAGAAGGGCTACTCTGCGAGAAGACGCTACCTACGCTCTTGCGCGTTCGCCGTCAGGCGTTGCCTTAGCTAGCGACTTCTGAAAGTAGCTGCTCCGCATCTACCGCGTCTATGCGTCTACCGCTTCTAATGCCCTCTGCCTTTTACTTAATAGAATAATTAACTTTTATATAGAACTTCATTACGTTCATTAGTACCAAATTTAGGCAAAACTTCGACGGGTGAGTGGGGAGCGATCGCTTTAGGAATAGCAGATGGAGCTTGTAGTTGTTTGATCAGATTTTGCAAAAGTTTGTCCTGTTCAGCCCGAAAATTTAGTACATATGGACCACGGTTAATAATGGTAAACCAAACCAAACCGCGATCGCGTGTAGGTATAACTCCGGCTAAAGCACTAACATCGTTGAGAGTACCAGTTTTCATGACAGTGCCTGCTGGCATATGTCGGGCATACAGCGTTCCACGGCGATCAAAGCCAGACATGGGAAATAAGTCTGCTAAATTCAGCCCATGAGTAAGTGCTTCTTGTTGGAGAGCCATTAACATCGCACAAGCTGCTCTGGGAGAAATACGATTTTCAACTCCCAAGCCTGAACCGTTAATTAATTGAATTTCTGATTCTGGTACCCTTGCAAGCCTAGCAGCAGTTGATTGCACAACAGTATGTCCTCCCACTGACTCTGCTAGCATCTGTGCCATTTCGTTGTTGCTGAAAACGTTCATTTCCTTGATTAATTGGTGCAAAGGCAAGGAGCGACGACGTACCAGCAAAGTTTGTTGTGGTATGGTTTGTGCCTCGAATTTGATAGTGCCAGCAATTTTAACCTCAGGCTTGGGTGTGCCTTTGGGCATGAGGGAATATTGTAAGGTAATAGCACGAGACCAAGTATTATGATTCAGTGCTTGCTTGAGTGCTTGTCCTGCTAGTAGTGGGTGCCGCTGGAAATTCATGGCAAAATTACCACTAATGATCAAATTGCCCTTGATCTGCTTGATGCCCATTTTATTCAAGGTATTGCCAAGGGCGATCGCTTCTTCCCAAACAAACAAAGGATCACCACCACCAGTAATTATTAAATCTCCTTGCAGCACTCCTTTTTGCACAGAGCCAGTAGTACCAACTACAGTCTCAAATTGATGTTGTGCTCCCCAAGCTTTCAAAGCAACTAGAGAAGTTGCAATCTTAGTTAATGAGGCAGCAGGTAGAGGAGTTGTACCTTGATGATTAGCCATCAGTATAGGCCCTGACTGTAACCAAATTCCTTGACTCTGGGTTAAATTTGCTGACATGATTTTCGATGCCATTAACCCCTTGAAATATTCCTGCACGGTAGTTACTCCAGCTGGACTTGGATCGGGAGCAAGAATCAGGCTAGGACTACTTTGCCAAGTTAATACATCTAGAGGATCTAGAGGCTTAACCTGGACTCCAGCCATCTCTAGCCACATTGACATCAAACCTGAACCAATTAATTCCAGCATTGATCGCTCCTCATGTATGCGAATACGCCACTTCCTTCTGGGTACTCAATGCTACCTTGCATTGGGTAATCAATCATAACTGTCGATTTTTACATATGAAAGTAAGGTTAGTAACAAAGTTTTGGTAGGGTATACAACGTTCTCCCATTGCATTGTTATAAGAGTTGTAATCACAGAGTGCTTAATAGTATTACACTTGATGCGCAATCATGAAATCCCAGATTGGCAGTTTCTTGTTTTTAAGCTTCAATATTAATCATTTCACTCAGAATTTAACAAATAAGTAATATAGGTATATAGTCGTTTTACTAAGATAAATAAGTATGATTTGAAGCTGATCAAATTAGGGTAAATCAGTATAAATATTTTCAATCCCCGAAAATTTTACTTCTTTTCATGAAACTTTTATTACAGTCACTTTACCCATACATACTTTCCAAGAAACTCTAATCTAGGACTGATGACAAGTAGGTTTACTGAGATTGTGGTAATAAATTTAAGCAGTTTTGAGCGAATTTTAGCAATTAAAAAAATAATGTGCTTGTTGTTTGGTATATTAAAATGCAAATATATTAGTAAAAAATTTTCATTTCCATGTGTTGACGTAAATTAGGGAAGTTTTTATCCTATAACTTCCAAAATTCAGGCACAATTCAGGTTATTTTTCTGATTTTAAAGAACATTTCATCTTTGCTGATTGCTTGGCAACGAATGGCAAAACTTTGATGTTCAGTCCTCAAAGACTAACCAGATACGTAGTTTCATCAGTCAGTTAAGGGAGGAATTCGTGTTATGTTGGGCTTGTCAGAATCTATAGCTGAAAGGGCAAAAGATGAAATAAGCAGCAAAACCTCGGAGTTATCCGTGGCTTGGTTTTTTCATCCCAGACTGGGAAGACACCCAGATTAATTGTTTGAATATTGATGGATGCAATTTAGCAGCTATCAAATTGCTACTTTCGGCAGAGGCATCTGGTAAAATTTGTAAGGTTTCTAGAAGCTCTGAGCAATGGGATCGACTTGCGCACGGATCGCAATTGATGCAATGGGAGGGGATAATGCACCCGGTGAAATCGTGGTTGGCGCACTGCGAGCACGAGAAGAACTGGGTGTAGAGGTATTGTTGGTAGGTGATCCCCAAAGAATCGAAGCAGCCCTACCAGCAAAAATCAGTGTGGGTCAAGTTCAGATCGTACCTGCTGAGGATGCGATCGCAATGAACGAAGAAGCCCTGAGCAGCATCAGACGCAAACCCAAAGCCTCTATTAATGTGGCAATGGATTTAGTCAAGCAAGGACAGGCAGACGCCGTAATTTCTGCCGGTCACTCTGGTGCAGCGATGGCAGCAGCATTACTTCGCTTAGGACGATTACCAGGAATTGACCGTCCGGCAATTGGTGCAGTATTTCCCACCATAGTAGCCAGCAAACAAGTTCTCATACTTGATGTCGGTGCAAATGTGGACTGTCGCCCGAAATTTTTAGAGCAGTTTGCCGTCATGGGGTCGATTTACAGTCAATATGTTTTGGGTGTGTCTGAACCAAAAGTAGGTTTGTTGAATATCGGTGAGGAAGACTGTAAAGGCAATGATGCAGCTGTTCGTGCTCATCAATTACTACGTGAAAATGCCCAGATTGCTTTTATTGGCAATGCAGAAGGAAGGGATGTGCTTTCCGGTCAGTTTGACGTGATTGTCTGTGACGGCTTTGTGGGCAATGTACTGTTAAAATTTGCTGAAGCGGTCGGAGAAGTGATGCTGCAAATCATGAGGGAAGAATTGCCCCAAGGATTGCGTGGTCAACTCGGAACGTCAATTTTAAAACCCAACCTCAAGCGGATCAAACAGCGGGTAGATCATGCAGAACATGGAGGAGCTTTACTTTTAGGCGTAGACGGCATTTGCATAATTAGTCATGGTAGCTCCCAAGCACCTTCTATTTTTAATGCGATTCGTTTAGCAAAAGAAGCGGTCAATAACCAAGTGCTACAAAGAATTCAATCTCAATATCAAAGCTCAACAAACTCCGGGCGCCTGTTGCCCGAAACTAATTAATTTTAGTCATTAGCCAAAAACAAAAGACAGATGATAAAAGACTAATGGCAAAAAGCTGATCGCTTGGGAGAAGCCGGAGTGCAACAAATAGGAATAGCAATTACAGGAAGTGGCTCGGCAGTACCAGCTACTTTCCTGGATAACCAGGGGTTAACTGAACTGGTTGAAACATCAGACGAGTGGATAACAACAAGGACAGGAATTCGTCAAAGGCATTTAGCAAAAGCTGGTGATTCTCTTGCAGAACTTGCTGTGATCGCGAGCCATCAAGCGCTCACAATGGCTGGAATTACACCGCAAGATATAGATTTGATTTTGCTGGCAACTTCTACGCCTGATGATTTATTTGGTAGTGCCTGTCAAATTCAAGCCAAATTAGGAGCAAATAGAGCAGTGGCATTTGATTTGACAGCTGCCTGCTCTGGTTTTGTGTTTGGATTAGTTACAGCTGCCCAATTTATTAGAACCGGAGTTTATCATAACGTACTACTTGTCGGGGCAGATATCCTCTCTCGTTGGGTAGATTGGCAAGACCGACGTACCTGCGTCTTATTTGGAGACGCAGCTGGGGCAGTTGTACTACAAGCAAACCCACGCGATCGCTTACTTGGATTTGAACTCAAAAGTGATGGCACTCAAAACAATTGTCTCAACCTAGCTTATAAAGCTAATTCTACAGAACTGCTCTCTGGTGTTTGTGTGGGTCAAGGTAGCTTTTTGCCGATCACGATGAATGGCAAAGAAGTTTACCGATTTGCCGTCCAAAAAGTACCAGAAGTGATTGATAAAGCTTTATTTCGCGCTAACCTCTGTGTAGAGCAAGTAGACTGGTTGCTATTACATCAAGCAAATCAACGCATTCTCGATGCAGTTGCCCAGCGCCTAAAGATTCCGGAAGATAAAGTTATCAGTAATCTTGCCTATTATGGCAACACTTCCGCTGCCTCTATTCCCCTTGCCCTAGATGAAGCAGTACGGCAAGGCAAAATCAAATCTAACAACATAATAGCTGCATCAGGTTTTGGTGCTGGACTGACGTGGGGCGCGGCAATTTTTCAATGGGGTAGATAGTAGTTGATTGTTTAACTATCCACTAACCACTGTATGAGCGGGTTTTGTTGATTATCTTTCGATTGAAAACGACAATTTGTCTTCTAAACCCGCCCCTACCAACCGCCGACTAATGACACTTGAGAGTTGATGATTGACGAATGACTAAAACCGCATGGTTGTTTCCCGGACAAGGTTCCCAAGCACTGGGAATGGGATCAGATTTACTAGAATTACCATTGGCAAAGGAAAAATTTGCCCAAGCTGAAGAAATTTTAGGCTGGTCTGTAATCGAAATCAGTAACAATGATGCCGAAAAACTATCACATACCCTCTACACTCAGCCCTGTCTTTATGTAGTAGAAAGCATTCTCGCTGATATTCTACTCAAAAAAGAACAGCCGGATTTGGTTGCCGGTCACAGTTTGGGAGAATACATTGCTCTTTATGTTGCTGGTGTATTTAATTGGACTGCGGGGCTGCACTTGGTAAAGCGCCGTGCCGAACTCATGGAGAATGCTGCTGGTGGAATGATGGCAGCATTAATGAATTTTGACCGCGAAAAATTAGAAAAAGCGATCGCCGAAACTCCTGATGCGACGATCGCTAATGATAACAGTCCAGCCCAAGTTGTGATTTCTGGTACACCAGCAGCAGTGGAAAACGTAATGTCGCAAGTGAAGGCAAAGCGTGCAGTTCCTTTAAAAGTTTCTGGTGCGTTTCATTCGCCTTTAATGGCACAAGCCTCGGCTGAATTCAATGATATTTTAGCTTCAGTAGAATTTGATACAGCTAAGGTGCCAGTTTTATCGAATGTAGAACCAACCCCATCCACAGATGCAGATGTTTTAAAACAGCGTTTGATCCAACAAATGACTGGAGGAGTGCGCTGGCGAGAAATTTCACTAGCCCTACCAGAAAATGGCATTGAGCGAGTAGTGGAAATTGGCCCCGGTAATGTGTTAACCGGTTTGATTAAGCGTACTTGCTCTGGCTTAATTTTGGAAAATATCCGTAGTGCTGCGGAGTTACCTGTTTAATAGTTAACTTCTGCTATCTGTGGAATTAGAGATGCGATCGCTTTCTACCCTTGCTAGTTGTGGTTTTGGGGTGGGGCTATCACGTAATTGCAATAATTTATTTTTTACAAGTCAAGCTAATCTTCTGCCAGCAGTCGTTCTAGCAGGCTGGGCGCAACCCAAAAGCCAGCCTCTCGCAACTGTTCAAAAGTTGTCTCTAAATTCAGTAAGTCAACTCTAGCAGCGTCTTTCAAAATGCCTAGAAGTCCGATAATCGTTAAGCCACGTTCCACAGCAATTCGTCTTGCTGCTTTGTCGTCCAAGATCACCAAATCAGCACTTAGTTGTTCTGCCAATAAAATTGCCTCTCGTTCACCTGGATCAAGTCTTCCTAGTTCTACATTCTCTGGGTTTTCAAGCGGTTGAACTTGAAGCCAGTCGGGAGACTGAGCCATCCACCTTTTCACAACAGGCGGTGATTCAGGCGCAATCAGTTCATCGGCAACAGTTTGAGGAATGATAACAACGCCGTACAGAATTTTTAGTACATCAATACGATTAATTAGCAACAAGTAGCAAATTGGAGATGTGTCAGAGACAACAATCATTGTGCTCTGAACTTCTTGAGAGTTTGAAGATCCTGCTCTAATTCAGCTTCGTCGTAGTTTAGGTAAACGCCCATCCGCTTCAAAAAGGCGTGAGTTTCAAGGCGAGACGGCAACTGGAGTATTTGATGCACCTCAGCAGTATTAACCTTGCCACAACGATAAGCATCAGCAATAATCAGTTCTAAGAGGCGGCGAGACAGGCTCCCCGAAGTTTGGTCTAACCGTTGGGCAATTTCATCAGGGATTTCAACTGTGATTTGCATACTAAAATTTAGCTATTGGCGTAAACTTAGCTCTATAGTATGCGATCGCTTTCTAACCTTGCTAGTTGTGGTTTTGGTGTGGAGCGATCATGCTATTAATGATTTCACAACTTGCCATATCATTTATTGATGAGCCAGTACAATAAGGATTTGGGCAGCTTTATGCCGTCTGTGAGTAGCATTACGCTTTCACTCCAGCCAAAATCAAATTAATTGCTTCCTGAGTTTGCTGCTCAATCATTTCTGAACTGAGAAGTTGCCGAGTCGGATCGAGGTACTTCAAATTTTCGTGGGCATTAAAGTAAAACGTGCAAATGCCTAAAATGTTGATGGTTGTCAAAAATGGATCGAGCGATCGGAACAGACCTTCAGCTATTCCACGTTCTAAGAGAGTTGCCATACTCCAGAAACTTTTCTGCCAACCGCTCATCTGACCGTATTGCCCCTGATTTTGGATAGCTTCATAAAACCATAGCATTCCGCGATGTGGATAAGTGGCTCCGTAAGCAATGCCACTGCGAATGTATGCTTTTAGGGCTTCTTCTACAGGTAAATAGTCTGAATCAAGCTTTTGAAATGCTGCATCCAACTCGGTGCCGATCCGTTGCATTACTGCTTGATAAAGTCCTTCCTTGCTTTCAAAGTAATAATAAATCATCGCCTTTACAACACCCGTTCGAGCAGCGATCGCATCGATCCGCGTTCCAGCCAAGCCATAGCGGGCAAATTCCTGTTCAGCGGCATCTAGAATTTGTGTCTGAGTTGCCTCGGCATCTCGAACTTGACGAGGCTTTTTTGCTTTTCGCCTGAAATACTCTGAAGAACTCACGCTTGTCCTCTAATACTTGTAGCATCAATACTAACTGAAAATTTGGTTAGTTGTTGACAAACCGTTTAGCACAGCACATACTAACTGAATATATAGTTAACTGTTGAGGCTGAACTTATGAATCCGATTTTACCGGGTGCGCCTTGGTTAATTGCTCATCGTTCTATGCTAGGAATAAATCGTCCCTACAAGGTGACATTAAATGGGCAAGACTACGTTCTATGGCAAAATGATCGGGGTGAAATTTTCGCGTTGAACAATGTTTGCCCTCATATGCAAGCGCCACTATCAGATGGGTGGATTTGCCAGAAAAGAGGAACTATTACCTGTCCATTTCATGCTCTAGAGTTTGACGGTGAGGGGAGATTATATCAAGAGAGTAAACAACAGACGCAGCCAATCGCGCAGCCACTCAAGCTCATAGTGAAGAGAGATTGTATTTGGAGCTATGGGGATTGCGAATCTCGCATGGCCATTCCTGAAATTGTTGAGCAAATCGCATCGGAATATGATTTTGTCGGGATTGCTGGAGAAAAAACAATCCAGGGAGACTTCCTAAGCACCTGGTTAATCAATTCTGATTTCAATCATCAAAATGGCACCCATCGGGAGCTATTTCAGATTGTTCAAAACCAAATGACAGAATTTGCTCAAAATGGCTTTTGGTATAAAGTAAAACAGGAAAGCATAAGAGCCGATAACTCACTTGGAGAACTTTTGCTTAATCCAGTTTTGTTGACTATCCCAAAAGTTCTTAAGAGTACCGTTGAATACTTTTTCCCTTCCGTTTTAGTGCTTTATGCCGAAACAGGTGTTGGCCCCTTTGCTCAAGTGGTTGTGCAATACCCGCAGCAACAAAATCAAACCAAAATCTATGAATTGATCTTCGCCAAGCTAAAACCTACTTGGGTAAAGCTTCTTTTACGTCAATCTATGCTAAAAGCCATTGATGTGATTGTCGAGCAGGATACGACCGCGATTGAAACTCGCTATCCTCGCCAACCTGGCAAGTTAAAACTTCCCGGTGAAGAAGTCATGAGCTATGCTGAGAAACTTTATCATGAATGGTAGCCGTTTTCTCAGCCAATGACTTTTTTGTATACGCTCTGCACAAGAAGTTCTTGAAGTTGCCTTACGCTTGCTGGATGAATGCGATCGCGCTGAAACTGAATGGGTGGAGGATGTAACAGAGAAAATAGATGCGGCAATTGCTCAATCAAAGCATACACCACCTGTTGACGGTGAAACTTTTGTAAACCAAATTTTAAAACGGTGAACAGCAACGTTGGGCAGCAACGCTCCGTCTGCGATAATACAGCCATACGGGAATATAAAAGAAAGAGTTCACAGCCGATGAACCATAAAGATGCGACACCTCTACGGTTTGCTGACACGCAACTCACGACAGGTGTACGGCTCCATTATGCAGAGCAAGGTAGCTCTGCTGGCATCCGATTATCTTGCTCCACGGCTACACAGATTCGTGGTTTTCATACAGCCGCGTACTGCCATCCCTCTCTTCGGTCTACCACACCTATGCCCTAGACCAGCGGGGTCATGGTGACTCTGAGCGGCCTTCAAGTGGGTATGACATACCAGACTTTGCTGCCGACATGGTTGCGTTTATGGATGTGATGAGACTGACGCAAACAACACTAGTCGGGCATTCAATGGGAAGCCTCGTGGCACAACAGGTGGCTCTCAGTGCGCCGGAGCGTGTGGCGCGGCTTATTCTCGTCGGCTCGGCAACCAATATGCGTTCCAAAGATGTCTTCCAGCTACAGCAAGCAGTTAACGCGCTTGACGACCCGGTACCCCCGGAGTTTGCACGGGAATTCCAATTGAGTACCATTTATCACTCAGTACCTGACAACTTCCTAGACAGGGCGGTCGCACAGACCCTGAAGCTACCAGCACGCGTGTGGCGTGCCGCTTTGGCAGGACAGCTTGCCGTAGACTACACAGCCCAAATCAATTGCATCCAGATGCCGACACTGGTTCTGCGGGGCGATCACGATACGATATTCTCACAGAGCGCACAGGATGCTCTAGTGGTTGGTCTAGCGAATGCAGTCTTGAAGGTTTATCCAGAAACTGGTCACGCGCTCCACTGGGAGCGTCCAGACGAGTTCGTTCATGACATAGAAGCCTTCATCATCCGTACGAAGTCGCCGTAGAGCACATTTTATTTTTGTGCTGATGCTGCTGTGCATAAGAGCTTTTGCTTACGAACCCGCTACCCAACAATCTCAAGTTCCTGGCTGGTTTTCTCCGGGACGATTGGTCTGGTAACTAACTTTAACAGTCAAAAGTAGTGGCGATCGCTTATCCTTAAATTCAGTCTGATTTCAATTATTTTCTGTGGGCAAAAGCCGCGAACCATTCGTTAGTCTGTTCCTTTACCACGCCTTTAAGTGGTCTGTTGTTAGCCCGATGCTGCACGTTTACTTTCGGGGTCGAATTTATGGTGCAGAAAATGTACCTAAAAACGGGCCTTTGCTGGTAGTCAGCAATCATGCTAGTAACTATGATCCGCCAATTGTGTCCAATTGTGTAGATCGTCCGGTGGCACATATGGCGAAAGAAGAATTATTTAAAATCCCTGTTTTAAAACAAGCGATCGCCTTATATGGTGCTTACCCAGTTAGTCGGGGTACAGCCGATCGCGCTGCTATCCGCGCAGCCTTAAATTATCTCGAACAAGGGTGGGCTGTCGGTGTTTTTTTACAAGGCACTCGTACTCTCAACGGACGCATTACAGATCCAAAACGAGGTGCAGCGTTAATTGCTGCTAAGGCAAAAGCACCACTGTTGCCAGTGAGTTTATGGGGAACTGAAGCTATTGAGCAAAAAGGTGCAGTCATACCTTGTTCAGTTCCCGTAACAGTGAGAATTGGAGAGTTGATAGCAGCGCCAACTTCTACGGATAAAGAAGAATTAGAAGCTGTAACGCAAAAGTGTGCTGTGGCAATTAATGCGCTACACGATCTGGGGCGATGAGTGAGATCGTGTCTGTTTAAAAACTTATCATTTGGGCTGACACGGAGAAATTCTGATGATAACTGATGAAGCGGACTTGATATAAAAACATTGTCAGGGTATGGGAGGAATATTTTTCTTATACCCCTTGTTGCATTAAACTACCAGGGAAATATGCACTAGGGAAGTGGTGATTGCAACTTCAAGTCTGTAAGTTTAGGTTTATCTGAAGGCTAAAGTATAGAGTTTTCATCCTTTAACCTTCATTTTTATCCTTCTGTTTAAGCTTTCCCGAAATCAACTATGAGTGGCTTTGGAGCCAACAATTTTTGGTCGCGGCTAAATAATCTCGCCTTAGTCCGCTTCTTGCTTTTCGTTGCTTCTGGCTGGGCAATTGTACAGCTTTTAGCTTATTTTGAATCAGTGATTGTGATTTTTACGTTTGCCACCATTTTAGCTTTTTTACTTAGCTATCCTGTACAGTGGCTGCGGCGTTTTTTACCCCATAGTCTCGCAGTTTTTGTGGTTTTTTTACTTAGTATTATCATTATTGGAGGTCTTGTAATTAGTATTGGTTTAACAGT
The DNA here is from genome assembly GCF_038404745.2 of Chlorogloeopsis sp. ULAP02. Classification (NCBI taxonomy): domain Bacteria; kingdom Bacillati; phylum Cyanobacteriota; class Cyanophyceae; order Nostocales; family Chlorogloeopsidaceae; genus Chlorogloeopsis; species Chlorogloeopsis sp. ULAP02. The sequence goes on along the minus strand of NZ_JAYKTT020000088.1, from coordinate 265,119 downwards.
TTTATCTCAAGGACAACAATTAATAGACAGTGTTACTGTTTTTTTAAACTCTTTAGCACCTATATTAGAACAATTAGAGACATTTTTACGAGAACGAAATCTGCAAATAGATTTAAGTATTATAGACGAACAACTTAGGAATCAGGCTATATCTAGATTGGTGACAAGTATAGCAATACTACAATCAATTTTAACTAATTTTGTAACTTTTATTTTAATTGCCGTTGTTGCTTTTTTCATGTTACTAGATGGAGAAAAGCTTTGGTATTTGCTTGTTAAGCAAATACCAATTCAAAGACGGACTAGATTTACAACTGTGATCAGACGTAAATTTTTAGGATTTTTTCGAGGTCAGTTATTATTAATGCTGTTTTTATCAAGTACAACTTTTATTGTTTTTTTGATATTAAAAGTGCCTTTTGCATTAATATTGTCATTAATAGTAGGGATACTTGATATCATTCCCGGTATAGGAGCAACATTAGGCATTGGTACAATTACTTTGATTGTCTTATCTCAAGGTGTGTGGTTAGCTCTCAAAGTATTAGTAGTTTGCATTATTCTTCAGCAAATTCAAGATAACCTCATTGCACCTCGGATTATGCAAGGAGCACTTAACCTTAATCCTGTGGTTGTATTTTTCGCTCTACTATTAGGTGCTAGAATAGCAGGATTATTAGGAGTTTTTATTTCAATTCCTGTTGCTGGAGTTATAGTTTCTTTGTTTGAGATTGATGAAATGAAGGCAGAGGTTTAGTTTTTAGTCAATGGTCATTTGTTGAGATTTTAGCGCATAGAATTATAGTATGATTTGGACAAAGTTTTATTTTCTGGGCATAAACTTAGAGTCTTTCTGCAAAAAATGTATAATTCATATAGATTGTGTTTAGTATAATAATTAATACTAGTTACTAATAGCCAATGACTAATCAAGATTTAAGGGCAGAGCTAACAGAAAATCTGGATGAAGCAGAGTGGGAGTGGCTGGTTCCCCATATGCTGCGAGATGCAGTGATTGTAGTAAATCCAGAATTAGACATATTGGATGTAGGGGTAGCTATTGCTAGTGATAATGTCTCGGAAGTACAAATCTGGATTGATGAAGCATTAATAGCCAAACCCTCAACTACCCAGATGACTGAATGGAATAGCGATCGCGCTAAACGATTTAATACTCTGATTGTGCAGCCATTCGTCCTGGTACAAGAGAAAGTAGCGGCATAGGTATGGTTTTAATTCTCATAAATGAGCAAGAATAGAAAGCTAGTCATATAATTATTTAACAGTCTTTGTCTAACAAAACCCATGCCCATTTAAGATTGGGGATGGGATTTTTGATTTATTGATAAGGAAAAATCATAATTGTTTTGTCTGCATTACTACTAGCGAATTTCTTTCCATCCGGGCTAAAAGCAACTGAATAAACAGCACTTCGATTTTCTGTAAAAGTACGAATTTCCTCACCTGTATCTACTTGCCATAACTTAATAGTTTTGTCTTGACTACCACTAGCTAAAAATTTTCCATTCGGGCTAAAAGCAACTGAATAAACTTCGTCTGTATGTCCTGTTAAAGTGCAAATTTCTTCACCACTTTCCACATTCCATAATCTGATGGTTTTATCTTGACTCCCACTAGCCAAAAATTTTCCATTTGGGCTAAAAGCAACAGAGTAAATTCTTCCCCATGAATTAGAGTAGCCTTTGAGAGTGAGGAATTTATTTTGTGTAAGGTACCAAATTTTTATGGTTCCATCATTATCACCACTACCACTAGCCAGCATCTTGCCATCTGGACTAAAAGAAACGCATAGAACCTCATCTATATGTCCTGTAAGTGTATAAGTTTCTTGCCGCTTTTCTATATACCAAAGCTTAATAGTTTTATCTTTACTAGCACTAGCTAAAATTTTACTATTCGGACTAAAAGCTACTGAATAAACTCTCTCTTTATGTCCAGATAATGTACAAATTTCCTGTTCTGTACGTACATCCCATAATCTAATTTTTGTACCATCATTTCCACTAGCCAATATATTTCCATTCGGACTAAAAGCGACTGAATTTACTCTTTCAGAGACTTTGATGGTACGGGGTTCTTGATTAACTAAATGCCAAATTTTGATAGTTTTGTCATGGCTACCGCTTGCTAGTGTTTGTCCATCATTACTAAAAGCAATAGACACTACTCGCTCTAAATGTCCTTGGAGAGAGGGTACAGATTTTAAGTTCTGGATGATTGTTGGCTGTGATTCAGGTGTAGTTACTACTGGCACAAATACCTTAGTTGCTTCCGGATCTGGCTGAGGCTTGAAGTTTTTCTTTTTCTCTAGTGGTGATTGACTTTGCAAAATAGTAGTTTGTTGTTCTTGGGGTTTTAGTGATGTTTGTTGTGTAATATTTTCTGTTTTTGTCTTTGTCTTTAAAATATCTTGGTGAAGTTGCTGTTCTACTTGGGCGATTGACTGTGTTAGCTTTTGCAGTTCTGTTTGAAGTAGAGCGATCGCATATTTAAATTCTTCTGTCTGTTTTTCAGTATTTATATTCAGTTCGGCAATACATTGTTGGAGCGGCTGAATTTGTTGCTGAGTATTTGTATTTAACTGTTGTGTAAAGGATTCTATTTGTGATAAGCGCTGATTAATGGCGTCAAGATTAGGCACTTGCTGGAACTTCTGTAATTGCTCCATTTGCTGCTGAGTATTTTTACCCAATTGTTGTGTAAAAATATCCAGTTGGGTGAGCCGCTGTCTGAGTAGTTCAAATTGCTGATGAGTAGCTGTATTTAACTGCTGGGTAAAGGTATCCAGTTGGGCAAAATACTGCCTGAGTGGCTCAATTTGTTGCTCTGTAGTTCTACTCAACTGGTGTGTAAAGGCATCAAGCTGGGCAAGATGCTGTCTAAGTGGCTCGATTTGTTGTTCAGTATTTCTACTCAACTGCTGCCTAAAGGAATCGAGTTGTACAAGTCGCTGCCGAACCGAGTCGGTAGATTGTTCTTGTTGATGGCGTTGTAATTCTTCTATTTGTTCTTGAGTTGTTTGACTTAAATTTTGTGTAAAGCTGTCAAAGTTCTCTAAACGTTGTCTGAAAGGATCAATCAATTGATCTAATTGGGCGATCGCTGTTTGCTGTTGCCGTTCGTTTAAATTCTTCAATCTTTCCCGATTAGCCACATTTAAACCAATAGCTACAGTCAAAGGAGCTGCTGCATAAACAGCTTGTTGAGTTACTGCTGCCACCAGGGTTCCAAGTGCAGAGGCATATAGGGAAGCGTATTCAGTAACTTCTAGCCAGTGGAGTTTAGTCATAAGTGGACTGTGCTGTACTTGCTGCTGAAATCGAAAACAGCCAGAGGGCGCTCTTGGGGGTAAGAAGGTTTTCTTTCATCTTGTGCCAAGCATATTCTTAGAATCTGTGCCGAAAATTCCCCATTGCGACAGCAGATAAATAAAGGTACTGCCTGAAGCAGTGAGACGGCAACTTACGATGTAACAATTTTTCTGTCTCCAGATAGAAAAGATTTCATGAGTGTTCAGGATTTTCAGGCGATCGCTCATACTAAAAAAGATTGTCTTCACCGAAAATTCATGCTTGGTTTGCTTAGAAATCCTTTTGACACCACTCGCACTCCTCACAGTGGATATCATTGGGACGGTACTAGCCGTCGCTTCTTTGAAGGTTGGTATTACCGGGTAACTTTACCTGGCGAGGCTCAATCCTTCGCCTTTATGTACTCTATCGAAGACCCCATTGGCGGTAAACCCCATAGTGGAGGTGCTGCACAAATTCTCGCTCCAGATGATGAATATTTGTGCCGTACTTTTCCAAATGTCAGCAAGTTTTGGGCAAACCAGGAGGAACTGGCATTGGGGCATTGGGGTAAAGCAGATCTAGATATTAAGCCTGGTTACCTGCTCAGTGCCGATTTTGAACGTTATGTACAACAAGGCTATCAAGCGACAGCTACCCTAAATCAGGGAGCAATTTTTGACCCTGGTAGTGGCAAATATTGCCGTTGGCAGTATGAAATTCAGCCAGTATATGGCTGGGGGAACAAAGGCAGCATACAGCAATCAACCGCAGGTTGGGTGTCATTTTTGCAGATTTTTGAACCCGGTTGGCAAATCTTGATGGCGCATGGTTTGGCTAGCGGTTGGATTGATTGGAATGGCAAACGCTACGAGTTTACTAATGCCCCTGCCTATAGCGAGAAAAATTGGGGAGGCGCTTTCCCCCAAAGATGGTTTTGGGCAAATTGTAATAGTTTTCTTGACGAGCCGGATCTAGCTTTAACAGCCGGTGGTGGTAGACGCGGAGTTTTGTGGTGGATGGAATCTGTAGCAATGGTTGGGTTGCACTATCAAGGGAAATTTTATGAGTTTGTTCCTTGGAATTCTCAAGTCAGCTGGAATATTCAACCTTGGGGTAGCTGGCAAATGCAAGCAAAAAATTCTCAGTATGAAGTCGAGTTACTTGGAGCTACTGATTTACCAGGTACTCCCCTACGCGCACCTACAGAAAATGGTTTGATATTTTGCTGTCGCGATACCTTACAGGGACGGTTAAATTTAGAATTGCGAGAAATTAGTGGTAATCAAAACAGAACAATCCTCAAAGCATCCAGTTCTCTCTGTGGATTAGAAATAGGCGGCGGGCCTTGGAACAATAGCTGGCAGCACGACTAAAAATGATATTATGGGGAATGGTATCTGTTGGGGCTGTAGCTCAGTTGGATAGAGCGAGCGCCTCCTAAGCGCTAGGTCGCGCGTTCAAGTCGCGCCAGTCCCGTCCCCCTAGAAGCCTAAGTCCAAATTTTAACAATCATACCTGTTTTGAAAACAAGAATTTCAGGTTACCTAGTTTCCAGCCTGGAGGCTGGCAACCAGTCAGTAATGATAAATATTGAGCAGCTATCTAGCAAGCCTTAATAAAGATGGAATGAATATTTTTATGAGAGCATTGAATATAAAACAAAATTGCAAGAGTACTTTGCATCTGCTCAAATAATAGATAAAATCTAGCATCGAATCTGTAACAAGTACCCGTTACTTTACAGGTACTGATTACGGTAAATAAAGTTGGAAAAATGACTAAAATTTAAATTTAGGTATATTTTCACAACTCTGTAAATTTATACTATTATTCTTTTTCAAGAAAATTCTATTGAAGTTGCCAAAGTTATAAAACCTTGAAAAAGCTACTATTTACAGCAATTTCTTCCCGATTCATGCTCCTAATCCTACCACTAGCACTTTTATGGAGTTACAAGGAAATACAAAGTCAGTTGCACCAACCACAGGCTATTTTAGTCTTAGGTGGTTCCACAAGAAAATTAGAACGAGAAAAGTTTACAGCAGATTTTGCCCGTAAGCATCCCAAGTTACCGATTTGGATTTCTGGAGGTAGCCCTCCAAGTGTGACAAAAAAAGTGTTTTCCAAAGCAGGAATCGACTCTAGGCGATTGCGTTTAGATTACCGGGCGAATAATACAGTAGAAAACTTTACGACACTGGTGGGTGAATTAGAAAGTACTGGTATTAAAAGTGTTTATTTGATTACTTCTGACTTTCATATGCGACGTGCTATTGTTGTCGGCGAGATTGTTTTGGGTAGTAGGGGAATCCATTTTAAGCCAGTGTCGGTTCCTTCTGATCATTCCCCGGAACCATTAGCAAAGTCTATTCGTGATGGAGTCAGATCTTTAGTTTGGGTGGCAACTGGTTATACAGGAGGAGATCAGTTGCAAGATGAGCATTAACTTTGAATTTAGAATCATAGGACGAAGTTCTTACAAAATTATTAAAGTAAATTTTGAGCGTGCTACCGTAATTATACTGAATTGTTCATATGACTATGCAAAATATTTCCGTAAATATTCCGGAATTTATTCTGGCAGTTTAGTATATAGTTAATGTGCGGTGAAAAACCGCAACTAATTCCAAGAACTATACCGAATCAATTAACTATTACCAACTATCTAAAGTTATTACTCTATCCCCTTTCCGAGAACCGGAGAGGGGATAGTATTTTATGGAAAAATACAACCATTGATACTGATTAATTGGGACTACTTATTTCTAGGGTTGAATTATTCTGATGCTTTTCAGTTTATATGCAATGAAGTACCAGTTTAATATCCGATCTAGTACATTTTATCTAATAGCTAGTGTTGCTACTTTGCTTTTTAGTACAAGTACACTGGCGGCAGAAAGGGTTGTTTTTACATACAACATTTTTCGTGAATCAGTATCAGTAGACGAATTAACAAGCTTTGCTGAAACTGGAGAAGCTTCGCCAAGGTTAAATTATTATTTAAACCAAACTAATCAAGATCCACAGACAGTTCGCAATGTCTTAACTCAAGAACTCAACGCCAGCCCTGTTGTTTTGGATCGAGCGTTAAACAACCCAATTGGTGAATTTCTACTAGATCGAATCAGTCAAACTATTCGTACTCCCTCCAATCGAGCAAATCGACAAGCTTTGCGATCGGCAATAGTGTTATCTGCTAGCAAAGACAATAGAGTTTCATTAATTGAAATTCTTCAAAATTATCCGACAACAGAAGTTTATGTAGAGGGCGATCGCCTTGCCGCAACATATAACCAACTCAGTATTTTGATAGAAGGGCTACAAAATGTATTGGGTACTCGTTAATCATTTCATGATGGGTGGTTAATACTTAGTTTGGGCATCACTCTAATGATGGATGTAACTTCACAGTATAATCTGCCATTATCTGGAGTTGCGATCGCACTCGTGGCGGGTGCGTCACACCATTGCTACCATTGCCGAGTCGCAAGATACCAAGTGCAAAAGCCATGATCAAAAGGCGAGTTTTTCTCCAGCAAAGTATAAGCATCTTTGCTCTGGTAAATTTATCTGCGGCTAGTTGGGCTGCCACTGATAGTGGTGATACTCTAGTTCTGCCTGCCAGAAGGGGCGATCGCTCAAAAATGGAGGTGCAAAACATGAAATTGGCAAGCAGTGTACTTGAAGAAAATGACTTCATTCCTGCCAAATATACTTGTGATGGCGCGGATATCTCCCCTGCCCTGAGTTGGGATGAACCTCCACCAGAAACCGAAAGTTTTGCCCTGATTGTAGATGATCCTGATGCACCCAAACGAACATTTGTTCATTGGGTTCTCTACGATATACCTGCTACAGCACGACAATTATCAGAGCAAATAGCAACTGTAAAAACTTTGCCTAATGGCGGTGTTCAGGGAAAAAATGATTTTGGTAATCTTGGTTATGGTGGGCCATGTCCTCCTAGTGGCACCCATAGATATTTTTTCAAACTTTATGCACTAGATAAAAAGTTAGGCTTACAACCTGGTGCTACCAAAAACCAGATAGAAGCTGCAATGGATGGACATATCTTAGCAACAGCAGAATTAGTTGGACGCTATCAACGTCAGCGGTGAGTGGGAGAAGGGGGGACAAGGGGACAAGCAGGGGAGCCAGCGCCGTGTGGTGAGTACAGCGCTCTTGGTAGGGTTTTCCTCCGCAGGCGACTGGCGTGGGTAGAGGAGAACAACCAGCTACTAACCACCGCAATATTCTTCACAAACCCAAGCACCGTGGAATCCATAGGGTACGCGCTGGGGAATTAGTACTCGTGCGACTGCTTCAGAAGTCACATCTTGAGCGTTCACGACTACAAGTTCAGAAATTTCAGAAGCGTGATCGTAAACAAAAGTGATCAGCCAACCATCATCCTCACCCTTTGTCTGTGCTTGAGAAGGGGAAGTACGAGGTACAAATACTGCTTCTCCTCCGTAGCGCCCTTGTCCAAATTCATAAGTTTGGGAATTGCTATTGTGGAGATTATATTTGATGATTCCATCAAACAAAGGCATGGAACTTTTTGCCATTCTACCAGCGTAGCCATATTGAGTTTTACGCCCCAACAGGTTTTCATTGACGCGGGGAAATTCTGAAGGCATATCGTCTAGCATTTCTTCGTGTACAGTTCCCGTACTCAAGTTAAAACGCCAGCGATGCAGGTGAGGGATATTTCCTTGGGGATCGCTTTGAGAGTCTTCAGATGCTAGTACTGTCGTGGAATTCATCCGACAAGCCACAAGTACAACTTCGTCTCCTTCCTCATAGGCATTGAGAGTATGGAAGACATAACAAGCCGGACTTTCAAACCAACGGATATTACTATTGTCGCCGTAACGGGGGAGAATACCAAAGCGACTGGGGCGATCGCGCTCAAACATCATTAGAGGTTCTCCCCTTTGCATCCGTTCTGTGCTAAAAGTCAGCGGCAAATCCATAAAAATCGTATAGTTTTCGGTGATGGCAAAATCATGCATCATCACTGGGATTGGCAAATCAATAGGTACTGTCCGCAAAAGTTCACCACTAGCAGAAACCACACTATATTGCAGGTAAGGCGGACTAAAGCTATAGCCAAAAAACATCATTTCACCTGTGACCGGATCTACCTTAGGATGAGCAGTAAAAGGAGAAATTAGTTTGCCATTGTAGCTGTATTCACCAATAGTTTCTAACTCAGGAACTTTGATAGCATGAGGTGCACCTCCTTCCCACAGAGCTAAAAATTGACCAGCATGCCACACCAGAGCAGTATTAGCAGTATTCTTGTAAAAGCCATAGGGATTATCTTGTTGTGGTGGTTCTAATAACCCAGTCCAGATAGCCTTACCTGCTTCATGCTCTATTTTCCATCCTCTTGTTCGCACGTAGCGATTACGGTAAGTAGCTTTACCATTGCTAATGCGTACACCGTGCAACATTCCATCTCCATCAAACCAATGGTATCGACCGATGGGTGTCCATTGAGGGTTGGGGCCATTTCGCACGAACATGCCCGATAAGTCGGGAGGTAACTCACCTATAACTTTGAGGGTATCAGTGGTGATTTCATGATGTACAGGCGCAAAGTTGCCATCAAGATAAGGGTTGACTACTGTGGCTACCATAATATTTTGTCAAACTGAGGGTTAATATATGACTGGTTCTTTATATATTGTGGCTTGAGAATCCAGTGGTTTGAAGTGAGGATTTCCGGTTCACTGAGTAAAGATGATGCTGTATCATCGTTTTTAAGTATTATTTTTAACAAAATTTAAGTAATTTTAGGACTTGAATTAGCTTGACAGTATGATGAACTTGAAGCTAGAAAGTTATTTCCATAACTTTAATATTTTGAATTGTTTGCGCATCTATGTATAAAAAATCAGTTAGTACGATGATATTGGCAGTGGCAGCGATCGCACTTTTGTTGATACTAGCGATTCCTAGTTTAGCGATGCCAAATGAAGTTATTGTTCAAAAACCCAGAATTGATTGTTCTAAAGCGACAACGACACCAGAACTTAAGTACTGTTCTCAACTATCCTACACAGCCGCAGACAAAAAACTAAATCAGGTTTATCAAAAAGTTATATCAACCTTAAACAGAGAACCAAAACAATTACTGATTACAGCAGAACAAGCGTGGATTAAGTTTCGGGACAATAACTGTAATTTTGAAGTTTACAGTGCTCGTGGTGGAACAGGTTATGAAATCTTCCGTAATGGATGTCTCGAACGGCTGACTAAACAACGCACTAAAGACTTAGAAGATTATTTAACAGCTAGATAATTGAATACAAATTCAAGCTCCCCGACTTTCTGGCTAAGTTGGGGAGCTTGTTTATTTTCCTCAGTAGTGAAGCAAATACTATTGCTTATGTCAAATTTTTTATTCAATTATTGCGAAAAGTTATTGTGAATCAATCTTGATAAAGAGCTAGTCTCTATTCAGAAAAAATGATGCTAGTCTTAAAACTAGGCACAAAGAACACGAAACTTCAACCAAAGAAATTTTTAGATCGGAGCCTGTGCCACCTGCTCTTATCTATGTCGCAATCAATCCGATTAGGATGGCATCCAAGAATGTGTTTTCGCCTTGAATCTATTGAGTTGTTCTGGAGGTAATTGAACGCACAGCCAAGAATGCCTGCCTAGCTGAAATAAAGGATGCTCTAGTCGGGAGATAAGAATAAAGATTGCGAATTTTGTTCACCTTAGTTGAGTTACTTAGATCTGACTTTTAATTCTAATAAACCTGTTGGATGGTTAGTAAACTGCCGTTAGCTAGTGACGTTCGTCGGTCATAGTTGGCGGCAGTAAAGTTTTATATATTTACTTAATTTTGTAAGGTAATTACAGTTACTTCTGGTGGACAAAATAGCCGTCCTGGTGCATAAGTTCCTAAGCCACGATTCACATATAACTGATTTTCTCCCACTCGATGTAACCCGTATGCCCATTCCCAATGTCGCACCACCTTAGCGCAATCCGCTCGCAAGAATGGTATCCACAGCCGCACTTTTCTGGGAATTTGGCGAATCAGCTTTTTGTAATAAATAACCGCAGGGCCAATTCCTGGTATGATAATCTGGCCACCGTGAGTATGTCCGGATAGTTGCAAATCTACCCGCCATTGCTGTAAAAACTCGGCAGTATCGGGATTGTGAGATAAGACAATGCAGGGTTTTGCTGGATCTAAGTGATTCATCACGAGTGCAGGTTTAAATTCCCGCGACCAATAATCAGCTAGCCCTACTAAAGATATTTCTTCTCCCAGTGGATAAGCGATTTCATTCCAAAGAACTTTAACATCGATACTAGATAAAGCACCTGTAATTTCCGCTTTTGAGTAACGGTAGTATATATCATGGTTGCCAAGTACAGCATAAATACCAGCACGGCTTTGCAGATGTTTGAGTCGCTTTACTAGCTTGTGTATTGGAGTTGGATCGTCGGTTATATAATCACCTGTTAGTAGAACTAAATCTGGTTCAGCTTCATTACTGATTGCGATCGCTTGTTCTAACATTTCTTCCGACAAACGCAACCCATCGTAGTGCAAATCTGACAACTGCACGAGCTTTGTACCTCGCAACGATGCTGGCAAGCCCTCAATGTTAACTGTCAGTGTCTCTACACTTAAATTTCCAGACAACAACCTGTGCATAATGCTGACATTACTCCTCATACCAGCGCTCTCAGCTTAACATGGTGCGTAAACACGAAATCACTGATGCACTGTTGCATAATCTACCTTTAAACACCGCTTAATCATCGAAAAGCTAGCTTACGTGTTGTATGCGATCGCTTTTTAGCACTATCTTTGCTCAAGTCAGTAACACCTATTTTGCTACTATCTAATCTTTCTTTTTCCTCTGCCTAGAGTGACAAAAGAAATATAAATTATATTGGTGATAAAAATACCATTAATATTTATCGACATCATGTTTATCTTTAACTGAACATATTGTTTACTTGGATATAATTTCAACATCCAATGTTCTTAAAAACATAAATAATTTTTAATTAGATCAGCAGCTTTTTCTGCAATCATAATTGTGGGAGCATTAGTATTACCACCCACAATAGAAGGCATAATTGATGCATCTACTACTCGTAAACCTTTGACTTTGTGGACTTGGAGTTGGGAATTAACCACCGACATAGCATCATAGCCCATCTTACAAGTACCAACTGGATGATACAAAGTTTCTGCCATCTCACGGATAAAAGCGTCAATTTCCTCATCATCTTGTATTTTAAAACCTGGAAATACTTCCTCACCCCGAAATTCATCAAAAGCTTTCATATATACTAATTTGCGAGCAATTTTTACACCTGTCACTAAAACTTCTAAATCAGCAGCTTTTTCTAGATAATTTGGTTGAAGAATAGGTGATTCAAAGGGATTATTAGAACGTAAAGTAATCCTACCTTTACTTTGAGGATATAAAAGAGTAGGAACAAAAGTAAATCCATGTCCTTCAGGTTTTGTGAAGCCATGATTTAAGAAATATGCAGGAACAAAATGGAATTGTAAGTTGTGAGTTTTCAACTCAGGTTTAGTTTTAATAAACCCACCTGCTTCTGCCACGTTAGTTGTGAGAGAGCCATTCTTAAAAAGTAAATATCTTAAAAGATTTTCTGTTTTCTCAGCATTTGCTAGAGATACATTTTTAATACATTTGTAGACAATGGGTACGCATAAATGGTCTTGTAAATTTTGTCCCACACCAGGTAAATCAGCTACTAATGGAATTCCTAAAGTTTTCAAGTCTTCCTTATTACCAATACCAGATAACATTAGCAGCTGCGGTGAGTTAATAGTACCACTAGATAAAATCACTTCTTTAGTAATTTTTATTTCATGATTTATATCATTATGAATATAATTTATACCGATAGCCTGTTGATGAGCAAAAATAATTTTGGTTACTTGAGCATTAGTTTTAACAGTTAAATTCGGTCGATGTAAAATTGGCTTTAAATAAGCCACTGCTGCACTGTGCCGTCTACCATCTTTCTGATTTACTTGATAAAATCCTACTCCTCCCCGTTCTATACCATTAAAGTCATGATTTAGCAAAAAACCAGCTTCTATTCCTGCTTTTACAAAAACACGTGAAAGTGGATTAATACAACGTAAATTAGTGACATTGAGAGGCCCACCAATACCATGATATTCATTTCTTAATATTTCCTGATTTTCAGATTTTTGGAAGTAAGGTAATACTTCTTTATAACTCCAACCTTCATTACCTAAATCGCACCAATTATTATAATCACGCCAGTCACCACGAATATAAATCATGGCATTGATTGAACTACTTCCACCTAACACTTTGCCACGAGGCCAATATAGCTGTCGATTATTCAAGTAAGATTGCTTTTCAGTATAATAAGCCCAATCATATTCGGTTTTAAATAGTTTGTAGAAGCCTGCTGGAATATGAATTTCTTGTTTATGATCTAGATTTCCTGCTTCCAGCAGTAACACTGTAGTTGTTGGTTCTTCTGTCAAACGATTGGCCAGAACACAACCTGCTGAACCTGCACCAACAATTACATAGTCATACATTGAAGATACCTCATTGGAATTTTTTTAGATAAAGTTTTTCAGGTTATTTATATAGTAATCTTGTTTAATTAATAAAAATTCAATACACAGATCCCCGACTTCTCAAAGAAGTCGGGGATCTTATTTCTCACAAATATTTTGAACTGCTATTTTTCGTTTATCTCAAAATCTATGCTTTGCATCTGTCAAAACTGTCAAAAACTGCCAAACCTATTTCTACCTACGGTGGGGTTAATCAATAATAGCTGATTTATAAGATTTTGTGAGTGAGGTGCAGTAAATAGACATCTGTAATTATCACTACGCAATTTTGGTAAAGCAATTGGAGACATTTTATGACATTTACAACTGATGAAAGAACGAAACAGGCTGTAGAGCAGTTTCGTGGCTTTGATGTTGATACTCAGTTAGCATTGCTGTGGTTTGGGTATTTAGATATTAAAGACAAACTAATACCAGCAAATCAAACTTCTGCACAAGATACTGCTGCTGCTTTGTACGATCAAATCCAAGCAAAGTCAAAGGAAGAACAGTTACAAGCGCAACGTGATATTGCTAGCCGTGCAGATACGGATATTAGCCGTGCCTATACTGCTTTGAGTTCTAGCGCCAAATTGGATGTATGGTTGCGTCTAGCACAAGGCATGGAAAACGATATTATTATTCCAATGCCCTCTGACTATAAATTGCCCGAAAATACAAAAGGCTTCGTAGACACCATCAAAAGTTTGGAATTTGAACAACGCGTTGATTTCACCCGCAGTGTTGTGATGGAAATGGGTGCTAAGTAAGTAGAGGATAGGGAATAGGGAACAGGTAATACTATTTCACAAAAACTCTGATACAAATACAAACTGTGTAGAGACGCGATATATTGCGTCTAGGCAAAATTCATGTGTATCGTAATTAACGTGAAACGGTATTACAGGGAAAAACTGTAACCTGTTCCCTGTATCCTGTTACCTACTGAAGTGCCTCCCATTCAGGGCGCAGAATGCCATACTGAATCAAATCAAAGCGCTTTCCCTCACGTTGGATAAAGCTGCGCTGAACTCCTTCTTGACGAAATCCCACTTTTTCATGAGCTTTCATTGAGCGGATATTATAGCTAATGGTTGTTGAGCCTACCCGATAAAGGTTTAACTCCCGAAAAGCATATCCCAGAATAATTTGCAGCGCATCTGTGCCATAGCCTTTACCCCAATATGCGCGATCGCCAATCGCAATACCTAGTGATGCAACCTGGTGCATCCACTGGATATCAAACAAACCAGCACTTCCAATCAAAGTATCATCTGCTAAAGTTCGCAAATGAAAATGGAACCCGTTTGGTGAAGTTGTAAGGTTGCTTTCAAACTCTCCCCAAGCCTCAGGAGTAATCGGGCGTGCCGGATCGTTATCCATGATTCGCAAGTACTCATCATTTTCAGACCAGCGGGCGAAATATGCGTTATCCTCAGATCTGGGTGCAGCAAGGCGAACCAACTTGCCTGCAAACAGTGGTTTAAATTCCATTGAAAAATCCCTTGTTGAGATGTCTTTAAGTTCGTAAATCAAAATCAAGATTGCTTCGCACCAGAAGCGTAGTGCGAACTTCAATCGGGCTGTACTTATTAACTAACGAGTATCAGCCGAGGATTACGTTTTTATTTAATGACAGGCAACAAAGGCGATACCTAAAAGATAGAGATTACATTTTGTAGTATAACTATCGGCTGTAATTTGTCAAGTTGCTTGTATATAATCTTCATTCCCAACTCTTTACTTGTTGTCTCAGCTCCTCCATCTCTAAATAATCGCTAGCAAAAGCTTTGTGCAAAAGTGGTTGAGGAATAAAGCGATCGTACTTTTGCATTTTTGGTGCTTCCGCATCAGTTAATAAATCTTCTGCTGTGATTCTTTGTTCACATAAAGAGATAATTTCTGGATATAAAGATTGAATTTTATCCTTACCTAATTTCAGAGTTAGAAAATACGGATTTACACAGTTAATACTTTTAATTTCTAAAGATTCTCGACAAAAAGAATTAAGCAATCTTTCCAGAGTGCGAAAAGCTTTCGTACCCATCCAGGGGAAAATACAGCATTTATCTTTGTCTAATTGCACAATATTTTTTTGAGCTAATCCAGAATTTTGGGCTAGTTCGCGAACTGACTGCAAACGTTTGCTCGCATTCTTTTGCAAGTAGGGATAT
The DNA here is from genome assembly GCF_038404745.2 of Chlorogloeopsis sp. ULAP02. NCBI lineage: Bacteria > Bacillati > Cyanobacteriota > Cyanophyceae > Nostocales > Chlorogloeopsidaceae > Chlorogloeopsis > Chlorogloeopsis sp. ULAP02. The sequence continues at coordinate 250,012 of NZ_JAYKTT020000088.1, read as the reverse complement.
TCTACATCTTCAATTAATATCTGTCGCATCCGCTGCAAAATCCGTGTATGAATAGAACCGCTACCGCCACGCCAAAAAATACTTGCTTGTCCTTCCACTGACTTAACTAATACAACCTTTTTTTTGAAGTCAATTTCTATAACTTCCCAAGTTTTACCTGCTAATGCAAACTGATTGCCTATAGGTGGTGGCATAACAATACTGCCAATTTCCGTTTTATCTTGTTTAACACTATATTCTTCGTTATCTGGAAACACGGCATAAAATTGAAATTTACCAACTACCTTTTCTCCTACCAAGCCCAAAATTAATTTGTCCTGTTCGGCTAGTTGAATATGATTAATGTCAATTAAATAGCGCAGTAATAATTTGAAGTCTTCCTTAGAAATATTATTAAAAGATGGTAAACTAAAAACTTTCTGAGCAAGGGCTGTTGGCGAAATTGCTCCAGTGACTGCTAAGATGCTCATTGTCTGATGATATAGCAAACTAAACGGATATTGAATTGGTTTAATTGGTTCTATCCATCGCTCTTCTATATAAAGTTGAATAACTGCAATACACTGTAAAAGTTGCCAAGGTATTTGTTCTGGTAGAGTTGCCTCTGGTGATAGCTTTTCTTCTGCACAAACAAAGCGCATATCCGCAGGTTCGCCTCGTCTTCCTGTGCGTCCCAAACGTTGTAAAAAACTGGCAACAGATAGCGGTGATTCTAACTGAATTACTCGTTCGAGATAACCAATATCTATACCTAATTCTAAAGTTAAAGTTGCTGCGGTAACAGCGGGCTGGCTGGGTTCGCGCATTGCATTTTCAGCTACTTGTCGCAAGCTGGCAGATATACTACCGTGATGCACGTAATAGTTATCTGTTTGTCCTTCTTCTGTGGCAATTTTCCGTAAAAATGCAATGACAGATTCGGTTTGTGATTTATTGTTAGCAAAAATTAGGCACTTACGAGATTTACTGAGGTTGTAAATATATTTTTCGTAGATACTTGCTTCTGAAATTTCATCACTTTGACTCAAATAAAAATGTTCTAAAGCCAGTCGAATTTGCCGCTTTCCTACTTCCATTTCTGGAGTAATAACTGACTTTTCGGTTCCGGAACGCAACCATTCTTCAGCCATTGAGTAGTCACCAAGAGTTGCTGATAAACCAATTCTCCGGGGTTGTTTTTGTGTCAAATTCTCTAAACGTTTTAATTGACAAAGAATTTGACAGCCTCTTTCTGTACCCATAAAAGCGTGAATTTCATCGATGATGACAAACCGTAAATCACCAAAGATACGAGTTATATCGTGATGTTTATTTATTAATAGGCTTTCTAAAGATTCTGGAGTTATTTGTAAAATACCTTGAGGATTTTTCAGAAGCTTATTTTTATGGCTTTGAGAAACATCACCATGCCAATGCCAAACAGGAATATTTGCTTCTCTAAGTAAGTCATTAAGTCGTTCAAATTGGTCATTAATTAAAGCTTTAATGGGGCCAATATACAATGCACCAATGCTGCTAGAAGGATTTTCGTGTAATAGAGTTAAAACTGGCAGAAAAGCGGCTTCTGTTTTTCCAGAAGCTGTACCTGCTGCAACTAATAAGTGAGCGTCAGTGTTAAAGATAACTTGACAAGCTGCAATTTGGATAGGTCGTAATTCAGTCCAATTGCGATCGTAAATATATTCTTGGATAAATGGTGCGAGTCTGGAAAAAGTAGTATTGCTCATAGTTAAACAGGAATATACCTGGCATTGCTAGCGATTTTAGCAAAGAGGTAGTGTATGAATCGCCACTATGATCCTGAATTTGGGAAAATAGCGATCGCATCTGTACGAAACTGTTTGTTACCTATTACTCTTTCACAAGTACAGAGAAATACTTACCCAAATTGGCATAACTAAAGAATTTAGTCGTGCTTCACATTTGAAATAGATACTTTTCTACAATCTGGGTTAGGAGACAAAAATACGAAATTTTTACTGACAAATCAAATATTTTCTATGTCACAAACCTTGATCTAGATTGATTTACGGAAAAACTGAGTAATTAGCTGAATTTACCCATTGGCTTTACTACAACGAAAAAAGGGTGGAATATCCACCCTAGAACGTTTTCAGTTGACATCAAACAGTCTGAAGATTAACGAACACCTGCTGTGGTTTCGTGCGCATTACTGTATGAATTCATAATGCTATGAATCGTTCCATAAACTTTAGTGTAATTACTTTCATGGTAGTTACCATATAAAGCAGAACCAGCAGTATGAACGGTAAAATCATCAAATGCTACTTCTTTGCCACCCCAAGTATATTTAACGTCTACATCACCATCTACATAAATCTTGTCAGCCCAAGATGCATAATATTCGTTGCGATTTGAATTGGTATGAGAATCAAGATGTAAGTTAGTTTTTGTTTCGGTGTGGCTCTTTGTCCACTCGTTACGAACAAAAGTTTCACCAGCCAAAGCAGGGGTAGCAAAAAAAGCAGCCAGAATTGCCAAGCCAAGAACTTTCTTCATGGGTGTATCCTTTTTGTGAAATGAGAATTAGTTATCTTTTTCAGCCTCAAATGTTGGTAATGGCTGAGGCTGGAACCTCGTAGACTGTTTATTAGGTTCATTTGTATTATTTCTGGTTATAGTCACCCCTTTACAGACTCCATATATAGTTGGGAAACTTTCGGGGGTTAATTGGATGCCAGCACCGATGAGTTCAGCACAAGCACGAGCATTGATAATCTCTAAATCATATTGAGTCTTACGAGCAATCGTTTCTGCCATGCTTTTGCAGGTACTCTCTAGTCTTCCACCTAGAGGAATTACAAAAGCAGCGTTTAAACCATAAGAAGCATTTTCTGAGAAGCTAATTCCATCAAAGGAACTAAAGGAAGTTCCTAGAATTAAGGATGGGCGAGGGCAAACAACCTGGATTCCGGCGACGCCTTGAATTTTGTATGTCGCTGATTCACCAACGTTATAAACTCCGGTTTGATGAATGGCGGCGGAGTTGCGTTGCTGGTTATCAAGTGTTTGTTCTTGATTGGGTTGAGATTGAGAATTGACAGAGTTAGTGACAGTTTGCGCTTGGGCTTCTGCATTGATGCCGACTACTACGAGCAGACATAGTAATGAATGGTGGGTGAATCTTGTAAAAGCTTTTTTAAGCATTTGAGTTTTTTTAAATCAAGTCAGTCATTGTGATTTGTAGTGATTGAGTTGGATGATGGTTTTGTGTGCGTTGTTGAGTACAATTTGATGTTCCTAAAAACCACGCAAAAACACGAGGGGGGTTTTGGGGGATTAGGTGGGATCAATGCATGAAGTTATGTGTAGCGAAATCTACAGCGGATTGCAAGTAAATGGAGTACACTCCTTTCTAACCCTCCCCTTACCAAGGGGAGCCAGTGCGGTGGTGAGCCAGCGCTGCGGGAGGGTTTCCCTCCACAGGCGACTGGCGAAAGGGTTCCCCGGCATAAAGGAGCCAGCGCGTTGCGGAGAGAAGCGCCGTGCGGGGGTTCCCCCCGTTGAGGCGACTTCGGAGGGTTCCCCCCGTTGAAGCGACTGGCGTCAACTGGCGTCAACTGGCGTGAGGGTAGCCGATAGGGTGGGTGGGGTAATGTACTTCATCTAGATCAAATGCGCTGTATCTGTATACCGATAATTAGTAGTGCAAAATAGATTATCTAGTCAGGTAAGGGAACAGGGAAAGAATATAGCGATTTTAGTTATGTTGAAAAATGGCTAAATATTTATTTTTTACAACCAAAACATTAAAGGACAGGTGGCATTCCTGTCCCGATAGTGACACATAATAATAAAAATTTGAACGCAGTGTTACCTCATCGTCTAGGAACCTGTAACCCTCTACGCTCCAGCATTTGCCTTACATCTGGACTGGGACTGTAGTTATAGCCATAGGAGGAGCGCTCTGAATCATCCATCACCTGAGGTGTGAGCAAAACAATAACTTCTTGGCGCTGGTTAACTTTATTGGTTCTTCTAAACAACGAACCAAGCAGAGGAATATCACCCAAGATAGGAACCTTGGAGACACTTGTTCGGTCTGATTCCTGGATAATACCGCTAAGAATTAGCGTTTGACCGTCACGCAGGCGAATTAGTCCTGACCTAAGACTTCTTTGAGATAAGAGAGTAATATTACCATCTTCTGGAGTTGCTACAGTACCATTAGGTGCAGAGATAGTAGGTGCTACAGACAAAGAGACAAAACCATTATCATCAACTTTGTCTACTTTAACAGCAAGGGTTAAACCAGCATCTTTAATAATTGGATTTCTTAGAAGACTTCCATTTTTTTCTACTCTTTCGATACCTCCATATACTTGTGCCGTTAAATTAACTTGAGCTTCTTCCCCTTCTTGCACTGTCAAAGTTGGATCTGTCAAAATTTTGGCATTACCACTAGTGACTTGAGCTTGCAAACTCGCAAGGAAGCGTTTGGGGAACTGGAATAGTGTTGGCAAACCGAATGTAGATGTTGCACGAGCGCCTTCTGCAAAAGAGGTGGTTTGTCGTCCAGTTACAGGATCGGTAGTAATAGTTACAACATCTGGTGTTCCCGGTGTAAAATCTGTCAGACCGGGAGTAGTTGGATTGGTGCTTGTAGGAGAAATAGGATTGAGGAAGGTTGCATCGCCTGGAATATTCTGTACGACTTGACCATCTCGTATAACTCTCACACCTGAACCTCCATTTGGCACAGTAAATGTACCATTGGGGTCTAAGAAAGGCTCTCCTGTGATTGGGTTTTTGATCACTGGTGTACTAGTCACACTGCTTGCTGCCTCAGAAGCAGTGGGTGGTCTAGAACCGCCAAAGTTGAGAGCTGCGGCACCACCATCATTAACAAAGTAATTCTTGCCAACTCCAAAGGCAAAACTAGTGTTGAAATCTTTGGTATTCAAGAGGTTGACATCAATAATCTTGACGTTAATTGCCACTTGCCGACGGCGGATATCAAGCTGAGTTAGTTGAGCGATCGCAATATCAATTAACCTAGCAGGCCCCACTAAGGTAAGGGAATTGGTACGTTGGTCTCCTGATGCCTGTAGACCTCGTAGTAAAGGTGTTACGTCTTTAAAGTCAGTACGCAAAGTTTCTACTTTGAGTTCTGTAGTTGTTTGGGTTTGGGTAACTGCACTATTTGCTGCACCACCTACAGGCACAGCATTGACACTGGTAACTAATCGTTCCCGTGTAATAGCACTTTCTGCTCCCAAGGACACCAGAAAGCTCAAAGCAGTGTCAACCTTAATTTGATTAAGACGTAGATTCCGCATGACTAAATCGCGGGTGGCATTTGGTAGTTTCGCTCCCACAAAAACTGTGCGTCCATTGCGGTTAGCTTCCAAACCACTCAAGCGCAAGACATAGTTAAACACATCTTGCACTGGCTCATTTTCTATATCTATGGATATTGTCGGCCCATCAGCTGCTGCACTAGCTGCTCCTTGCTGTCCTCCTGTAGATGGTGCTGATGTTGTATAAGCCAAGTTCAAACCAGCAGCACGGGCAAGCAATGACAAAACCTCCCGTACAGGAGCATCTCGCAATACAAGCCGAGGTACGCGTTCTTGTGTTCCCAAATCAACAACACTTGGCGAAGCGTCCATATTTGAGATGGCAATATCTCCAACTGGTGGAGCTACAGCTCTTGGCAAAAAAGGCGGAGCTGGGACGGGTGGTTGTCCGGGTTGGGCTGGTTGAGCAGTTGTACCATCAATACTGACTTGCGGATTAGGAACAATGGGAGTAGGGGAAGCCTGTACTGGAGCTGGGTTAGCAGCAGGTATTTGGGGAGATGTTGAGGCAGTAGTTCCTTCTGATGGTGTAAAGCCCAGAGTAACTCCATTAGTTCCTCGCTTTACAGGTTGACTACTAGGCGTGCCGTTACTTCCAGTTATTATCAGTCTGATACTATTAGTATCTAGCTGGTTAATTTCAACTGACGTAATTCCTGGAGCAGGATTTTCTTGGCGAAAGTTATTACTTTTTGGTAAACGCAGTTGAGAATTAATAATATCTGCGACTAGAGAATTGCCTCTTTTTGTAGTGAAAACTTGGGGACGAGAACTGGAAGAAGTTGTTAAAACAACATTGATTCCACCATTAACTGGTTTTAATTGTACATTTGTAACTTGAGCAAGTTGTGCCTTGACTGGTTGAGCTGCTAAAAAAACTATTGCAGTCGCACCTAATATTAATCCGTTACCGTGAAGCTGTTTCACAGTTCATTCCTCACAAAACACCAAATTTTTAGACAATTTTCCAAATATTTGTACTATCTAGTCTGGAAATAATTTTCCGACTGAGAAGCTGATTCCTGTGAAAACAGGTTTGAATCATTACCGAATTACTTATTCAGTGAAAACAGGATCTATTTCCTAATTATTTGTACGTAAGTCAGAGCGCAGTTGATTACTTGTATATTTCCCTGAAAGTCTATGTAATTAACACTTTGAGAGCAAACTCCTTGTCTTTTCTTCTCCTTTCCATCTGCCATCTGACTTGTTTATTTCCAAGTCTTCCCGTCTGCCGTCTGTCTTCTGCCTTCTTTTGCTTTCCATTACTTTTTAGGAGCTGCTTGAGCAGCGGCAACTTCCTCTGGATTAAGTGGCATTAATGCTTGCAATTGGAAAGATGTAGAAATCGCTGCTGGGCCAATTCTACGTAATGCTTTATCTCTTTCAGGAGCAGCTTCTGGAGCCAGGCTAGATTGATAGTCCTTCACTACGAGCAAAGGCTGTAAACGCTCTATGTTGCGGAGAATTGATTGTGTTTGTTCATAGGTGCCAACGATATCGATACTAATACTACTACGCTTCAATTTGCCGTTAACTCCTGGCCCTAGAGAATTATCTGTGATTGGTTCAGGTTTATTAGCGGCTGGGGTAAATCTCCTTAGTTTGGCTCTGACAGCATTGAAAGCAAGTTTCCCGTTCCCAGCCTCAATCAAACGATTCAAATCGATCAGTAATGTATCCAATGTTTTCTCGTCAGCAAACAATGCTAATACTTGGATCTGCTGCTGTTTTGCCTCGATTTGCTCCTGTTTTACCTTGTCCATCTGTTTGATAGTAGATTTCTTTTGCTCTACTTGTCCTTGCAGATCGTTTTGCTTTGCTTGCTGCTGTTGAAAGGATTCCCAAGCTGGCATCACTAAATTCAACACCATAAAAAGTGCTCCAGCAATTCCTAAAACTCCCACTACAATGCCAATTATTTTGGGTGTAAAGGTAATGCCAAAAACAACGGGGAAACCTGATGTCCCTTCGTTGAACTCTCCAGCGTCAATAAAATTTAAATCTTCACTCAGCGTCATTTTTGAATGACTCCTGTTTTTTGCAGATTGCGAATGCGCGTTACTAACCCTACTGTGCCTTTTTGCTCCAATTCCCGCATTAGCTCAGAGGCTGGAATATCACTCATTGCAGATTGAATAGTGTATTTAACCATTGATGTTGTTTTGTTAGATATACTCCTTCCCTCAGAATTTGTTATTGGTGTTTCTACTAATTCAGCAGAAACAATTTTTGCTTCACTCGGTTTAAAGAAAGGAGATTGTTGTAAAACAAGCAAGAAATCGTTGACATCATTGAAGGAGCGAGCCACTCCATTAATTTCTATTCCTCCAGCAGGGTTGGGTGGTGGCTGTCCCTGTTGGGTGGCAACGGGTGCCATTTGTCTAACATTCTGTATTTGTACGGTTGCTGGAATGCGATCGCGTAATTCTTGCAACATCGCTGACCAAGGACGAATCTGATCGAATACAGAAACCAAAGATTGTGTTTGTTCCTTAATTGTGTTGGTTTCTTCCTTAATTTTGTTAATACTTCCTATCTGTACCTCTAAATTTTTATTCTCCTGTTCTAACTGTGCTATTTGCTGCTCTAACTCAGCATTTTTCGCTTGCAAGAACCACCAACCAACTCCCACCAACAGCGGAAAAATCAAGCCAAATCCAACTCCTATATACACAGGAGTAAAATTTCCAGCAGGAAGCGCTGGTTTTACCTTTTTTTCATTCTTTACCTTGAAACTTGAGCGATCTTTGAGAAAGTTAATTTCTAAACTGTACATTTTGCTACACCTCCCGCATTCCCAGTCCAAGGACTATTCCTAATCCAGGGCGTTGCACTGGCGGATATTTCTCTTCATCTATTTGCAATGACAAAGCACCGACGGGATCTATTTGAGAAGTTGGTAAGCTCAACCGTTGCGTAAAAAATTCATCCAACTGTGCTAAACCGCCTCCCGCCCCTGCCAAAAAAATCTGCGCTACTTCCAAGTTTTCGCTTTGATTGAGATAAAAATCAATGGAACGACGCAGCTCGTCTGTAAGTTCTCCTAATACCCGCATCATCGCTGCTAATCCAGGATTTGCCTCAGTAACACCAGTTTTACCTGCATCTTGTGGAGTTAAAGGAATGGTAATTCCTCGCAACAACTCCATATCTCGTGATGCAGGCACACTCATTGCCTTTGCTAGCGCCATTTGCATCTGATAAGTTCCAAGTGGCACTGTCCGCGAAAATTGCGGTACTCCATTAACGACAATGGCAATTTCTGTGCTGTCAAATTCAATATCGACAAGCACTGCTGCTTCTTGCGGCCCAAATTGCCGCAGTTGATCGCGAATTGTCCTAATCAGCGCAAAGCTGTTAATCTCTAATACATCGATTTGCAATCCTGCCTGTTCAAATGTTCTTATATAGGTATCAGTGATTTCTTTGCGAGTAGCAACAAGAAGTACCTGTACCTTTTCAATGCCATCCTCATCTACAAAGTACCCAAGTTTCTGATAATCTACATCAGCTTCTTCACGGGGATAAGGCAAATACAAACCTGCCTCATGATTTAACACCATCTCCCGTAGTTCTTTATCATCTAATTCTGCTGGAACGGGTATGAGACGCACAACTGAATCTCGTCCTGTCACAGCAGTTGCCACTCTAGAAGCGTTGATTTTACTTTCTGAGAGTGCCTGCTGAATGATTTGTGCCATTGCTGGAGGATCGGCAATTTGACCATCAATAAAAACACCTTCTGGAACTGACACAGATGTTAAAGCGTCTAGTTTCAGACCTTGGCGTTGCTTGCGTAAACGGGCTACATTCACGCATTGTGGTGCAAGTTCGATGCCAACTCCTTTATTAGATTTACCAAACAGACTCGTGAAGCTTTTAACCACAGTTTTGCCCGCATGAATGCTAAATTGAAAAATTTAAATGTTAAGCTATTTTGTCCTTAGTCATTTGTCCTTGGTCATTGGTGAATAATCAATGACTAATGACCTTATAATCTCGAAAATTCTGCATCCATCATCTTTTCTCCTTGGTTGAATTCAAGTACTACAAAACAAAATGATTCAAAGTCGAAAATTCAAACAATTAACTATTTGGGCACTACTTGGTTTATTGACAACTTGGATTATCAGTTGCAGTACAGGTAACGTCAGCACAAGCACAAAACAGGCATCTTCAGGAGCGGCAAAAGTTGAGTTTTGGACTATGCAACTCAAACCTCAATTTACCGACTACTTCCAAAGCCTGATTGCAAATTTTGAATCACAAAACTCAGGTATAAAGATTAACTGGGTAGATATACCTTGGGCAGAAATGCAAAACAAAATTTTAACAGCTGTATCTGCAAAAACGCCACCTGATGTTGTTAACCTAAATCCAGATTTTGCATCGCAATTAGCAGGTCGAAATGCTTGGTTAGATTTGGATACAAAAGTTCCAAATAACGTTCGTTCCTCCTATCTGCCCAATATATGGAAAGCTAGTACGCTTAATGGTAAGAGTTTTGGGATACCCTGGTATCTCACCACACGGCTAACTATTTATAACACTGATTTATTAAAACAGGCAGGTATAAATAAAGTACCCGGTACTTACACTGAATTAGCACAAGCAGCTCAACAAATTAAAGATAAAACTGGTAAGTATGCCTTTTTTGTTACTTTTGTTCCGCAAGATTCCGGAGAAGTTTTAGAATCTTTTGTGCAGATGGGAGTAAACTTAGTAGATGCCGAAGGTAAAGCTGCTTTTAACTCTCCTCAAGGCAAAGCAGCATTTCAGTATTGGGTAGATCTTTATAAAAAAGGACTGCTTCCTAAAGAAGTTTTAACTCAGGGACACCGCCATGCTATTGAACTTTATCAAGCTGGAGAAACAGCATTATTAGCTTCAGGGGCAGAGTTTTTAAAACAGATTAGCAAAAATGCACCAGCGATCGCTAAATATTCTGACATTGCCCCTCAAATTACTGGCGATACTGGCAAAAAAAATGTAGCTGTCATGAACGTAGTTATTCCTCGCGATACTAAACAACCTGATGCTGCTGTTAAATTTGCCTTGTTTGTTACTAATGATGAAAACCAGCTAGCTTTTGCGAAACAAGCAAATGTTCTACCATCTACAATCAAGGCATTATCTGATAGTTACTTTAAAAATGTACCAGCAAATGCCCCAACTATAGATAAAGCACGTGCAATTAGCGCTAGTCAACTACAACAGGCAGAAGTTTTAACTCCTAAATTGAAGAATTTCAATCTTCTACAAAAGGCAATTTATGAGAATTTGCAAGCAGCTATGTTGGATGAGAAGACAGTTGATAAAGCTTTAGAAGATGCTGCACAGGAGTGGAATAGCACAAGGAGTTAGTTAATTTTTTTACGGGAGTAGCAATTAGTGAAGATTCAAAATTCACCCATTCCTTACTCCCAATCGAAAATAGAAAGCAAGGATTGAAGATGACTGATGCAATTTTGGTTACGCCCTTCAACAGAAGATGACTTTGAGTTCGTTTTTCAGTTGAACAAAATTAATATGCGTCACTATGTTGAGCAGCTCCGTGGTTGGGATGATGTCGCAGAGCGCTGTGATATGCAGCAGAAATTCTACCCAGGTTGTGATCAAATTATTGTAATTGACAGCAATGATGCTGGGATTTTTGGAGTTGACCGCAAGAGCAATATGATTGAATTGCGCCATATTGAAATATTGCCTAAATATCAGAGGTTAGGAGTAGGTACTGCTTTAATTAACAATCTCTTAAATGACGCACGGCAGGCAAAGCTTCCAGTCTTATTGTGTGTTCTTAAGATGAATCCAGTTTTACATCTGTATGAAAGTCTTGGGTTTAGGATTACTGGGGAGACGAATCTCAAATACCAGATGATAGCAATGATTGACAGTTGATTGATCAAAGTAACCAGATGCAAAACTTTGTGTCTCTAATTTGAAATTCTCTCTTTATTTTTTCTCGACCATTGCCCTTGTACTTTCTAAAAAATGCCCAATTAAATATAGCGAACCGCATAAAACGACTAAATTATCTGTTGAAGCAAAAGCAGCCTCTAGCCCTGATAATAAATCTGGATAAACAACACACAAGTTTAATTCAGGGCAAATTTGTTGAGCTAGCACAGCTAATTCTTCAGGATTAGCTGAACTACGATCTGGTACAGGTACTAAATACAATTGGTCATGAGGTTGCAATAAAGCTTTGAAAATATCCGTGTGGTCTTTTGTTGAGAGCATTCCCATCACCCAAGTGACTACGGGAGTATTGAGGGTATTTACATAATCCCGTAAAACTTGTGCTGCGGCTGGGTTATGAGCGCCATCAAGTAATAATTTATGGTTTTTCCAACTAGTCCACTGCATCCGCCCCGGCCACTTGGTTTTTGCCATGCCGTTGACAATAGCTTTTTCCGAAATCTGCCAACCCCTTTGTTGCAAAATTTCCAAAGCTGCCAAAGCTAAAGCTGAATTAGTCAATTGAATTTGTCCTTGTAGCGGTAAGGGATATTTAATTGTGCTGTTTGGATTTATAATTGATTTATATTCTGCCCATCCCGTGGCAATTTGACGACCGCTTTGAGGCATAAAGCTAGGGCAGTGCAATTCTAAAATACGCGATCGCACAACTTTGTCTGCATCTAGTGGCAAGTTTCCAACTACAGCAGGGCATCCTAGTTTGAGAATGCCAGCTTTTTCTCTAGCAATATCGGCAACAGTGGGGCCAAGGTTCTGCCAATGTTCGCGGCTAATGGATGTAATGACAGTGACAAGAGGTTTGTCACAAACGTTGGTAGCATCCAAACGTCCTCCCAGTCCAACTTCTATTACTGCTATATCAACTTTTTGTTGAGCAAAATATAACCAGGCTGCTGCCGTAATCACTTCAAACTGAGTTGGTGGCTCACCGTCTGCTGGAATGGCAGCTTGAACTTGTAGCAATAAATTACAAAATTCCTCTGAGGAAATATGCTGTTCGTTGAGGCAAATACGTTCTGTCCAATCGACTAAATGGGGAGAAGTATAGCGTCCGGTAAGATAACCTGCCTCTGTCAGCACTGAAGAAAGATAAGCACAAACAGAACCTTTTCCATTAGTGCCAGCAACGTGAATGACAGGAACTTGGTGATGGGGGTTACCAAGCTTCGCCAATAATTTTTGGATGCGTTCTAGTCCAAGATTGACGCCAAAGCGTTGAAAGGGTTTGAGTAAGGAGTCGATATCCACAAGTGGTTAATGGTTAATAGCTAATCGCTAATGGTAATGGACAATTAACCATTAGAAATTAACAATTAGCAATCAAGAATAAAACCGACTGCCTCTCATCTAGAGAAACAGTCAGTTTCTGACTAACGATGCGGAGTATAGTTTAGGCTTCTCTGTTTAAAAAGTTTTGCAATTGATTTAAAGCAGCAGCACCAATATTGAAAACTGCCCAACCAGCAGCGATCGCGATCGGCGCTAACACAATAAGCAAACGCATATCTAAGTCCATATTTAGAACCCCTCTGTTAAATAGAGCTTAAAGTTTTATCAACTGTTCTCATTTTTTATTTTTAGCCCAAGTGGGCAACTTTTCTCAATAGATTATGTAAAGAATGTTTACAAAGTTGGTCAATGGTCATTGGTTCGTTGGTAGGGGCGGGTTTTGCCAATCATCTTGACGTTCAAACAGATAATTTATCTTCTAAACCCGCCCGTACAGTGGTTAGTTGTTCTCTCCTCATCTCCCCTGCTTCCCTGCACCTGAAGCCCCTTGTCCCCTCCTTCCTCAATGGGGAGCGCCAAAACCCATATCAGTTCCTTTGCCAGCATGAAAGAGCGCTAACTTTTTGTAACGCTCGGCGTGTTCAATCAGTTCTGCGGCTTCAACATCTGTGACTTGGCGTACTACTTTTCCAGGGACACCAACCACCAAAGATTTAGGCGGAACATCTTTATTTACCACCGCGCCAGCACCAATAATGCTACCAGCACCCACCCGTACTCCATTTAAAATTACTGCGCCAATCCCAATTAAACTACCGCTTTCAATGTAAGCGGAATGAACGACAGCACGATGCCCGACTGTAACATGATCTTCCAATATTGTCGGTTGACCGGGATCGCCGTGTAGAATGGCTCCATCTTGGATATTTGTACATTCACCAATTTCAATGCGTTCTACATCTGCCCTAATTACTGCTCCATACCAAATGCTTGCCCCTGTTGCTATGCACACCGATCCTATGACCACAGCGTTGTTGGCGACGAAGGAAGCTTGAGAAATGTCCACAGAAGACCAGTAGGAAGCGTTTGACACGATAGAATATGAATTATGAATATGGTACTCAGGAACACTGGAGAAATCCAACCTTGAAAACTGGTTGCAAAACCAGGATATCACGGCGTCAAGACCGTTCACTGAGGCAGCAGTAAGTAGGTACCCTAATCATGTGGCGCAGAAGTGTAAAAAAAACTAACGTCACTACTAGTGAAGACAACAACATTGTTCTTGTACGCACTTCATGATGAATCCAGGCTTGCAGTACCCAATATTTGGCCCCGAAATTCAGTGTCCCCACTGCCGCCAGACAATTCCGGCACTGACACTAACAGATACTTATTTATGTCCTCGTCATGGGGCGTTTGAAGCTAATCCCAAAACTGGAGAGTTGATTCATCTACAGTCTGGGCGTCATTGGCGCAGGTGGAATGGGGAATGGTATCGGCAACATACTCATCCCGATGGTATTCGATTTGAAATACACGAAGCTCTAGACAAGTTATATACACAAGGTTATCGAGCAACACGGGTGATTATTGCTCGCCGCTATCAGGAATTGATGAGTGGTTACCTAGAGCGTAGTACTCCTTGGCGAGGGGGGCAACAGGAAGGAACTTCCGCCCGCCTATATGGTTTGCCAGTGGAGTTTAGCCCCGATCCCGCTGAAGAACCTTGTTGGGAAGTTATTAATTTTGATTTAGACAAAGAACCTGGTGTACCAGTACGCTACCCTTATTTCAGATTGTTTGAATGAACTAGGGGCTAGGGACTAGGGATTAAAAATTAAGTAATGAGAATATGTAAAAAAGAAATTTTTAATTTTTAATCGCTAGCCTATTGTTTCTATCTCTTAACTAGCCCCTAACCCCTAGCCTCTAACCCCTTCTCTTATGCATCATGCTTCAATTCGCACTGCTAATATTCATCGAGCGATCGCCTTCTACGAGCAATTGGGGTTCACAGTTTGCGATCGCTTCACTACAGGCTACACCCTCGCTTGTTGGATGGAAGGGCTAGGTGGCAGAATTGAACTGATCCAAATACCTGAACCAAAACCAGCGCCAGACACATTTGCTGACGAACATTATGTAGGTTACTACCATTTGTCTTTTGATCTCACTGCGATCGCGATTGATTTACCTAGTTGGTTAACAAGTTTACAAGAGCGCTTTGCTTTGGCTGCACAAAATCAACCAGAGCAATTGCAACCGCTCAAGGTACTTTTAGAACCGACGCAGCAACAAATAGGCGATCGCATTTACGAAGTCACTTTTATTGCCGATGCCGATGGCTTACCGCTGGAATTTATTCGGGTATTAACAAAACTTAATTTATAATTCATTCAAACAAGGGTAATTTTGCCTGTACTGTCCAACGAGAAGGCATTTTATTAAGAATTACACGAAGTTGTTCAAAACCAGGTTTTCCAAATGCACGCCAGTTAGCAATACAGTTAGCTAGAGTTATTGCAGCAGCATCTGTCCCCGCTTTAACATAGGCGTTATCCAACTCAGACAGCAGCGCTAAACTATCAGGCTGGCTGATACCGATCGCACTACCAAACCCAAGGGTTGGTGTTGAAGCTGTTGTCAGCCCATGTGGATTAGTAGCCAACAGATAAGCTCGCAGCCCCATCACATCCTCGTTGTCTTGAAGAGGGCTATCTTGACGGCAAGCAGTTTGTAATAAGTACAGAAATTTTGGCTTGTGTTGGGCTGCCTTTTCACTTCGCAGCCACTGTGAACTCACCCAAGCTACAGGTTGATAATTTTCTAATACAGCTAAATCCGCTTCTTCAGCATAGCCGTGCCATTGATAGCGGGGTTGATTACTTAAGGGAACAAAACCTCCAGGAATCAATTTTTCTCCTTTCGGAATGCGATCGCAGTTAATCCAAACACGAGTTATGGCTGTAGTGTTTGCTAGTGGCAGAAGTCGAATAGGAGCGACAATTACACCATTTTTGCTTACTTGCTCCACCCAAGCGGGTGACAAAGTATCTCCTGTTGCCCAAACAATTAAGCGATCAAAAGGTGCAGCAGGTAAATAACCTTCTCTACCATCTTTTGCTACTACCTTTACCATGTCAAAACCTTGTGAGGTTAATAATTTAGTAGCACGCTCAACTAAATCTGAGTCTATATCTAAAGAAACGACATAACCAGTTTTCCCTACCAAGTATGCCAGCATTGCTGTACTGTATCCAGAACCTGTCCCCACCTCCAAAACTCGCATCCCTGGTTGAACATCTAAAAGGCGCAGCATCGTCGCGATGATTTTTGGTGACGAGCTTTGCGGTACCAACATACCATTGGCTTGTCTGACAAAGGTTTCGTAAGAAATTGCAGACTCTGCCCAATCTACTGAATCACCCATGTTTTTAGCGATGATTTTGAGAAGTTCAAAACTATTAAAATTTAGTCCACTCTTGCAAAGAATTTCCCCTAGCCGTAGCTAGTAGACTAACCTTATAGCTTTTTGAGAAAATAGAATTAAGTTAAAAAAAGCCTCAAGTAATGAAGAACACGCTATAGTCAGAAAAATCTGTAATCTAATTTGTAAATGCTTTCAGCAAATACATGGGTGTTCTTATCGTATCGCATAGATATCGTTTGCCAATTTTTGTGTTTAGTCTTTGTTTGATTGTGGTTTTGCTACTGGGGAATGGATCTGCAACAAGTCAAATCAATGTCGGATCTACTAGAGTAAATAATCGCAATGAAAATATTTTAAAAAAAACACAAAGAAATTTAGTGACAGACAACGTCCGGAAAACAGTACTAGAAAATAATCTTACTATCCTGACAAAGGAAGTCCATTCCGCGCCAGTGGTGACAGTGCAGGTGTGGTACAAGGTGGGTTCACGCAACGAGGAACCAGGGGTGAATGGTATTGCCCACCAGTTAGAACACATGATGTTTAAAGGCACGAAAAATCGTCCGATTCAATTTGGGCGCTTGTTTAGTGCTTTGGGTAGTGACTCCAACGCCTTCACTAGCTACGACCAAACTGCATATTACAATACAGCAGAGCGCGACAAGCTCAACGCTCTTTTGGAATTAGAAGCGGATAGAATGGAAAATGCTCTGCTTGATGCCGAACAATTAGCTAGCGAGAAGCGGGTAGTAATTTCCGAGTTACAGGGTTACGAAAATGATCCAGAGTATCGCCTCAGTCAAGCTGTTTTGAGAGCAACCTTTCCTAAGCATCCTTACGGCTTGCCCATAGGTGGAACCAAAGCTGATGTCGAGAAATTTCAAGTTCAGCAATTACAAAAGTACTATAAAGAATTTTATAGCCCCGAAAATGCCGTTTTAGTGATTGTTGGTGATTTCGACACTGCCAAAACTTTGACAGCGGTGAAGGAGATATTTGGGAAAATACAGAAGAAGGATAGACAAGACACGGGGAATCAAGAGGACACGGAGACACTGAGACACGGAGACACGGGGAATATGTTTGATAATTTCTCTACGTCTTCCTCTCTGGTATTGCGAGAACCGGGAGCAAACGCACTTTTATACACCGTGTATCCTTTGCCTGCTGCGAATCACCCAGATGTGCCAGCACTAGATGTGATGGATTATATTTTGACGGAAGGACGGAATTCTCGCCTCTATCAAGCGTTAATAGAATCTGGTTTAGCAACTGATTTGACTGGTTATGTTACGAGCTTACGCGAAGCAGGTTGGTACGAACTATCAGTGACTGCGACTTCCGATCGCGGTTTGAAAAAGATTGACTCAGTGATGCAAAAAGCGATCGCCCATTTAGCTCAAACAGGAGTTACAAAAGCAGAATTAAATCGTGCACAGGCACAACTAGAAGCTACTGTGATCTTGGAAAACCGGGATATTACCAGTCAAGCCATGCAATTAGGGAACAATGAAACTACGACTGGTGATTATAAATATACAGATAGTTACTTAGCAGCGATTCGTCAGGTGAGTGTCGAAGATGTGCAACGTGTCGCTAATCAATATCTCAAACAAAAAGCACGTACTGTCGGCTTTTTTGAACCAAGCCAGATCCAGGCAGAAAATAATAGTAGTGCCAAACCATCTTCGACACAAATTAAAGAAAATTTTTCTTCCGGCTCAACCGAGTTACCTGATGAAGTCGCGAAGTATCTTCCAGTGGTGGATGTAACAACAACGCCTGTCATTATGAGTTTGCCACAGCAATTCACGTTGCCTAACAAGTTGCGAGTGTTGCTGTTGCCAGATCGAAGTACTCCCACACTCACCTTGAGTGGAAATATCAAAGCTGGTGCGGAATTCGATCCAGCAGATAAAGCTGGGTTGGCATCTCTTGTTGCAGACAACTTGATGAACGGTACCAAAACTAGGGATTTGTATGCACTTGCCAACATTTTAGATGAACGTGGCGCAAGCTTGGAATTTGATACTTACCGTGAAGGTGTGGAAATTGAAGGTAAAGGTTTAGCAGGAGACTTACCGATTCTGTTACAGATTTTAGGAGATGTAGTCAAAAATGCGACTTTTCCGGCAAAAGAGTTGGAACTTTCCCGTCAACAGGCTTTAACGGATCTAAAGCAGGAATTAGACGATCCGGCAGAAGTTGCACAAAGAACATTTATACAAACTCTTTATCCGCAGAATCATCCCTTACACTCTTTTCCCACTCAAAAGAGTTTGCGGCAAATTCGCCGTCAGGATGTGATTGATTTTAAGCAGAAACATTATCGCCCAGATATGATGGTGCTAACATTAGTGGGAGATTTTGCTCCTGAGCGAGTGCGATCGCTAATTGCAGCTGAGTTTGGTGTTTGGCAAGTTAGCGGTGAAGCCCCAAAATTACAATATCCATCAGTAAAAATACCAGACAAAATTGTACGTGCTAATCTAGTGCTGCCAGGTAAAACCCAAGCGGTTACTTATATGGGTAACACGGGAATTAACCGCCAAGATCCGCGTTATTATGCAGCTTTAATCCTGAATCAAATTTTAGGTGGCGATACCCTCTCTAGCAGATTGGGAACAGAAGTACGCGATCGCCAAGGTTTGACTTACGGAATTTATAGCACCTTCCAAACAGGAAAAAATCTGGGGATATTTTTGATTGAAATGCAAACAGCCCCAGAAGATACAAATCGTGCAATCAAAAGCACCCGCAGATTGATGGCAGAAATTCATCAACAAGGCATCAGTGCAGAGGAATTGGAGACAGCTAAACGCAATTTGATCGGTAACTATAATGTCTCCTTGGCAGATCCAGAAGATTTGTCATCCAGAATTTTGATGAATGAAGTATGGGGGCTGGATAAAGAGGAATTGTACTCTTTCACCGATAAAATTGCGGCAGTCACTCTTGAGCAAGTCAATCAAGCAGCGAAGGAGTTACTTCATCCAGATAAGATTGTTGTAGTCACAGCTGGCTCATCTGTAACAGCAAATAAAAATATTAGGTAAAAAAAGTTAATGGCTAATGACTAATCGTTAATGGTACAAACAAAAATCAGTAATTAACTTCTTGAGATGAAAGGCTATGATTCAGTTCGTTGCGAAAACTTCCTGGCAATTCCTACAGTGTATTTACTTCACAGTAGTATTGCTGTTGTGTTTTAATTTCATTGTTACTACTCCTGCATTAGCAGCCAAGAATTCAGGAGATTTACTGAAACAAACACCAACCGAAGTGACAGTCAGCCTCGGTAATGCAGTCAACGAACTGAAGTTTGAGCCAAATCATTTGGAATTTGTAGCTGGTAAACGCTACACACTTCGGCTAGTAAATCCCAGTGCGCAAAAGCACTATTTCACTGCCAAAGATTTTGCTGATAACATTTGGACACAAAAAGTAGAAGCAGGAAAAGTAGAAGTTAAAGGAGCAATCCACGAGATGGAACTAAAGCCTGGTGCTGAGGCAGAATGGGTATTTATAGCACTTAAGCCAGGAAAATATAGCTTACGTTGTCCGATCCCAGGGCATGCAGAGGCAGGTATGACTGGAGACATTGCCATCAATTCTGGGCAGTAAGAGATTGAAAATTGAGAATTAAAATCACATTTAGTTTTCAGTAGCAAAAATCTACGAACAAAATATGAGGCAAAAAATAAGTTAATTTAAGTATATGTATTACTTCTCGATTAAGTAACCGGGCGTAAATAAACATAATTATCAGGTTCGTTATTTGCTAATTATTTCCAGCAAGAAACAACGAACCACTATTTATGCCTACCGCTTAAGATAGAAAAAAATAGCCATTTAAGCAGCAAGGCGCAAACAATAATCAATTTCCCATGAACATTTTAAGTAATCTGCTTTCTCAGCCAGCTCAAGATAATCGCTCTAAAAGGCAGCGTAGAGGTATTGAAATTAAATCGCCGCGTGAAATAGAAATTATGCGGCGATCGGCAAAAATAGTGGCAACCGTGCTCAAAGAGATTTCTGAACTGGTGCAGCCAGGAATGACTACAGCAGACTTGGATGCTCATGCGGAAAAACGCATCCGGGAAATGGGTGCAACACCAAGTTTTAAGGGATATCACGGTTTTCCTGGTTCTATTTGTGCCAGCATCAATAATGAAGTTGTACATGGCATTCCCAATCCCAAGAAAGTCATCCGGGCTGGTGATGTTTTAAAAGTAGATACAGGCGCTTATTATGAAGGCTTTCATGGTGACTCCTGCATTACTATTGCTGTAGGTGAAGTTACCTCAGAAGCTGCTAGACTGATTCGCGTCGCCGAAGAAGCGCTGTATAAAGGTATTGAACAGGTAAAAGCTGGAAATTACTTGATGGATATTGCTGGAGCAATCGAAGATCATGTTAAGGCTAATCGCTTCAGCGTAGTGGAAGACTTTACTGGGCATGGTGTCGGGCGCAATCTGCACGAAGAACCTTCTGTGTTCAACTTCCGCACCCGTGATATGCCAAATGTAAAACTACGTGCCGGGATGACACTGGCGATCGAGCCAATTCTCAATGCTGGTTCTAAGTACACCCGAATTTTATCCGATCGCTGGACTGCTGTGACTGTGGATAATGCTTTGTCGGCTCAGTTCGAGCACACCGTGTTGGTGACAGAAACTGGCTACGAAATTTTGACGGATCGTTCTCAAGTCTGATGCTCAAGGCTTACTTAGATAATGCTTCAATTAGGTGCGTTATAGTCAGCAATGACAGGTTCTAAAAAGTAAATAGCCTTATTGAAAGAGGTAAAGCTTCAAAAAGAGGTGAGCTTGCCTCTTTTTGTTTAATTTTAAAAATGTATTTTTACCAGTTTTAGTAGTTTATTCTAGTTATAATTTAGATATTTTACATATTTTAGTTTATTAAGGCAGATTCACTTGCTTTTTATCTTAAGCTATTAGCCTGGAACTTTAGTTCCAGGCATATTTTTTCACGCCTTGACATGAAAAAATTGATACATGAATCACCAAAATACAAAGACACAAAGAATATTTCCTAACTATTAACCTCTCTCAACTGTGAGGTTTGCAGTCTATCCATCCACTTTGCTAAATACACTCGATTTAGCCTTTGTTCTTCTGAATTTTGAGTATCCGCAGGATAGGGCATTAATCCTACAATCGCGGCGGTTGTCACGCAGAACATTGACTTTTGGAATGTCATACAAATTTGCACTCGCAAATCATCCTCTCCCCGACGGCTGCGACGATATACTTCATGCAAATACTCTGGGAGAAAATGACGCATATCCTGCATTAACAAGGTAGGAGGAATACCTGCGCCGCCAATAGGTAGCGGATCGGCATATAAAGCGCCATACTGAAATTTAGCTTGATCTGGCGGAACTTGATAAGCTTGAGCGTTGAATGAAACAGTACCAGGAAAAGGTGTTCCTCGGAAGAAAACAGCTTCTACATAAGGAACTGCTGTATCTGCAAGGAAAGTTAAACCCACA
Source organism: Chlorogloeopsis sp. ULAP02 (assembly GCF_038404745.2). Taxonomy (NCBI): domain Bacteria; kingdom Bacillati; phylum Cyanobacteriota; class Cyanophyceae; order Nostocales; family Chlorogloeopsidaceae; genus Chlorogloeopsis; species Chlorogloeopsis sp. ULAP02. The sequence continues at coordinate 228,528 of NZ_JAYKTT020000088.1, read as the reverse complement.
CTTGCAGGAATGATGTCATAAACTTGATTTTTAATTTTAACGGAGTATGTAATTGGCTTATTGGCATTTGCTACCAAACCTGCTTTGATATGATCTACAACTTGGGGAATTGATTTGATTTCACCTCGATCATAACGGTCTGATAACTCAAGGAAAATATCAGCCATTACTCTCCAAAATTGTCCCAAGCCGCTGTAGTATGCAGAAACACGCAACTGCTCAACTAAGAAATCGGGAAAAAGTTGATTAACTCCCATAATGATGGGATTATTTTTAAATTTAGCTTGAATAACTGCTTGTGCTCTTTGTTGAAATTCTTTTGTATCTAAATATTTATCCAAACCGCCGCCACCATGCCATAACATTGCTTTTAGGCAATATTCGGCATATTCAAAATTAATTCTATCATGTGACCAATGACGAAGTAGCTTTTGGAGAGAAATTTCTCCATTAAAGTATTTAAAAAAAGGAAAGAATACTAAAAATTGATTTTCGGCAATATAAATAAGATTTTTAGAGTAGGCATCTAAAACTACACCATAACTTTTAAGAATGCCTACTACTTCTAATACGTTTTCTGCGGTATTAGGAAGTAATGTTCCTCCTGATTCCAGACGCTCGATATATTCAGCTAATGGATGTTTAGTAGGTTTATTTGTAGCAGTTACCATTACAAAATTCTCCTGAAAAATGGGAGTAGTAATTAGTTAGTGGATAGTGGATAGTAGTTAGTGGTCTACAACCAACTAATAACTAATAACTACTAACTAATGACTAATGACTAATGACTAAATTTGTACCTTTTGCCTTTACCACAGAAACATTAGCAACAACACTTTGAGTATTCACAATTGCTGTAGTTGTTGCTTCTGTCCAACGTATTAACCAATTTGGTTGAATACCAAAAACTACAATCAGCACAGCTAAGACAATGGCAGGAGCGCGATCGCTCCAATAAACTCGTGGCAAGTTTACCACCTGGGCAGACAAGCGTCCAAAAAAGGCGCGGTTCATCAAAATTAAGAAGTAAACGGCTGTTAAACCAGTACCAATCATGCACAACAAAGTTTGTACTGGATAAACTGCAAAACTGCTGCGAAACACCACAAATTCAGCAATAAATCCAAACATTCCTGGTATACCTGCACTAGCCATCACACCCAACACCATCAAGCTGCCGATGACAGGCATCCCTCGTTCTGGATTAAATAGCCCTCGAAGTACATCTAAATTGCGACTTCCGGCTTTTTTATACACAATTCCTACTAGCAAAAATAGCAGCGCGGAAATTAAACCGTGGCTAACCATTTGCATGACTGTTGCCAAGATGCTTAAGGGGGTGGCAGCAGCCGCAGCAATCAGTACAAAGCCCATATGCCCTATGGAACTATATGCCACCATTTTTTTCATGTCTTTTTGGGCGATCGCACAGGATGCACCATAAAGCACGCTCACCACTGCCCAAGTTGCTAAAGTAGGAGCAAGAATGCTCCAAGCTTCGGGCAATAAATATAAACCAAAGCGAATTAAACCGTAAGTTCCCAGCTTTAACAATACTCCAGCCAACAATACTGAAATAGGTGTAGAAGCTTCAACGTGAGCATCTGGTAACCAAGTATGGAAGGGAACCAAAGGAATTTTGATGCCAAAACCAATTAAAATTCCTACCAGCAGGAGAATTTGTGTAGCTACAGGTAAAGCAGAAGTATTTAACGTCTCCATCGCAAAGCTAGGAGCACCACTCAGCCACACCATACCCAGGAAGCTTGCTAAAATCAAAATTCCAGAAACGGCGGTATAAATCAAAAACTTTGTTGCTGCATATCCCCGCCGTTCTCCACCCCAAATGGCAATCAGTAAATAAAGGGGAATCAGTTCTAGTTCGTAAAACAGGAAGAATAGCAGTAAATCCTGTGCTAGAAATGCGCCAGTGACACCAGCACTTAACAGCAGAAGCAAGGAGTAATAAAATCGAGGTCTTTGTAAGTCTTCATCACTACTGTAGATAGCTACACAAGTCAGCAGTCCATTCAACAATAATAACGGTAAAGATAAACCGTCTATTCCCAAATGGTAGTTCAAACCTAAGGTATCTATCCAAGGTAAGAATTCCCTAAATTGTTGACTTGTAAGTGTTGGATCAAACTTGGTGGTTAAAACAATATTCCATAAAAATGCAAGACTGCCAAATACCAAAGCTACACGACGAGGTAGTTTAGCAATATCAGAAGGTAAGACACAGATTAAAGCCGCACCTAATAACGGCAGTAAAATTAAAGCACTGAGCATAGGAGGGACTAGGGACTAGGGATTAGGGACTAGGAACTAGGGATTAGGGACTAGGGACTAAGGATTGTGTATTGGAGAGTAGAGAATATTTTTTCACGAGACCCTAGCCCCTAGCCTCTAACCCCTAAACTCTAAAAAGGCAAATTTTTCAACAAACCTAATGACCAGCTAATAAAGAAACCTAAGATACTAATGCCTACGAGTATAGTTAGTAGGTAACCTTGAGATTGACCAGAAATACTGTATTTTAAGCTTTGCCCGCCGAACATAGTTGCAAAGCCAACTAAATTAACCAAACCATCTACCAGATAGCGATCGCTCCAAGCTGAAATTTTAGAAAGCAGCCCAACAGCACTAACTACTGTCACCCGATAAATTTGGTCGATATAAAAGTCATATCCCAACAAATCTTGGAAAAATCTCCAAACCAGGACTCTTGATCTTGACCAAGCCTTGTGTAAGTAAATTGTAGAGCCGATCGCTACTCCTGATAAAGTAGACAAAACTAATATCGACACTACAAACCAATTGACACTTTCCCAAGTTGGCAGCAAATACCACTGCTGTAACATCACGGGTAATAACAAAGTCACTACTGTCAAAGATACCATTGGCAATGCCATCGGCCAGTGAACTTCTGGAGCACGACGGGTTTTCTGCTGCGGTTCACCCCAAAATACCAATCGAAACACCCGCGTCAAATTCAATGCTGTCAAACCATTGACAAGCACTAATACCCACAACACCCAAGGATTAACTACAACTAAGCCATCAGCCCAAGATAGCATTGCCCAAAAGCTTCCCAGAGGCAACAGCGATACCATCCCGGCTGCACCGACAAGAAAAGCAGAGGTGGTTGCTGGCATGCGCGACCACAAACCACCCATTTCTGTAAGATCCTGAGAAGTCGTGGTGTATATTACCGAACCTGCGCTCATAAATAATAGAGCTTTGGCGATTCCATGAGTAAATAGCAAAATCAGAGCTACTCCTCCTTGCTGCAAGCCCACCGCCAAAAACACCAACCCCATGTATGCACTGGTGGAATGAGATAAAGCACGTTTAATATCTGTTTGGGCGATCGATACCAAAGAAGCGCCAATTGCCGTTACCGTACCGATAATGACCAAAGCATCTAGAGCGATCGGTGAAAGTGCTAAAATTGGCTGCAATTTGTAGAGCAAATATGCACCTCCAGCTACCACCATTGAATTTCGCATCACAGAAGCTGGATTAGGCCCTTCCATCGCTTCATCTAACCACAAATGTAGCGGAAATTGAGCGCATTTACCCGCAGGCCCCGCAATTAATGCTAACCCCAACAAACTTGATGTTAAAGGACTTAACTGTGCTGTTTGCGTCCACTCATATAAATCTGAAAAATTTAAACTGCCTGCTTTCGTCGAAAGGGTTACCACTCCCATCAACAGCAGCAAATCTCCTACACGCTTAGTTAAAAAAGCATCTCGTGCTGCTGTTACTACCAATGGTTGAGCGTACCAAAATCCTACCAGCAAGTAAGTAGAAAGCGTCAGCATCTCCAGCAATGCATAGCTAAGGAATAAGGAGTCACTGATTGCTAAACCACTGAGTGCTGCTTCAAAAAATCCCATTAAGGCAAAAAATCGGGCTAATGCCCAATCCTTTTCCATGTAACCCAAAGCATAAATTTGTGCCAGTAAACTTAGTCCTGCAATTAAAACTGTTGCTCCAACACTAACTGGTGAAATTTCCAAAGCAAAGGAGATTGTTAAATCCGCAGCACTAAACCAGGTGACAACAAAATTTTCTTGTCCTCTATCCCAAATATGCTTGAAGACAAACAAGCTATGAACAAAACCTAAAATTGTTGTCAAGACATTAAAATAAGCTGCAGGTCTTGGGCCTGTGCGCCGAACTATTCCCATTGCCCAAGGTAAAGTTAGCAATGCTCCTAATAAGCTATAGAATGGTATCCACCAAGTTGTTGAGAACAGAAATTGGTTCATTTAAGTTTCCCTTGACATCTCAGCTTGTATTTATTTTCTTTACTAAATGAACTGAATAAATTTGGATTTGATGTTTTTAGTTTTCGGTCTTGTTTAGGTAGCATTATTTCACTTTTCCACTGAGAATATGGAAAAAATCATTATCCTCTTCCTAACACAGAGGTTTACTCTTTCTATGCTACCCTCTCTTGATTAGCTTGAGGTTTCTAGCATGAAAACAGCCATTAATATCAATTATAAGCAAAACTTATACTTATTTTTAATGGATGCTCTGTACAGATAACAAAAACCGAGGAAGCGCAACTGTACTACCTTTAGGTAATTTGCCGTTCTCCTTGAAGATGGAATTTGTGACTGTATGAACCTGTTTAAGTGTAATGTAATAAAAAAATTATAAAACAGAAGTAGCTGCTCTAGGAATCCATGAAGATTAGTTGAGCAAAATGCACCTAATAAAATATTATTAAGTTTTTTTAAACTATTTTATTATAAACTATTATACTAATTTATATTGTCAGGGGCACCAAGCTTTCCTATGCTTAATTTGAGAACAGTTAATTAGCTCAAGATGAGCACCCCCGTCAAAATTTTCAGTAGAAAGAGTACTTATCGCATTAATTAGTTTAGGAGATCTGCGATGCCTATTGCAGTTGGAATGATTGAAACAAAGGGTTTTCCGGCAGTAGTGGAAGCTGCTGATGCTATGGTGAAAGCCGCTCGTGTCACCTTGGTAGGCTACGAAAAAATCGGTAGTGCTAGGGTGACAGTAATTGTTCGTGGAGACGTATCTGAAGTACAAGCTTCAGTAGCGGCAGGAATTGAAGCAGCTAGAAGAGTCAATGGTGGTGAAGTTGTCTCTACTCACATTATTGCTCGCCCCCACGAAAACCTAGAATACGTCTTGCCTATTCGTTACACCGAAGCTGTAGAGCAGTTCCGCACTTAGGCAGACTTTAACATCAAAACAATTCATAAACGGGGTTGCCTTCTTGTAGCTAGCTTTGCTTGTGTTCGTTGATTCGTTTGTTGGAAGCTTCTTAGGAATTAAAAAATTATGTCAATTGCAGTAGGAATGGTAGAAACGCTTGGCTTCCCCGCAGTAGTGGAAGCTGCTGATGCGATGGTAAAAGCTGCTCGTGTTACGTTAGTGGGTTATGAAAAAATCGGTAGCGGTCGTGTCACAGTGATTGTACGGGGAGATGTTTCGGAAGTACAAGCTTCGGTCGCAGCAGGAGTTGAATCCGTCAAGCGAGTAAATGGCGGACAGGTGCTGTCTACTCATATCATTGCTCGTCCCCACGAAAACTTAGAATACGTTCTACCGATTCGATATACCGAAGATGTAGAACAGTTCCGTGAAAACGTTAATGCGATTCGTCCTTTCGGTAGAAGACCGTAAAGTGTAATGCAAATTGCTAAAGTACGCGGCACAGTAGTTAGCACTCAAAAAGATCCAAGTCTTAGAGGTGTCAAACTACTGTTGTTGCAATTAGTAGATGAAGAGGGGCGTATTCTGCCAGAATACGAAGTGGCTGCCGATAGTGTTGGTGCGGGAGTGGATGAATGGGTACTTGTCAGTCGTGGCAGTTCCGCTCGCCAAATTCTTGGTAATGAACAGCGTCCTATAGATGCGGCAGTAGTGGCGATTATTGATACAGTTCACGTTGAAGATCGCCTAGTTTATAGCAAAAAAAATCAATATCGATAAGTCATTGATCATTAGTCATTAGTCATTGGTTTTTGAAAGACGAATGACTAATGACAAAGGACAAATGACAAAGAACTCAACTGAGGAGGAATCTCGCAATGGCAGTCCGCAGTATCGCGGAGGCGGCTCCCCCAACCCCGTGGTCAAAGAATTTAGCTGAACCAAGTATCCATCCATCAGCTTTTGTGCATTCTTTTTCTCATGTGATTGGGGATGTAAAAATAGAAGCGAACGTCATCGTTGCACCTGGTACTTCGATTCGGGCAGACGAAGGAACACCATTTTATATTGGTGCAAACACCAACCTTCAAGATGGTGTAGTAGTTCATGGCTTGGATAAAGGCCGCGTCATCGGCGACGATCAACAGGAATACTCGGTCTGGATTGGGAGCAATAGCTGTATTACCCATATGGCTCTAATTCACGGCCCTTGTTATATAGGCGATGACTGTTTTATCGGTTTTCGCTCTACAGTTTTTAATGCCAGGGTTGGATCGGGATGCATCGTGATGATGCACGCTTTAATTCAAGATGTAGAAGTACCACCAGGCAAATACGTGCCTTCGGGAGCCATCATTACTAATCAGCAGCAAGCCGATCGCTTGCCAGATGTGCAAGCAGAAGATAAGCAATTTGCCCACCATGTGGTTGGTATTAACCAGGCACTACGAGCAGGTTATTTATGTGCTGCTGACAGTAAATGTATCAGAACAATTCGCAACGAATTAGAGCAAACTTATACAAGTACAGCCATTAATGGAATAGAAAGGAGCAGTGAGGTGTCTAGCAGTAGCTTGGGTGCGGAAACAGTAGAGCAATTGCGCTATCTATTGGAGCAAGGATATAAAATCGGTACAGAACACGTAGACGCGCGGCGCTTCCGTACCGGTTCTTGGACTAGTTGCAAGCCAATTGAAGCTAGATCCTTGGGTGAAGCAATCTCAGCTTTAGAGACTTGTTTGGCAGATCATGCTGGTGAATATGTCCGCCTGTTTGGTATTGACAAAAACAAGCGACGTGTATTGGAGAACATTATCCAACGTCCAGACGGCGCTGTTAAAGCACCTACTTCTTTTAAAGCTCCCACTAGTTCTAGCTATAGCAGCAATGGCAGTAGCTACAACGGTAATGGTAATGGTAACAGCAAACTCAGCTCTGAAACCGTAGACCAAGTTCGCCAATTATTGGCAGGTGGTTATAAAATTGGTACGGAGCACGTAGATGAGCGGCGCTTCCGCACCGGTTCGTGGCAAAGCTGCAAGCCAATCGATTCCCATTCTGCTAATGATGTGGTTGCGGCATTAGAAGATTGTATGGACAATCACCAAGGCGAGTATGTGCGCTTGATTGGCATAGATCCCAAAGGCAAACGTCGCGTGCTTGAAGCAATTATCCAACGCCCTAACGGCCCAGTTTCTGCATCCGGCACTCAAAAGTCATCATTTGGTGGTGCTAGTGCTTCCACCTTTGCAACAGCTACTGTACCTGCTACTAACACCAAATTAAGTTCTGAGGTTGTTGAACAGCTACAACAACTTCTAGGGAGTGGATATAAAATTAGTGCTGAACACGTAGATCAAAGACGCTTTCGGATGGGTTCTTGGAGTAGCTGCGGACAAATTCAAGCTACTAACATCAGAGATGCGATCGCTGCATTAGAGGCATACCTTGCCGAATATCAAGGAGAATACGTGCGTCTAATCGGTATTGATCCCAAAGGTAAACGTCGAGTATTAGAAACGATTATTCAACGCCCTTAAATTCAAAGATGAAGGATGAAGTCTGAAGTATGAAATATTTGGTTTCATATTTTAGTTTTCACACTTCAGCCTTCTTCAGTAACTTATTCCGGCTTCCGAGGTTAAAATTTCCATGTCTGTGCCGCCACTGCGCCTGAGTCATAACTTTGATGCTTACATCAGTGGCGAGGTTATTATTCATCCAAGTGCAGTTCTCGCACCTGGGGTGATACTCCAAGCGGCTCCAAACAGCAAAATTATTATTGGTTCAGGGGTTTGTATTGGTATGGGGGCAATCCTCAAAGTCCATGAAGGAACCTTAGAAGTAGAAACAGGAGCAAACTTGGGGGCCGGTTTTTTGATGGTTGGTAAAGGCAAAATAGGCGCAAATGCTTGTATTGGTTCAGCAACAACAATTTTCAATTGTTCCGTAGAATCGGGACAAGTAGTCGCACCTGGTTCAGTTTTGGGAGACACTAGTCGCCAAATCTCTGACTTAAATACGATCAGCGATCGCATAAAACCATCAACTTCTTCTGAGAGTAATTCCACTTCTACAAACGCAGTATCGGGCGAAACAGATGCAGGTAATTTGGCAAACGGACAAGACAATTCTTTGAATTCCGCCATTACCACACCTAATCCCGATCCAATTTCACAACAACCAGAACCAAAAGAGCATACACAAGAGCCTAGTACTGAATCTACTGCTATCGGTACTCACATCTACGGACAAGGGAGCATTCAACAACTGTTGATTACATTATTTCCCCACAGACAATCCTTAAACAAATCCAACTCTGACGATCCATCTGAGTAAGTGTTAATTGTAAGTTGTCACCTGTAGTAGGAAGCAGAAAGTAATAAGTATGAAGTACTTTTACCTTAAGGCTTCATCCCCGCTTTCATCCTTCCTTTGAGAACCCCGGAGAATTCACATGGACGCATACAATCAACGATCTATTAGCACTGCCCAGACATCCCGTCGTCGGGATAACTTCGCAGATAGTGCTTTGGGATTAGTATCAACCCGCAGTTTTCCTGCGATCGTTGGTACGGCAGACATGATGCTCAAATCAGCGGGAGTTCACCTAATTGGCTATGAAAAAATAGGTGGCGGTCATTGTACTGCTATTATCCGGGGTAACATTGCTGATGTCCGCCTGGCAGTAGAATCTGGTGAGCAGACTGCGAAACAATTCGATCAGTATGTTTCTAGCCTAGTGATTCCCCGACCTTTTCCCAACTTAGATGTAGTACTTCCTATTACTACCCGCCTCAGCAATTTTGCGGAGGATGGCAACTACAGTCGTTTGAGCAACCAAGCAGTAGGCTTGGTAGAGACGCGGGGTTTTCCAGCAATGGTAGGAGCTGCTGACGCCATGCTCAAAGCTGCTGATGTTCAACTAGCAGCATATGAAAAAATCGGCGCAGGATTGTGTACAGCCATTATTCGCGGTTCCGTGGCAAATGTTGCAGTAGCAGTAGAAGCTGGAATGTACGAAGCAGAACGCATTGGAGAATTAAACGCCGTAATGGTTATTCCTCGACCATTGGATGAATTAGAACAAACCTTGCCAGTAGCCAGTTGCTGGATAGAGGAACGTCAACCATTGAGGTTCCCGTTAAATATTAAGCAACCAGTTGTCGAAACTGAGTTAGTAGAATTGCCAGATTTATCTATATTACCTGCAAAAATTACAGAAGAATCCTAAAATCTAACATCGAGAAAAACGTTGTACACACCTGTTAGGACGAGGCTAGTACAACGTTGGTTACTATCCCCAAAAAACACCTTCAAGGTGTGCAACGTTGGCTGGAAGGCATCTTACGCTTTGCTTGTTGTCTTGATAATAGCTTGTCAGTCCTATAAGGAAAATACTCATTTTGTGATGAAATATATAGATTTGTATCTATATATACAATTCATAACTTTTGCGTAAGTCACCCTATAGGAGTGACAAGTATTCTGTGATACTAGATTTATAGCGGTTTTTCGTTTTATAGCAATATGCAACACCTTCTCCTCCATCCTCTCTTGTTGTAGGGGAGGGTAATTATTCCTCCTGCCACCAAAATCAAAATGTTTCACTTCTGTGCTTTATTCAAGACAGGAAGTAAAGTGCTGTATCAGTTTTGATCGATTCAGACAATTTTGAGTAGGTGCAAACTAAAACCTACACCGTCAGGAGAGAAGGTGGATTAGAGTTAAACAGTCTTCGAGGCAAATAAGAACTGCTATATCTGGGTTAGTTGCCATAAAAGAGGAGAATTAGCATTGAATCAAGCAACACTGCATCAGTTGAAGGTGTTTGAGGCAGCAGCGCGGCACGGTAGTTTTACTCGTGCTGCCGAAGAACTTTTTCTTACCCAACCTACCGTTTCTATGCAGATCAAACAATTGACAAAATCGGTAGGGTTGCCATTATTTGAACAAGTGGGTAAGCGTTTGTATCTAACAGAAGCAGGACGAGAATTATACGCTACTTGTCGCCAGATTTTTGAGACTATAGCCAAGTTTGAAATGAAAGTGGCAGACTTAAAAGGGCTAAAACAAGGGCAATTGCGTTTGGCAGTTATTACAACGGCAAAATACTTTATACCACGTTTATTAGGGCCATTTTGCCAGCTTTACCCAGGGATTGAAATCTCCCTACAAGTCACAAATCATGAGGGTATTCTGGAACGTATGACAAACAATATGGACGACTTGTATATTATGAGTCAAGTTCCAGAACATTTAGATGTGAGTTACCAGCAATTTCTCGAAAATCCTTTAGTAGTTTTAGCACCAATTAATCACGTTTTAGCAAATGAAAAAAATATTCCCATCCAACGTCTTGCTGACGAACCTTTTATTATGCGAGAACCTGGTTCGGGAACACGTCGCGCCGTGCAAAAATTATTTGATGAACATGGGGTAACAGTAAATGTCAAGTTAGAATTGGGGAGCAATGAGGCAATTAAGCAAGCTATAGCAGGTGGATTGGGAATTTCTATTTTATCTCGTCATACTTTATTACCAGATACGGGAGACTTAATTATTTTGGATGTAGAACATTTTCCAATTAAACGAAATTGGTATATGGTTTATCCATCTGGTAAACAACTATCTATTGTTGCTCGCACCTATTTTGAGTATCTTATGGACGCAGCCAAGCAGATTGCAGAACAAACTGCAGCTATTAGTTGTGAACGAAATCAGGAAAGCAGTTAAATTATTTACTTTTTGGATTTGAGGTTAGCAATTTTAGATAGAAAGAGGCTGGGGGCTTGTTTTTTGAAATAATGCAGAATACAGAAGTCAGAATACCCAATATACACAATTAAGTAATGTATCAATATTCTGGCTTTTGTAAACGCATTGTTGTTTACTTTGTACAGGTATTCTCCTTAGTAAGAACTTAAGATACAGAAGCACTCCATCACTAGTTGAGTCCTATAAATTATTAAATTTAAGCTTTTCTTTACAAGCAACCTCTCATAGATAGGTGATGCATCAGCCATAATAAGAAATATTGATAATAATGAAAAACATTACCTATTATTTGCTCACTCTTGTCTAAGAAGTACTGAACAGTCACACACAGTGCATAGATAAGCCATGAAAGTACATTATGATCGCATAGTGTATATTTCAAAAGTAAAACAAGTATAAAGATTCATGATTTAAGTAGGAGATTTAAACCTCATACCATTGCAAATTACCATGTATAGTTAAACTTATAAATATCTAAAAAACTAAATTATTTGTTCTTCAAATAAAGTAAGACTGAAATTTACTTCTAATCAAAGAGTTATTGCTCATAATTAAGAAAAATTTTTGTATAACCAGAAGTTAATTATTTATATATGTGAGGAAATTTATTATAAAAGCTAAGTTTGAGAATGGTCATGAATAGACTACGTATACTTCATGTTGAAGATGATGCAACGGAAGTTGAACTAATTCAGTTAATACTGAGCAAGGGTGGTTTTGAATGTGAAACATTCATGGCAAATTCAGGCTCTGAGTATATTGCTGCCCTCAATGGGAATAGTTTTGATTTAATTTTGTCTAATAGTAGTGTTCCTGAATTTACTGGACACGCCGCCTTTGAAATAGCCAAACAAAAATGTCCCGACATACCCTTTATTTTAGTTTCTGCAAATACAAATCCAGAAGAAATCGCTACTTATCTAAATGAAGGTGTTGTGGACTGCATTAGTAAAAATCAGTTGTGGAGACTTGCGCCGATCGCTCGCCGGGCAATTGCACAAAGCCGCCTTGAACAACAAAATCAGGCAATGGAAAGACTGGTTAAGGTAGTTCAGGAACTTTCTTTAGCACGTAGCTTAGATGAAATTACGGCAATTGTACGCGTAGCTGCCAGAGAACTTACTGGTGCTGACGGAGCTACCTTCGTGCTACGTGAAGGCGATATGTGTTTCTATGCCGACGAAAACGCTATACAGCCGTTGTGGAAAGGACGGCGTTTTCCAATAAATATCTGCATTGGTGGCTGGTGTATGCAGCACCAGCAGCAAGTGATTATAGAGGATGTGTATGAGGATGAACGCATCCCTTATGAAGCTTATCAGCCCACTTTTATCAAGAGCTTGGTAATGGTGCCAATTCGTCAAGAAGCACCTATCGGCGCAATCGGAAACTACTGGGCAACACCGCACCTTGCCACTACCGAAGAAATAGGTTTGATTCAAGCTTTAGCAGATACCACTTCAGTAGCAATAGAAAATATCCAAGTTTATCAAGAGTTAGAAAAAAGAGTACGCGATCGCACCGCTCAATTGGAAGCAGCCAATCAAGAATTAGAGGCATTTGCTTATACTCTTTCTCACGATTTGCGATCGCCATTGAGTGCGATCGATGGCTATAGTTCTCTATTGTTGAGTGAATACGGTAACCAACTCGATGAACGAGCCAAGTTTTTCCTCAACCGCTTGGGTATTGCCAGCGATCGCATGAATGCCCAAATTGAGCATATGCTGTCATTACACAAACTCTCACAAACCGAAATTCAACCACAGACGGTGAATCTGAGTAAAATTGCTCAAGAAATTGTAGTAAATTTCAAAGCTAATGAGCTTAACCGTCAAGTTGAAACTACAATTCAGGAAGAATTGGTAGTATATGGCGATCCAGTTTTGCTGCGTGTAGTGCTGGAAAACTTATTATCTAACGCTTGGAAGTATACTGCTAAACGTAAAGAAGCGAAAATTGAATTTGGTGCTGTCTTAGAATCTAACAGTTTGTCCAAATTTTATGTACGGGATAATGGTGTAGGTTTTAACATGACTTACGCTCAAAAACTATTTCGTCCCTTTCAGCGTATGCATTCTCAACAAGAATTTTCAGGCACAGGTATAGGACTTGCTTCGGTACAGCGGCTTGTTCAAAAACATGGGGGACGAATTTGGGCAGAAGCCGCAGTAGATAGAGGGGCGACTTTTTACTTTACCCTGTCTGAACAAAGACGCAAGGACGAGGGGAGGTGGGGACAGGGCGAATGAAGAGGATGCGGGGAAGAATTCTCCTCTACTCTCCCACTCCTCTTCCTAATCCCTAGAAATTGCTTGACGTATAGGTCTGTAAACATTAAAAATTAACCTGCATAACAGTAAAAATAAGGGGGAAACTGGCAGTGGTTAACCCAGAGATGCCATCTGTGCGCAAAATAGTAGCAAGCCAGATTATAGCTGTCACCGTTTATTCTGACAAAGCTTTGGTGACACGACGGGGTGTAGTATCCTTAACAGGACAAGAAACAGAATTAGTAATTGCTCCACTGCCAGACACAATAGAAACAGAATCAGTTAGGGTGAGTGGCAAAGGCGAAATCTCAGTGCGGTTGCTCGAAGCTAGATGCGATCGCATCTTCTCTACAGAACCAGTGGCAGCAAAAGTCGCCCACCTCACTCAGCAAATCCAGCAATTAGAAGCAGAATGGCAGCATCTGCAAGCACAAGTTGATGCTTTAGCATTGCAGTCTAGCTTTATCCAGGGCTTGCGCGAGAAAACAGAGGAACAATTTTCAATCAGCCTGGCGCGAAAAAATCTTAGCCTCAGCGAAACGTTGGATTTTCTCAACTTTTTGGGAAGTCAATATACAGAATATGGTATTTCCACAACTGAGTGTAAAAATAGGCAAAAAGAATTAGAGCAGCAATTACAAAGCCTTCGCCAGCAGTTGCAAACAGTGCAAACACCCCATCCCAAAGAAACTTATAGTTTGAGCGTAGCGATCGAGCCTGAGAGTGAGGGCGAATTTGAGCTAGAAGTATCCTACATTGTTCATCGTGCCAGTTGGACTCCCCTATACGACTTGCGCACCAGTATTACAAACAATATTGTCAATATAAGCTATCTAGCAGAAATCACGCAAAATACTGGTGAAGATTGGCTTGGTGTTGCTCTTACCCTTTCTACTGCTAAACCAGGATTGGGAACACTACCTCCAAAATTAGAACCTTGGTATATTGATATACCACGCTTAAACCCAAAACCAGAATTGATGACGAGAAAAAGAGCACCTATGCTGCCCATGACTATGGCTGCTCCTGCCAGCGATGCTGTTGAAGAAGACTACGAACTACCAGAGGAAAATTTCATTGTAGCCGAAACAGTTGTCGCAAAAGTCACAAAAGAAGGCAGCGTCGTCAACTTTAAACTGAATGGCAACGGTAACATTCCCAGTGATGGCGCACCACATAAAACCACAATTTTTCAGGATGATTTTCCTTGCCACTTTAGTTATGTAGCAATGCCGCGCTTAGTAAGTTTTGCTTATTTACAAGCTCATGTCAAAAATAACTCTAATGGGGTAACTTTATTACCAGGGAAAGCAAATATATTTCGTGACAATATCTTTATCGGTACAACAAAGTTAGAGAATATTGCACCAGGGCAAGAATTTACAGTTAACTTAGGTATTGACGAAGGATTAAAAATAGAGCGCGATTTAATTGAGCGCCAAGTAGATAAAAAATTGATTGGTAATAACTCTAGAATTATTTATGCATATCGGTTGTTAATTACAAACTTGCTCACTCAAAAAGTGGATCTGAAATTAACAGAACAATTACCAGTCAGCCGGAACGAACAAATTAAAGTCCGCCTCACCCGCAGTAATCCGCAAATTCAACTAGGAGAAATGGGAAGATTGGAATGGGATATTACTATTCCTGCTCAAACCAAACAAGAAATATATTATCAGTTTGTTGTTGAACATCCACCGCAGTTAACAGTTGTAGGTTTAGATATCTAGACTCTAGACTTATACTAATTCTCTATGAACTTCCACTTAATGAGTATAGAACTTACGCAGAATCCCTCTCCAATCCTCTTGACTCCGTGTCACGGACACTTGCTACAACGGAGGGAACCTCCGCAACACAGTGTCCTCCCCTGCGTTCTGTGCGGTTTATGATTCCATAGACTCTTGCGTAAGTCCTGTTCAACTTACCATTACTTGTGGAGGAGTATAACGCCACAACTGATGCAAACGATTTGCTGGCATATTCAAATACAAAATATCTCCAGCACTGAGGCTAGTTTCGAGTAAATCCCAGCCGTGAATAGTTTGGTTATTTGTTTCCAAGTATAAAGGTACAAAGTCAGCAGACATAGCTGCATCTCTGACTCTTTGACCGCAAAAGGGATGAGCAGGTGTAATTAATGTTGCAAAAGCAACCCATAGACTATCCGCTGTAATACCATTACCAAGAATACGCCCCCCTAGAGCAGCAGCAGCAAAAGCTGGAGCGGCAAGTTCAGCCGGGCTTAGTACTGTCTCAAAGTCAAACACCTGTTGTGCCATCCGGGCAAAATCCGGATCTGCATAATGGACAATTACTGGTACCTTTGGTGTCAATGCTTTGGCTTTGAGGGCAATTTCCAAGTTTGTAGCATCATCGTTGGTAACAGCAATTAGTGCCGCAGCATTCTCTAAATTGCTTGCTTTGAGAACTTCAGCAAAGCTACCATCTCCATGCATGACGGGAATACCTAGCCCGCGAGCTGTATTGACAAATCTATTGTTGGTGTCACGCTCAATGACTATGACATCATGTCCACTGGCATGGAGTTGCTGAACAATTTTGATACCAATTCCTCCCAAGCCACAGACGATATAATGATGGCGCTGGGGAATCCGGGCTGCATCTAAAAATTGTTTGAAACGGCTGCCTAAGACAAAATCATTCAGTAGTGCATAAAAAAGACCAATCACCGCAGCGCCAACCAGCATCATCAATACAGTAAATAATTTAATGCTACTTGGAGCGTGTTCTACCACTTTATCATTGCCACCTGCTCCAGTAATCATGCCGACAGCGAAGTATAAAGCATCAACAACAGAAACGGCTGCATCAGAAGAAGTGTAGATGACTGTAGCGATCGCAATAATTACCAGCAGCACAATAGACATTGCTACAACTGCTTCGGCGTGTTTTTGAAAGTGTCGCAGACTAGTCAATATTTTTAGCAATCTGGCAATCATCGATCTGCGGATACAACGAACGCGGGGTTGAGCACCAACGATTAAGCGATCGCCTAGCTGTAACTTTTGTCCAGACACCAACGCCGAAACCAGATCCATCTCACCTTCTGCTGGCATATAGTAAATCAGCATCCGCGTGCGATCGGCCCATAACTCACTAATTTTGCGATTCAGCCACGGGTGGTTTTCATCAACATACTCTTCATGAATCGGCCAAGTTTGCTGAAACAGCTTAATTTGTCCGATCGCTTGGCTTCCTAGTGCTGCAAAGGTAAACACAGGTGCCGCCAATCCAGCAACACTCATACTCAAGTGCTCTGGTACAGCATGATCCAAACGTTCTCCCAAACTTGTGTTAAAGAAGCGATTAATAATTCTAATCCGGGGATTAAGCACCCGCGCTTGCATCATAATTCGTAAATTTAAGGCATCATCGCCTCCAGCTATCACTATGGTGTGTGCCTGTTGAATTCCAGCAGCTTTGAGGGTACTAGCTGCGTGTAAATCGCCAACAATTACATCTCCGGCTCGCTCGCCTGGAAGCGCTTGGTGATGAATGCCGACAACTAACGCTCCCTGCTGTCTCAGCAAACGAAAGACTTTATATCCAGTGCGTCCTAAACCACAAACAATTATGCGAGGTTTCATGAATCGGCAGCATGATGTGCTTCAAAAAGCTGCATTGTTAAATGAAATATTAAATTAAATTTTTGCTTATTTATGTTGAACGGAACTGTAGCTGAAAACACGATAATTCTAAAATTCTAATTTGGGCAGTACTGATACTCAGTTTTCTTGTTTAATTTATTTGCCCCTACTTTTGGTGACTTTATAAAATCTTAAGTATAAATTTAATAAAAAACTGTATTTCATTTCCGTATGAAATTTGCTTTACCTAAAAAATAATGTAGATAATTTATAGAAAAATCTGAATCGCTCTACTTGACTTAGCCCAATATCTCGAATTGATTAGCTATTCTTTGCAAAGTTAAACATCAGGAATTGAGAAAAATATACGTAGAGCTATCACACGGGTAATAAAGATTCAATGAAGACACGTATTAAAACTTGTACTGAGAAATTTTCTATGTAATTCTATGGAAAGAACAAGTTCAGCAGGTACTCAATTAATCAGTAAACATAATTAAAGTACTTGAAATACTTTTCTTAATTTGTAATAGGGATTTGAAATGAAAATGTTTGCTATGAAATCAAAAATATTACAAGCATCTCTTGGTTTGGCTGCTGCACTCCCCTTAGCTACAGCTGGAGCTTTTACCTTTGCTAGTTCTGCTGAAGCAGCCACCTTCTCTGGTGGTTTTAACTATACTCCTACTGGTGTTCCCTTGCCTTCAGTTGTAGTTTCAAACAATTCTTTAAAATTTACTCCCACTTCACCAGCAAATCTTGTGCTTTCTGAGCAAACAGGAACTTTTGGCCCTGCCTATCCTGACAATCCTGCATTTGATATAGCCACAATATATGACGTTAGTTCACCTTTATTCCCTAATACGCTCTTTTTGGATCTTGGTAAATATAATGACAGCAGCAACACAACCTCTGACCAAAAAAATATCTTTGTTCTGGAATCTTTAGAAAATCCTATCTTGTCAAGCAATAATGGTGTCACTGGAGTAGTAAATTTTACAGGCTATTTTACGGATGCAATTGGATCTTTAAATAAAACTACGGGGAAAGGACACTTAAACTTTTCTGTAGCTAGTAATATTAACTTTAACAATGCTAAAACCCTTTTAGAGCAGGGAAAACTCACAGCAAGTTTTACTGGTGTAGCATTTACTACAGTTCCTGAACCAGCTGCATTGTTGGGATTAGGGTTGACAGGTGCAGTAATGTTTGCATCTCGTCGTCGAAAAGGTCAGGCAGTCAATTAATTTTTTCCTAAGCTTAAATTAATAAATTAAGCCGCCTTAAACTTTTACCGAACCTAATTCTAGATTGGGTATTTTGGCTATAGGTACAGTCTGATTGCTTCATTACTTAAAGGCCAACTGCAAAAATCTGCTTCAGAGCAAGCCTCAAAATTACTTATTACTTAGAGTTCTCTGGCAATAACTATGCCGTATCTTCTTAGCAAGACACGGCTATTTTTTATTTATATTCATAGCATGATAGCCTCAATCGTTTCAATCTTAGCTTGAGCAGGATTTTGCAGCCTCAGGCTTAACAATTGCTTAACTATTAAATTTCTGCCGAATAGTGGCGTCGTTCAGTGCTACTCTTGAAGATGACATTGCTTAATTCTTAAGCCTTATACGACCCGATCTGAAATATAGCTTCAATCACTAGACTCAGCATGGTCACCACTGCAGAAAACACAAAAATTGGTTACATTACCCAAATCATTGGTCCGGTTGTAGACGTCAAATTCCCCAATGGGAAAATGCCACCTATCTACAACGCTTTGAGCATTAAAGGCACCAACGAAGCCGGACAGGAAGTCTCGGTTACTTGCGAAGTACAGCAACTGCTAGGTGACAACCAAGTACGGGCTGTTGCCATGAGTTCCACTGATGGCTTAGTACGTGGCATGGAAGCCGTTGATACTGGCGCTCCGATTAGCGTACCTGTTGGTAAAGTCACGCTAGGTCGGATTTTCAACGTCCTTGGCGAACCTGTAGACAACAGGGGGCCTGTTGATGCTGAGGAAAAATTCCCCATCCACCGTCCTGCTCCTAAACTCACCGAACTGGAAACCAAGCCTTCCGTTTTTGAGACTGGGATTAAAGTTGTTGACTTGCTGACTCCCTATCGTCGTGGCGGTAAGATTGGTCTATTCGGCGGTGCCGGTGTAGGCAAAACCGTGATCATGATGGAGTTGATCAACAATATCGCTACTGAACACGGTGGTGTATCTGTTTTTGCTGGAGTGGGTGAGCGTACCCGCGAAGGTAATGACCTTTACAACGAAATGATTGAATCTGGAGTAATCAACAACGACAACCTCAACGAGTCCAAGATCGCTCTGGTTTACGGTCAGATGAACGAACCACCCGGTGCAAGAATGCGCGTTGGTTTGTCTGGCTTGACGATGGCGGAATACTTCCGTGATGTTAACAAGCAAGACGTACTGCTGTTTATCGACAACATCTTCCGGTTCGTACAAGCGGGTTCAGAAGTGTCCGCGTTGTTGGGACGGATGCCTTCTGCGGTAGGATATCAGCCAACTCTGGGTACAGACGTTGGTGAACTGCAAGAGCGTATCACCTCTACTAACGAAGGTTCTATTACCTCGATTCAAGCTGTATACGTGCCTGCGGACGACTTAACCGATCCTGCGCCTGCAACCACGTTTGCCCACTTGGATGGAACCACCGTACTTTCTCGTGGTTTGGCTGCTAAAGGTATTTATCCAGCTGTAGATCCATTGGGTTCTACTTCTACAATGTTGCAACCCAACATTGTTGGTGACGATCACTACAGCACCGCTCGTGCCGTACAAGCAACTTTGCAGCGTTACAAAGAACTGCAAGACATCATCGCCATTCTTGGTTTGGATGAGTTGTCTGAAGAAGACCGTTTAACAGTGGCTCGTGCGCGTAAAATTGAGCGTTTCTTGTCGCAGCCTTTCTTTGTGGCAGAAGTATTTACCGGCTCTCCTGGTAAGTACGTGAAGTTGGAAGACACCATCAAAGGCTTCAAGATGATTCTGTCTGGCGATTTGGATGAACTGCCAGAGCAAGCCTTTTACATGGT
Organism: Chlorogloeopsis sp. ULAP02; assembly: GCF_038404745.2. Classification (NCBI taxonomy): domain Bacteria; kingdom Bacillati; phylum Cyanobacteriota; class Cyanophyceae; order Nostocales; family Chlorogloeopsidaceae; genus Chlorogloeopsis; species Chlorogloeopsis sp. ULAP02. Next base: position 208,589 of record NZ_JAYKTT020000088.1, on the reverse strand, counting down.
TGGTAGCATCGATGAAGCGATCGCTAAAGCCGAAAAGCTCAAAGGTTAATTGGTTAATAGTTAGTGGTTAGTAGGGCAGGCAGCGCCTTGCCGGGGTTCCCCCGGTTGTAGCGACTGCCGTGCGGGTTTAGAAGATAAATTATCAGTTTGAACAGCAAGATTATCAACAAAACCCGCCCGTACAGTAGTTAGTAACTATTACCACTAACCACTAACAACTAACAACAGACATTTCACAATCTATGACATTAACTGTTCGTGTAATTTCCCCAGATAAAACAATCTGGGATGACTCAGCTGAAGAAGTTATTTTACCTAGTACTACCGGTCAACTAGGTATCCTCAGCGGACACGCACCATTGTTGAGTGCCTTGGATACAGGCGTGATGCGAGTACGCCCCGGCAAAAATCAACAGTGGATACCTATTGCTCTGTTGGGTGGTTTTGCCGAAGTCGAACAAGATGAAGTCACTATCCTCGTCAATGGTGCTGAACGTGGCGACTCCATTAACCTTGAGGAAGCTCGTACTGCTTATAACGAAGCACAAACCCGCTTAAATCAGGTTGCTCAAGGCGATCGCCAAGCTCAAATTCAAGCCACCCAAGCCTACAAACGCGCTCGCGCTCGCTTTCAAGCTGCTGGCGGCATGGTATAACTAGAGATTCTGGTTTTTATACAATGCCTTTGCCAATATCCGGCTAGAAATTTTAGCCCACCTCCGTGAGCTTTGTACTTAAAGCCCGCAGACTATAAGCCTGCGGGCTTTTTCAATGTGTATGAACTTTTCTAAAAATTAGAATAAGTTTAAGAATACGAGGGAAATATTGGTGAAGTAATAACTTAGATAATTAGTTGCCCAAAGGGGCAAAAATATGAAAGCTTCACAAGATTTCTCAAGTAGAAGTAAGCAAACTAAAATATTTCGTTTAGCAGCATCTGTACTCACAACTGCGGCACTGGCTGGTAGTATCAATGCTGTCAGTGCAAGCCCGATCAGAAAAACTACTACACAACACATCGCCTCAACATCAATTCAACTACAGCAAACAAAACCAACAATTGCTCAGTCTCCAAGTGTTACCAATAACCTCCAGCTAGCACAAATCTCACCTTGGGGGCTTATCCCTGTTGTCTTGGTTGGTGGTTTAGTAATCTTTTTCCCCTTGTTTTTTGGTGGACTAGTTGTAATTGGTGAACGAGAAGTTGGAATTGTAGTTAAAAAATTTGCTATTTCTGGGCGTGGGCTTCCAGCTGGACGCTTGATCGCCCTTGATGGTGAAGCTGGTTTGCAAGCCGATACTTTAGCTCCTGGCTGGCACTGGGGTTATTGGCCTTGGCAGTATTCGGTAAAGAAAGAGTCAGTTGTTGTTGTTCCTCAAGGTGAAATCGCCCTATTAGTAGCAGAAGATGGCGCACCAATTCCGCCAGAAAGGATTCTAGGCAAGATTATAGAGTGTGACAATTTCCAAGATGCTCGTAAATTCCTTACTAATGGTGGGGAAAAAGGGCGGCAAATGGGTTTTCTTACAGCTGGTACTTACCGTATTAACACTGCCTTATTTAAAGTCATTACAGTAGCAAATGCCACTAAACAAGGCATGAGTCCAGAATATCTGCGATTATATCATGTTGCTTCTGATAAAGTTGGTATCGTCACAACCTTAGATGGACTTCCCATTCCTGGCGGTGAAATAGCTGGCCCCATCATTCCCGGACACGACAATTTCCAAAACGGGCAAAGATTTATTGATGGCGGGGGGCGTCGGGGTTTGCAAGAACAAATTCTGCTGTCTGGTTCTTGGAACTTGAATCCTTGGTTTGTTCAGGTTGAGCAAGTGCCAATGACGGAAATACCTATTGGCTATGTAGGTGTAGTAATTTCTTTCGTTGGTAAAGCTCATGAAGACGTCAGTGGTGCGGCTTTTACCCACGGTAACTTAGTCAATTCTGGACATAAGGGTGTATGGGTTGAACCTTTGTATCCTGGCAAGCACCCAATTAACACTCGCGTGATGAAGATTGAACTGGTGCCAACTACCAATATTGTTTTAAACTGGTCTGGTCGCACCGAACGTCACAACTATGATGCGAAACTTGGCTCTCTGACGGTGCGTTCAAAAGACGGGTTTGCCTTCGATTTAGAAGTTGCCCAAATTATTCACGTCGGTGCTTTGGATGCTCCCAAGGTGATTTCCCGTGTTGGTGCAATGCAGAATCTAGTGGATCATGTGTTAGAACCAACCATCGGCAACTACTTCCGTAACTCAGCACAAGACTATACCGTACTTGACTTTTTAAGCGCCCGCAGTGAACGACAAGCTGAAGCGGCTGAATATATTAAAATGGCACTGCGAGCTTATGATGTCCAGGCAATTGACACCTTAATAGGTGATATTCAACCACCGGCAACACTGATGCAAACACAGACAGATCGAAAAATTGCCGAAGAACAACGCAAGACTTTTGAGGTGCAACAGCAAGCGCAAACCCAAAGACAACAGTTAGTCAGGGAAACAGCTTTGGCTGATATTCAGCAAGACATGGTGAAATCAGAGCAAGGCGTCATGATTGCTGAACTCAAAGCAAAAGCAGACATTCAGCAAGAAGCAGTGCGATCGGAGCAAGGTGTAAAAATTGCCGAACTTAAGGCGAGTGCCAAAGTTAAAGAAATGACTGGTGAAGCCGAAGCAATTTGCTTAAGAGCAAATGCAGAAGCCGAGTCTTTGCGCCTCAAGAGTATTGCCGAAGCCGAAGCCATCCGTGCCACAGGTAATGCGAAAGCCGAAGCCTACCGTTCTGGTGTGGAAGCCTTGGGTACGCAAGGATACACAGCAATGCAGATGATGCAAATCATTGGCGATCGCCACGTGCGTCTGATTCCAGATGTATTGGTTGGTGGTAACAATGGCAGTACCAATGGCTTAGTAGATGGGCTGCTTTCAATGATTTTGTGGAATCAAACAACTAAGCCAGGAGAAGTGATATTACCTTCACAGTCACAACCAACAATTACCGAGCCAGCAACCACTCCGTCAAATGGAAATCAGCCTCCTGTAGTTGTGGAATTTCCCTTGGATGGGAATGTTAGTTAATGTGAGTTCCCAATGAAAAGAATCTGTTATACCTTGAGAGAAACAACAGATAGGGTATTGGCTTTTACCTACTAAAGCAGATGTCTTAGCGCCTAGTAAGTCAATACTGTAGTGCCAACAGAACCTTTAATCCTACTTTTCCTAAAAGTGACTAGCATCCAAAGCTATCTCTTACAGATGTAAAAATCTTGTTCGCCGTCTCAATAAAGGGCTGTTGTACTTGCGCAACTGTCCCTGCTTCCTTGTCCGTCCAATTGATCATCATGCTAAAGTACACCCACCGCTTGGAAACCCACATCCCGCCTGCAAATGTCAACACGTGCTCCGATGCAAAGTCGATACTGCCGCCCTTGCCGAAGCCATTGACACCCAGTGGCATCGACAGGGCAACTGCGTCAGCCAATGACAGAATTGCTCGGAACTTATTAAGCGTTTCCGGATACTTGAAAAATTTGCCCTGTAAGGCGCGCGAGTAGAATGACACGAAATCGTGTGGTGAGGCAGCCATCGTGATGGTGTCGTTGAGAATGGGTTTCGGCTCATATAAATCCTTCTGTAGGAGTTCTATAAGTTTTGCCCATGTAATAGTTTGCCACTCAGGATACCCGATAATGTAACCAAAAAACTGGCGGGTGCTAGTTGGGATACGAGTGTTTTGCAGTCCAATCTCTGCAATGAATTGGCGCACCCGATCAGCCCCTACCTGCTTTAGTGCCATATCTGTAGCTGTGTTATCACTACGTGAGATCATTGCCTCAAGCACTGTCTGCACCGTGACTTTTCCCGAAAGATTAGGCGGATTAAACACAGGAGCACCAGGCGAGAACACAGATTCATCAAGTACGAGTTCCCTACTGAGTTGTTGGTTGAGTTGATTGGCGATTGAGTTCTTGTCCCCAGGTTTAAGCGTTTCCTCTACAAAGCGTAGAAACTCAGCTAGTACGAATCCTTTAAACGCACTGGCACAAAATAACACTGTATCAGGATTGAGCATCGCAGACCATTCCCCAAATCCAGCATCCGCCGGTATCCAAAACTTAAGCCCCTTCTTGCCTGGTAACTGACTGAATGCAGCGATGATCTTTTCTGCCAATTGATTCTGTTTTGCTTGAGCGGTATTTATCACCGATTGCTTTGCTTCGTTAGCATAGCCTCTCATTGCGAGAATTGCTGTCGTAGCAGCTGCTCCAGATAGTCCTGAGAGCAGAAAAACACGACGTGATTGACTCATCCTACAGTCCTCTTGGAACTCTATTCAATTAATTCCAGTGATTTTCTCCAGGAGTATTAACTCCATAATTTTCCCTTATCACCTCTTGTCGAATATCCAAGTGAATGTATTCTGGCTATCTATATATTTATGTTGAAATTCTTAGTCATGGTCTTTACCGCTTCTAGTTCTAGCCCAACGTAGAAAGCGATCGCACGTACGCCGCAAGAATTTTTCCCTTTAACTTGGTATTAAACAAGTTGGATTTTTGTAGTTTCTAAAGTATACATTATGAGATGCTGACACGATTTATGACTTGTTATTTCTTTACACCGAGGTTACTAGGCATTGCATAATAGAAAGCCAAGCTACAACCGAACCTTGTATCTTACTGAAATCACAATATTGTGCTGCACGAACGTTACCACTTAATTAAACAGATTGGTAAAGGTGGATTTTGCCAAACCTTTCTCGCAATAGATGAAGGACAATCTCCCCCAATTGTTTGTGTTGTGCAAAAAACACAACAGCAAGAGCAAACAGCAGAAAAATTGCTAAAAAAAGCACAACAACTAGAGGAATTGGGGAGACATCCACAAATCCCCACTTTAACAGCATACTTTGTAGAAAATCAGCACTTTTATTTTGTGCAGGAATATATTGAGGGCAAAAATTTAGCTACCCTTCTGGAAGAATGGGGAAGCTTTAGCGAAACTCAAATTTGGCAACTTTTAGAGAATTTGTTGCCTGTTCTCAAATTTACTTGTGATCGCAATATCATCCACTGCGATATTAAACCCGAAAATCTGATTTTGAGATTCCCCCAGCCTACGGCACCCCCCCTTGATAAAGGGAGGCTAGGGGAGGATCTAATCTTGGTGGATTTTGGTACAGCTAAATTTTTGTCACAAAGGGAACAAATAACAGGTGAACACAGTATAGGTAGTCCAGAATACGCTGCACCAGAACAAACACAAGGTAAACCCGTATTTGCAAGTGACCTTTATAGCTTGGGTGTAACTTGTATTTACTTACTTACTCAAATTTCTCCTTTTGATTTATTTGATACTGCTAGCAATTCCTGGGTTTGGCGACAGTATTTGACTACTAAAATTAGCGATCGCCTGGGCAACATTATTGACAAACTAATAGAAAATTCCCAGAGCGATCGCTTTCAATCGGCTGATGAAGTTATGCAAGTAATCGGTATCCAATCTCCAATTATCCATGCCAAATCTCAAGTCCAAAATTGGCACTGTCTACATACCTTAGCTGCACATCCTAGTTTCTTAAGTAGCGTAAATTCTATTGCCATTAGCCTCAGTCATGAAGGGGAATATGGGGAAATATTAGCCAGCACTCATGATGACAAAACAACTAAATTATGGGATTTAAATACTAAAAAACTGATTTGTACTTTAGCTGGACACAATCAAGCTGTAAAAACAATTGCTTTCAGCCCTGATGGAAAAATTTTGGCAACGGCTAGTGATGATAAAACAATTAAATTATGGAACGTGAGTACGCGTGAGCAAATATTTACCCTTGTTGGACACACAAACAGCGTCAAATCAGTTGCTTTCAGTCTTGATGGAACAATACTAGCCAGTGGCAGTTGGGATAAAACAGTTAAACTCTGGAATGTCGAAACAGGTAAAGAAGTTTGTACACTGGTAGGACGCCAATTACAAGTGAGTGCAGTAGCGTTTAGTTCTCATCAACTTCTTGCCAGTGCTAGTTATGACAGAACAATTCGATTGTGGGATATTTCTTCACTCAATTCTCCCCATCTTGACAAAGAGAAATTTAAAAACTGCCCATTCTATAGCCTTTCTAGCCATACATGGGCAGTTTTGACACTCGCTTTTAGTCCTGATGGAAAAATGTTGGCAACTGGTAGCGATGATAACACTATCAAATTTTGGGATATCAATACTGGTCAGGTAATTCGCACACTACAAGGTCATTCTTGGGCTGTGCTGACGGTAACTTTTAGTGTTAATGGTGAAACGCTGATCAGTGGAAGTAGAGACAACACAATTAAAATTTGGAGAATCAGCACTGGAGAAGAAATTGCTACTCTCACAGGACATGAAGACTCAGTATCTGCCGTTGCTGTTAGCCCTGTTGCACAACTGATTGTTAGTGGCAGCAGGGATAAGACAATCAAGCTCTGGGAGCTAAGACAACAGCAGCTAAATTCATTTGGTAATACTTAGATCAAGCGCTACCTGTAAAGGCAACTTCAGGAAACTTCAACTGGGCTTCGGCCATCGGACGATTTCTACCTTCCTCTTGCCAGTAGTTGATAACTTCGGTAGCTTTATTGAGTATCTCTACCCGATCTAATTCACTAATCCAGTGTTTGGACTCCAGCTCTTTTTTTAATTCTTCCCAGGCATCGTTTCTGGGCCAGAAGAAGTACTTAGTCAAAGGACTAGTACCTTTACCCACTACCTGATCGACCGCCAAGGCGACGTTATCGTCTAACCACAAAATTTTCAAAATAAACTTTGACAATTGCACCTCCGGGATTTCCGGGCAAAACTTAACTAATGACAGCGATCGCTTATTTTAACGCAATACCTTACCAGATGACTAAATTAATGATGGGGAGACAAGGGGACAGGGGACAAGCTAATCACTAATGACCAATGACCATGAATACAATTGTTGTTTTTGATATTGACGGTGTTGTGCGTGATGTAGGCGGTTCCTATCGACGGGCGCTTGCAGACACAGTGGAGTATTTTACAGCAAAAGCTTATCGTCCGACATCAGTAGAAATAGACCAGTTAAAATCTGAAGGTATCTGGAATAATGATTGGGAAGCATCTCAAGAGTTAATCTATCGCTACTTTGAAACTCAAGGGCGATCGCGCCAACAATTAAAGTTGGACTACGAAAATATTGTTGCCTTTTTTCAATCACGTTACCGAGGCACAGATCCAGACAATTTTACAGGCTATATTTGCGATGAACCCTTATTGTTACAACCAAGCTATCTCGAACAACTGACTTTAGCTGGAATTAGATGGGGATTTTTTAGCGGCGCTACTCGTGCTTCTGCTACATATGTTTTGCAACGCCGCCTTGGTTTGCAGTCCCCAGTTTTAATTGCGATGGAAGATGCTCCTGGCAAACCAGATCCGACTGGACTTTTTGCTACTGTCCGCCTGCTAGAGGATGGACTTGACAAAACATCCGTAGTTATATACGTGGGAGATACAGTAGCTGATATGTACACAGTCGAGAAAGCGCGATCGCTCCAGCGCGATCGCACTTGGATTGGTGTGGGAGTTTTACCACCGCATGTCCAAGAAACAGCTGCAAGACGTGATGCATATGCTAAAAGTTTGCAACAAGCAGGAGCAGCAATAGTTTTAAATAATGTTGAGCAGTTAAATGCGATAAAAATTCAGGAACTATTAAGTTAACAGTTGCACAATGATGATTTGATCACCATTCAAAAGTCAATTAATAAAGTATGTCAGTAATAAAGCTTTAAATCTACTGTTATTATAAAGTTTGTCAAGAAGAACTCAGAATAGGTTTTGCGTTGTTTGTAAAGAATTTGAGTTTTGGATGAGGTTTTAATACCTCGTCCTTTTAGCCTAAAAGCTTGTGACTCAATCGTAGCTTAAGCTAACATGATAGGTCATTCAGGAGTTTTGTCTTGAGCATTTAAACGCCATATCTTTTCCATATGTGCAATTCGTTGGCGGAGAATTTGAGCTTTACGCTTGCGATAGCTAATAATTATTAGCACTAAAATTATAGGTACTGAAATTACCGTACATCCTGTAAGAGTATCTGTGGCAATATCATTTTGTTTGCTTGGATGAACTTGTGCTTGCAAAGCTGTTGGTAGATACGTCATCTTAAAAATTTGGAATTTTTCGATTAATACAAGATATACAGCGATTTCAAGCTGGATTACGCAGAGCAATTGAATTTTATAATATTCTTGAGTCTAAGTTCCTGATAGCTTACATAAAACAGTGTTTTCGGTTCATAATCTCAGATATTGCTGACGCGATCGCTGTATCTTGATCACCCTGATCTGCTAAAAGTAAAATTTGCGCTCGTTTTAAAACCCAAACAGAATTTTTACCCTTCTTGGTTAAATACACTGATTTCTGATGTTTTAATTAAGTCAGTTAACAGCATATTTAACTAGCATTGACATAGTGTGAAAAGTGTTTTTAGACTACACTTTTACCTAGAATACTGCCTGTCTAAATTAATGTAATGAACTAGTAGTTCAGGAATTTTTAAGCTCCTCATTTCCATACTTGTTCTAAGATCAATCTAATTATTAGATGTGCAAATTACTAGTATTAGCCAGTATGGATAAAATTCTTAGGAGATAAAAAAATGCTTGCACATAAACTGCCTAACGGTCCTCAAAGTCATCCTTGGGTACAGACATTTCAGTGGATGACTAGCCCGCTGGAATATATGGAAGACTGTGCAAAACGGTACGGCGATATCTTCACTCTTCGGATCGGCCCAGTTTTTACTCCTCAAGTATTTATTAGCAATCCTCAAGCGATTCAACAGATTTTTACCACCGATCCAAAACAATTGGACTCTGGTGAACCAGCGGGTATTCAATCACCTCTTTTGGGACAACAATCTCTGCTGACGTTAGAAGGAAAACCCCACCAACGGCAAAGAAAGCTTTTAACTCCTCCTTTACATGGGGAAAGAATGTTAGCTTATGGTGAATTAATTCGGGACATCACAGTGCAAGAAAGCGATCACTGGCAGGTTGGAGAACAATTTTCAGTTCTGCCATCTATGCAAACAATATCCTTCCAGGTGATTTTAAAAGCAGTATTTGGTCTAGAAGAAGGGCCGCGTTACGAAAAACTCAGAGAACGGCTGATTGCCATACTCAACCCCAAAGCACCTTTAGTGACAGCACTGATGTTTCTTTTCCCAATACTGCGCAAGGATTTTGGACGGTGGAGTCCTTGGGGAATATTCATGCACCAAATCCAGCAACTTGACGAACTCATCTACGCCGAGATTCAAGAACGCAAAGAGCAACCCGATCCATCTCGAACTGATATTCTGTCTTTAATGATGGCAGCGAGGGACGAACATGGGCAGCCAATGACAGATGTGGAGTTACGCGATGAGTTAATTACTTTATTAGTAGCAGGTCATGAAACAACAGCAAGTTCTCTAGCATGGGCGCTCTACTGGATTCACCATCTTCCTCATGTGCGCGAGAAGCTGCTGCAAGAACTGGATGGGCTGGGTGCTAATCCCGATCCAAACATGATTTTGCGATCGCCCTATTTGAATGCTGTCTGCAGTGAAACACTGCGCCTATATCCAGTGGTAATTCTGGCATTGAATCGAGTGGTAAAATCACCGCTAGAAATCATGGGCTATGAGTTGGAGCCAGCTACTTTAGTCATTCCCTGTATTTATTTAACTCATCATCGAGAAGATTTATATCCCGAATCCAAGCTGTTTAAGCCAGAGCGTTTCCTAGAACGTCAATTTGCTCCCTATGAGTATTTACCATTTGGTGGTGGTAATCGTCGCTGTATAGGTATGGCATTTGCCTTATTTGAAATGAAAATAGTTTTGGCAACACTGCTGTCTCGCTGGCAAATGGAACTAGCTGATAGTAAACCAGTACAGGCAGTACGTAATGGCGCTCTATTTAGACCGAGTGGTGGTGTACAGATGGTGGTGAAGGGGAGGCGTGTGTACCAAGAGCAACCCTCCGAATCTGTTAGTAGTTCAATTAAGTGATTCAGGGCGGGTTATAGAAACAATCGGTAACGAAGATTGTAAGTAAAACCAATTTTTAAGATTAGGATATGCAGGCTTTTTGTATAGTAACCACAACAGAATCTGCAAACTGCTCTGCTGTCTTGACACTTACTAAAGGAATTACATGAGCAAAAGTACAAAATAGGTGTTCGTGGAAAGTTACTACTCCTAACCAAAAGCAAGTACCAACTATATGCTGTCCCGTAGCAAAATATAGTTCTTTTAATTTCAAAGAACCATATTTGTCTGATAAGTTGAATTGTCCTCTATTTGAAATATGTGTAGTTGTGCTTCTTCCCATATTATGGGCTGAAGCTTTGTTGAGAAAATCTTTATTAAATTTCCGAAAATTATCTGCATTTGAAACTTGAAAAAGCGGTAAGTTACTATTAATAGACTGGTTAATTTTTAGCTTGCATTCTCGTGCTAAATCCCAAAATTGGATATCTTTTTCTAAACAATGAATTTCTTCTATTCCAGAAATAAAGCAACCAATGTGTTTATCCATCACTTCAGGTTGACAAAATTTTCGTAGACTTACATTGGAACCGCAAGATAAGTTTATATTTCTGATATTGCCATCACGAAAGACAATTTTTGCCGTTTCCAATAACATAGCAGCGCAAAGTGCACCATGTACTGTTGTTTTCTCTTGTTTGCAGCGGTCTTTCAATAAAACAGTTATATCTTTCCTTAAAATTTTAGTGACAAGACAGGTGCGACGCTGGCTTGGAGATGCTTCTTCTTCAATGATTAACTTTGGTGAATGATTTTCTCGATGAGATTTTTCTTGAGCTTCTTCTGTTTGATTGTGACTGGGAAGATTGTTAGCAAGCATCTTTTCAAGTGGAGGAAGAAGTTCCATAGTTACTACTGTGTCTATATCTTCTCCATCAGTAATTTGTTGACAATAAGACAATAAGTCATCGAAAAAACGCATACATGACATTCCATCAGTAACAGCATGATGAAACGTTGCAATAATTTCGCTAGTGCCATTACTGGTAGAAGAAGGAAGAAAAGTGACCCGACAAAGAGGCTCCATACTCCCAGAGAATTTTTTGTGCAATTCGTCTTCAGCTATCTCAAGCCATTGATTCTCATCTTGTTTGTTTCTAATATGCAAAGGAATTTTAGACGTTCCCTCAAAACAAAAATAAGCACCATCTGAAGATTCAACAATGTGAACTTGAAGCATTGGATGACGCTTTTGTACCAAATTCAGAGCCTGCTGGAGAATATCGGGTGTAAGTTGTCCTTCGAGCCGGGCAACATTTACATCAATCATGGAGCCTAAATCATGGAGAATTTTAAACAGATTCTCGACGAGACCAAGTTTTCTATTTAAAGAGTTCATAATTATTAAATTGGTAACTTTTTACCTACGCGATCGCCCTGTTGTTGTATCCTCAAAGCATTTAATTTGCAGGATTTATGAACAGTGCCGTTTTATATCTTTTATTAATCTTGGGAGACTTAAGCGCGATCGCAGCACAACTTCTTTTGAACCAATTCAATCTATACACCCTCAAGCAAGCATTAGGAATTAGTGTTAGCAAGTACAGGCTTTCCTGTAGATACAGCCTGCTCAATAATATCAGCGGCTCGACTAACCCCCCCGGCACGGCTAATAGCTGCTTGTAATCTAAGCGCATTTTGTTTGTAGGATTCTTGCGTCAGTACTCGTTTGATGGCTTCTCGCAACTTAAGGACATTTAAGCGGGCTACAGGTATAGCCTCACCAACACCTGCCCAAGCTATACGCGCTCCTATCCCTGGCTGATCGTTGGCAATTGGGATTGCAACCATTGGCACGCCATTACTCAAGCATTCTAAAGTTGTATTCATACCTGCGTGGGTAATGGTGAGATCGGCTTTTTGAAGTAATTCCAGTTGGGGCGCATATTCTACAACCAAAGGTGAACCGGGCAGTGCTGGTAGGGATTCTGGGCTGGCTGAACCACCTAAAGAAATTACCAGTTGGGCATCCAATCCTACACATGCCTCAGCAATATTATGAAAAACTTTTATTAATCTATTTTGTACAGTTCCCATTGAGGCATAAATCAACGGTTGATCGGTCAACTTTTCATAAGGAAAAGCAGGGAGTTCCCGACCAATTGGACTATGATAAGGCCCTGTAAAATGGAACCACTGAGGTAAATTTTGCCTGGGGAATTCCAATTCAGCAGGTTGTTGACTAATTTGAGCTAATTGGGAATAGCCTTCATTGGGGCTGGAGTGTGGAGGTAATTTCCACTCTCGACGATACTCATCAATTAAATCCCGAATTGGCTTGGCTATACGTTTGAGCAACTCATAACCTGCTCGGTTGCGTAGCCGCGCCCACCACGCCGGACTATAGTGCCAATTTGTGACAATGGGTGGAACACTTTCTTCTCGATTCAGTACTACAGCACTGCAAATAGTGATGAAGGGAATATTCAAAAAATCTGCAACAGTTCCTCCTTCTGGTGAAGCTTGATCTACTAGTAGTGCCTCCACACCCGCTTCTTTAATTGCTTTCGGTGTATCTCGGAGGACAACGGCTGCACCATTCTTTAAAAGACTAACGGTATATTTAAATGCTGAACGACCACTGAGTTGTCCTAACTTAGCCAAAGATTCTGCATTTGCCCCCTCAGGAAACTCAGATTCGCCAATTACCCGGAATTCTAATCCTGCTGCTTGAGTTTTGGATTGAGCATCGAGTACTCCAAATAAGGTGACGCGATGCCCTCGCTGTTGCAGTTCTTTCCCTAAAGGGAGCATTGTGTTAAGGTGACCAGTTGAACCAGGGCAGATTATTCCAAAATGAGTCATGGTAAATACCTTTGTTTATTTTCAGAGTTTTTGACTGGTTTGAGGCGTTCTATATAGAAAGAATTTCCATTTGCAGTGACTTTTTAGATTTCACTACAGTATCAGTTTTCTTAATTCCTAATTCCAGCTACTTCAAACTCAAAAACTTATCCAAAGCTTCTACCATACTAGGAGGCCAGCGACGAATATTTTTCACCCAATTGATATCTTTATAACGTGGATCGAGTCCAGAAACCGCTACCCAATTACTTTCTGCTTCGCCTTTTTGTCCATTCACCCAAAGAGCCGCTGTGAGTGCAGCACGTGTATCAGCAAAGTTGGGATATTTGCGGACTATGTTTTTCATTTCTCGAATTGCTGGCTCAATTTGCCCAGTTTCATACAAAACCAGAGCGTAGTTGCCACGGGCAATGACTAAATTGGGGGCTAATACCATTGATTTTTTGTAGTCAGCGATCGCTTCTTCCCACCTCTGTAAACCGACTTCGGCAGTACCGCGATTGTTGTACGCCATTGCATCTTTAGGATCGAGTTCGAGGATGTGATTATAATCTGCGATCGCTTCTTCCCATCTTCCCAAAGCCTCAAGAGCAGTACCACGATTTAAATAGGGATCTGTAATGTCTGGTGCAAGTTCAATTGCTTTATTAAAATCAGTCAGCGCCTCTTCTAGCTTATTTTGACTCACTCTAGAATTTCCCCGATTACTCCAAATTGCAGGGTTTTCTGGGAATTGCTCAATAATTTCTGTCCAGTACTTTTCGGCTGTAGCAAAATCACCTTTACTCGTTGCCGCAAAAGCTGCTCTTGTCAACTCATCCCCTTTTCGTAACTGCTCTTGAGTGATGATGGGCTTTTGGGATTGTGCCATAACAGCCTCAGCCCACCCAAACACAAGCAACAGACTCAACAAAATAACTATTAACCTCATCATCTGTGTTTATCTGTGTCTATCTTTTAAGTATTAGGTATTGGGTATCGGGGATTGGGTAAAGAGGACACGGTGACAAAGGAACGCGGTGAACCAGCGCCTTGGGTTGAGCCGCTTTGCGGCGTTCGCGAAGCGTGTCCGTTGGCGAAGCCTTGGGGCGACTGGCGTCACGTGGCGTGAACTGGCGTAGACGCCCGGTAGACAGGCGTAGCCCTTCTCGGAGAGTACCCGAAGGGGGACACGGAGAATCGTTATTCACGTTCTTTCCCCTCTGCTCCTGGTGCTTCTTCCTAATCCCTAGTCCCTAGTCACTGCAAAAACGATAACTGTTCATTGGGTGGCTTAAAATCTAAATGCTTATATGCAGCAGCGGTTGCTACTCTACCACGGGGTGTACGGCTTAAGTATCCAATCTGCATTAGATAAGGTTCGTATACTTCTTCAATTGTTTGCGTATCCTCACCTGTCGCTGCGGCAATTGTTTCTAACCCTACTGGCCCGCCATTAAATTGTTCAATTATTACACTGAGCATTCTGCGATCTGTCCAATCTAAACCGCATGGATCGACTTGAAATAGTTGCAATGCTTCGGCTGCTACTTTTTCACAAATGCAATCAAATGATTTTACTTGTGCATAATCACGTACACGCTTAAGTAATCTATTTGCTATTCGCGGTGTGCCACGCGATCGCCGAGCAATTTCTTTGGCTCCATCTTCGGTAACGGTGGTATTAAGTAACTGAGCGCTGCGTTGGACAATTTGCCTGAGTTCTTCTACTTCATAAAATCTAAGTTTTTGAATCAAACCAAAGCGATCGCGCAGAGGAGAGGTGAGCGCACCAACACGAGTTGTTGCTCCCACTAAAGTAAATTTTGAGAGGGGAATGCTGCGAGTCCGAGCACTAGAACCTTTACCCACTGTCAAGTCTAAGCGGTAATCCTCCATTGCTGGGTATAAAATCTCTTCCGTCATCCGCGAGAGGCGATGAATTTCATCTATGAACAAAATATCCCCAGGCTTGAGATTCACCAACAGCCCAACAATATCTCTGGGGCGTTCTAGGGCTGGAGCGCTGGTAATTTTGTAGTTAACTTCCATCTCCGCTGCTAAAATCATTGCCATTGTCGTCTTGCCCAAACCAGGAGGGCCGTATAACAATAGGTGATCCAACACTTCTTTTCTGGACTTAGCTGCTTTGATTGCTATTTCCAGCACATCCTTTAAATCTTTCTGTCCAATATAATCGGCAAACCGTTGCGGTCGAATACTCTCTTCCTGCTTACCTTGTTCTTCAATTGCCGCTTCTGGCTGCAAAATATTCTCTTTTATCGATGCTTTGGATTGCGTCTGACGCTGTTTTGGTTCTCCACCTGAATCGGAAGGCTGTTTTTTCGAGGAGATAATTGCCATAGTCTTAGTTATCAACTGTTACTTTTACACTTGTTAACGGTTACTGGTGGTAGCACCAAGACGTATAAATACGGACGCGTTAATTTTGTTTCTAAAGTGCGCTTGCCAATCTAAAATTTAAATTCCGGGGAACTACTTAGGAGTACAAAATCTGTCATGCTGGCTAAAAGAATCTTACCGTGTCTAGATGTGAACGCGGGACGAGTTGTAAAAGGAGTTAACTTTGTTAATCTCAAGGACGCAGGCGATCCAGTTGAATTGGCAAAGGTTTACAACGAAGCTGGAGCAGATGAATTAGTATTTCTGGATATTACGGCAACTCATGAAGACCGAGATATTATTGTCGATGTGGTTTACCGGACTGCCGAACAAGTCTTTATTCCATTAACTGTGGGTGGTGGCATCCAATCCTTAGAAAATGTTAAAAATCTGTTACGAGCTGGAGCAGACAAGGTTAGTATTAATTCGGCAGCGGTACGTGACCCAGATTTCATTAATCGGGCGAGTGATCGCTTTGGCAATCAATGCATAGTTGTTGCTATTGATGCTAGATCCAGAAAAGATCCTAACAATCCTGGTTGGGATGTATATGTACGGGGTGGACGAGAAAACACAGGCATAGACGCAATCAAGTGGGCGCAAGAAGTCGAAAAACGAGGCGCAGGAGAATTGCTGGTGACTAGTATGGATGCTGATGGCACTCAAGTCGGTTATGACCTCAAGTTAACAAAAACTATAGCTGAGACTGTACAAATTCCCGTCATTGCCTCTGGTGGTGCAGGTAATTGCCAACATATCCATGCAGCATTAACAGAAGGTAAAGCAGAAGCCGCTTTACTTGCCTCACTTTTACATTATGGACAATTAACTGTGGAGGAAATCAAGAATTATTTGCGCGATCATCAAGTGCCTGTCAGAATGCCCTCTTGAGAATGCCAATCTTTGACTAGAACACACTGCTAGTACTCAACACAGTTCTCGAAAACGGTGTTAATATTGGCTAAGAAGCATTAAAAAATATTAAGAAATATGTTGATTCCTATTTTAGTTTTTGATGTAGCGCTAGTGGCTTGGTCGCTACATCTGATGGAAAAAGCCTACGAAAATAAGGAATTTTCTTTAATGTTGGCAGGTTTGTTGGTGGCAACGGCTGCCGCAGCCATGATGGTAGTTTACTTTTTGATGGGGCATTGTATGAGCTATTTGCTGAAAGTTTCTTAAGAAAAGTGAATGGTTAATAATAGAAATTGGCTATTACTTTCTTAACTTTTGTTTATGAGGTCTCTCAGCAAAGCATATTGACAAGCACCTAAATATTAAGTTAAGATATGTAATGCACTACGCGGGGTTATAGCTCAGTTGGTAGAGCGCTGCAATGGCATTGCAGAGGCCAGCGGTTCGAATCCGCTTAGCTCCATTGGTTTTTCAAAGTACTTTTCTCTTCCCCAGGCTCCAGCCAGGGAGAACATTGATGGAGGCTCTGTCTCCTCTTGATGAAGCAGAGCCTTCTATTTTCATCACTATGCAGAGCATGGTAGTACTATTTTGGATTTTGGACTAGAAATCGCTTTAATCTGTCTGGGTTTTATCAATGCATCTGCCGCAATCATTTTTTAAATTGGTGTAACGAGAAATTATTTGTTGTGAGACAGCATAAATTCAACTATGTCAGGATTTGTTAATTTATCCGGCATAATTGAGCGATCTTGCTGCATTTTTGTAAAAATGAATACAGAAATTATTTTATTTACTTCTATCTAGTTTGGTTGCCAGTGTTAATGGATTTGAGACGGAGAACGAGTATGCCCCTGCCAACAACCTATTTATCTGATTCACCAACACCCGTGGTAGAGGGAGCGATCGCTTCAGGTTGGAATCCGGTTTGCCACATCACTTACAACCGTGATGCTTGGGTAAAGTTGCTCCAGCCTCCCAGTGAATACGGTTTTGACGAAGCCAAGTTGCTCTGTCAGGAATCTCCAGACACCTGGGTTGCCTGGGTTCCAGAGCATGGTGAAGTTGTTCTAGATAAAAGCCAGTTCTATTGTTGATTGAGGGAATGGGTTGTTGATACTCCAGGGGCGCGGCTAGTGCGATCGCAAGCCATCCTTGGTTGTATCGAAACAAAAGAGTTTTCAGGTATTTGGAATAGTTGAGTGCGATGAACACCGAGTCAGGAATCGATTGGAATGAAATGTTTGAGTATCCAGCGGGGACGATAGTAGAACTCAAAGACAAACCAGGGGTTTTACATCGGATTGATTACTATGAAGCCATGATGGTACCTCCAATCTGGTTAGTGGATGATCCGCGTCCGCGTTATCCCCATGAGTTGCGGATTGTTTCTCGTCGGGATGCACAAGTTTGTGCGTTAGAATCGCAAGCTGTTGCAGTCTAAGCAAGTGCTTTCTTTGTTTGACTGGAAAGATAAATTAAAAGCTTCATTGGTGCAATTGCTCGATATGATATTTAATCTGTGAGAATTTATTGCACGATTAAATACTTAATCCAGTCAAAACGAAACTATGGCACAGCAACACCGCATAACTCTACTTCCTGGCGATGGCATTGGCCCTGAAATTATCGCTGTGTCAGTAGATGTGCTAAAGGTTATAGGAAAGAAATTTGATATTGATTTTGAATTCCAAGAAGCATTAATCGGTGGTGCGGCAATTGACGCGACAGGCGAACCCCTACCAGCTGCTACTTTAGATACGTGTCGCAATAGTGATGCTGTATTATTAGCGGCAATTGGCGGTTATAAGTGGGATAGCTTACC
The DNA here is from genome assembly GCF_038404745.2 of Chlorogloeopsis sp. ULAP02. Classification (NCBI taxonomy): domain Bacteria; kingdom Bacillati; phylum Cyanobacteriota; class Cyanophyceae; order Nostocales; family Chlorogloeopsidaceae; genus Chlorogloeopsis; species Chlorogloeopsis sp. ULAP02. Next base: position 190,545 of record NZ_JAYKTT020000088.1, on the reverse strand, counting down.
GTCTCATTTACGCCCAGAAACTGGCTTACTCGGATTGCGTGCAGGTTTGGGATTATTTGCCAATTTGCGTCCAGCGAAAATCTTACCTCAGTTAATTGATGCCTCTAGCTTAAAACCAGAAGTTGTGGAAGGCGTCGATATCATGGTAGTACGTGAACTCACAGGCGGCATTTACTTTGGTAAACCCAAGGGGATTTTTGAAGCAGAAACTGGTGAGAAACGAGGTGTAAATACAATGGCTTACACCGAATCTGAAATTGATCGCATTGGCAGGGTGGCGTTTGAAACAGCACGTAAGCGTCGAGGCAAACTCTGTTCGGTAGATAAAGCCAATGTTCTGGAGGTATCTCAGTTGTGGCGCGATCGCATCACGAAGTTAGCGGCAGAATATCCAGATGTAGAAGTTACTCATATGTATGTAGATAATGCCGCCATGCAACTGTTACGCGCTCCCAAACAGTTTGACACTATCGTTACGGGTAACCTGTTTGGCGATATACTTTCAGATGCAGCGGCCATGCTTACTGGTAGTATTGGAATGCTGCCTTCTGCTAGTTTGGGTGCATCTGGGGCGGGAGTCTTTGAACCGGTTCACGGTTCTGCCCCCGATATTGCAGGACAAGATAAAGCTAATCCTCTCGCACAAGTTTTGAGTGCAGCAATGATGCTGCGCTACAGTTTAAACCAACCAGCAGCAGCAGATTTTATTGAACAAGGAGTTTTACAAGTTCTAGAAAGCGGTGTTCGTACCGGGGATATTATGTCTCCTGGAATGAAGCTCTTAGGTTGCCAAGCGATGGGTAAAGCATTGATTCAAGTACTTGAACAATAATTTTTTAATCGCAATGGCAATATTGGCAACTATATGTTGAAACTTTCGTATAAACTAAAAACAAAACTTAGCAAGCCATTAAGTAAGCAGTGTACGCTGTAAAACAACCACAAGCAAACTTTACCAGCCCAAAGCACCAGTCACCCCTGATCGACCCCGCGCTAATTCGATCTGCTGGACAAATTTACTACACATACTGTGAAGTACATCCCGAAGTGGCTGGGCAACCATCTGGTGTAGCAATTAATCGTGTTAATCACCGAGGCAAGGTGATTTTTACACATCAGCCCGTCCTCTTGCCTGAAGAATGTTTTGTGCCTTTGAATCAAATTGAATCATATATGTATTAGTCATTGGTAGGGGAGCCAGTGCGCCCTTGCGGCTCCGCCGACTTGTAGCATAGCCGCGTGCGGGTTTATTTAGATATTTCGTCATCCTAAAGAGATTTTTGTTAAAACCCGTCCGTACAGTAGTCAGTCATTGGTTTGTACAAATGAAGAATGAGCAAGTATAAAAGACCAAGGACAAATGACTAAAGACAATATATGGATCTTTTGATAGTCACATTGGCGAATGTGATCGTGTTTGGCTTAGGTGCGTCTATTGGCAGCTTTATCAATGTTGTTGTTTATCGACTGCCTGCTGGTTTGTCGATTCTGTTTCCCCCTTCTCGCTGTCCACATTGCCTAAATCAACTCCAAGCTTACGATAATGTACCAGTTTTGGGTTGGTTGTGGTTAAACGGGCGCTGTCGCTATTGTCGAAGTAAGATTTCTCTCCGTTACCCAGTGGTAGAAGCGGTGACGGGATGTTTATTTTTGATAATTTTTTGGATTTTTCATGTATCACCATTGACACTCGGCTATTGGGTTTTTTGTAGCTGGTTACTCACCTTATCGCTGATTGATTTAGATACCATGACCTTACCCAATCCACTGACTCAGTCAGGGTTAGTACTGGGGATAGCATTTCAAATGCTAGTTGGTTTTCTGTCAGAAACTAGATGGGCAGGATGGGCAAATCACTCGATGACAGCAATATCAGGAGCCGTGCTGGGGTTATGGCTGTTTAATGCGATCGCCACTGTTGGTTCTATTGTCTTTGGTAAAACAGCAATGGGTGGAGGCGACGCGAAATTAGCAGCAATGATGGGAGCATGGCTAGGTTGGAAGCATTTGCTCCTAGCTGCTTTTGTAGCTTGTTTTTTAGGAGCATTGGTGGGTGGTGGTGCAATTTTCTTATCGCGATATAGTGCTCACACTTCAATTTCAAGACAGTCACCTCACACTACCACTCAAAATTCCCGTCCTACACTGCCTCAAAAATGGGGACAAAAGATGCCTTTTGGCCCTTTCCTTGCTTTGGGAGCATTGATTGTTGTGTTTAGTGGCGAGACCATTTTGTCTACCTATCTGCAATTATTTTTTCATCAGACTTAATAAATAGGGAACAGGGGAAGAGGACAAGGGGACGCGGGGAATGAAGAGGACACGGGGTTCTCCCCTTCCACTCCTCTGTTCTCCGCGTCTGATGCTCTTTGCGTCCCCGCGTCTTCCACTCTCTGCCTGCAAACAACATACAACTGTAAATTTCATTACCCCTTATGTCATTAAACTTCTGTTAACATAATCTTGTGACTTGGATTACCCTCTTAAATAACGAGAGCATATTAGCAAGTGGAACTGATGCAGCGATCGCTTCTGACTCGACACAAGCTGCCGAGCGTAATTAATGACACAACAAGTAATTATTGATCGGGGGGTGAAGTTCTATTTTGGGGCTGGTATGCCAGCAGCTTTGCAAGTACTTCTCAAGGATATATTGACTGCGTTGCTGCTATTAATTTCCCTAGAATTCAGAACAACGGACTTGAATTGGTTTACGTAATTTCGTTAAGCTGGCAACCAAAGATGCAAAATAAGGTCTGAATCGGTTAGAAGAAAAATTTGACCGCCAATTACGTTAACCTGCGTTTGACATACTATTCACTTGCATAAAAAACAAATGGCAAATAACGAAGAAACACGTGGTTTAAAGTCTTTATTTGATTGGTTTGCCAATCGACGTAAATCCGGCCCTATCAGCCTCGAACGTCAAGAACGTGAAATTGCTGATGGGCTGTGGCATAAATGTCCTCAGTGTGGTGTCTTAACATATACAAAAGACCTGAAAACCAATTTAATGGTATGCACGGAATGCGAACATCATAATCGAGTTGATAGTGATGAGCGTATCCGCCAGCTCATAGATGCCAATACCTGGAGGCAGATGGATGAGCATTTACGTCCTGCCGATCCTTTGGGATTTCGCGATCGCAAAGCCTATAGCGATCGCCTCCGGGAAACGCAGGAAAAACTGGGCTTAGTAGACGCCGTCAAAACAGGTTTGGGTGAAATTAATGGTTTGCCTATTGCCCTGGGCGTAATGGACTTCCGATTTATGGGTGGTAGCATGGGTTCCGTCGTCGGAGAAAAGCTCACCCGCTTAATTGAACAAGCTACTCAGCGACGGTATCCTGTGGTGATAGTTTGTACCTCTGGCGGAGCCAGAATGCAAGAAGGAATGCTCTCGCTAATGCAGATGGCAAAAATCTCCGCAGCTCTACAACGCCATCAAGAAGCACGGCTATTATACATTCCTGTATTAACTAATCCCACTACAGGCGGCGTTACTGCTAGTTTCGCGATGTTAGGCGATATCATTCTAGCAGAACCAAAAGCCACCATTGGTTTTGCAGGTAGGCGAGTTATTGAGCAAACCCTAAGAGAAAAACTACCAGATGATTTCCAAACTGCTGAAGACTTGCTGCAACATGGCTTTGTAGATGAGATTGTACCTCGGACAGAATTGAAGCAAACTTTGGCACAATTGATAACCTTACATCAGCCCCCCACAGTTACCACAACTCATAACATGGTTTTGTGGGAAAAGACTATGAGTTTAAGTTCTACTGCTGCTGAGTAGGAAGAGGACACGGGGACGTGGGGACAAGGACTTCATACATCTCCCACTCTCCCCCTCACGCCAGTCGCCACCCTGTGAGAAGGCGCTAGCTAACGCAATGCTTTACGGCAAACGCGTCTACAAGTCGGGGAACCCTTACTTTCAGAAGCCACTTCGTGTCTACAGCAGTCGCCTGCGGAGGAGCCACTGCGGTGAAGCAGCCCACCACCAAAGGCGGTTTCCGGCGTTCGCGTAGCATCTTTGAAGGAGTGTGGGGGACTGCTGTACGCCGGAGGATGGACGGGTTTTCCGACATAAAGGAGCCAGTGCGCCCTTGCGGGTTAAGCGCGTTGTAGCGACTGGCGTCAAGTGGCGTTGGCAACCCTGCTGCACCGATGCTTCACCCCCGGCGCTGGCTCCTTTTCCTAGTCCCTAACTTCAGGCTAACTTTTTGCGAACTTGCCGCAATCCTTGAAAAGTCTGAAGAAAAGATTGCCCTCGTGCTTCTTGTACAAATATCAAAGGTAAAAGTGCAAGAATTCGGAACATGGTTGAAAGGACAAATAAACCCGCTAAACCTCCAAAGTAAGCATTCTGGATGATCAAGCCACCTAGAGTTGTGCCGAAAGCGCCACAGAAACCAGCAACGGCAGCGATTGTAGCAAAGTATATAGATTGATTTTTGACTGGTGCAACTTCTAACTGCATGGTGTTGCCACATAAATCAATAGCTGCTCCAGTTCCACCCAGGAAAATGTGTAACATTGGCAGCCAAAACCACAGGCTGAGAGAATTATGGCTAATACCTAACCATAACAAGGGTGCGATCGCAAACAAGATGCCGACAAAGAAGAGAATGAGACGGTTGCCGATCCTGTCTGCTAACTTACCCCACACAATCAGCATTAACATATTTGCTGCCGCCTGAACGCTACTGTAGAGTGTCACCCAACTAACATCTATATCAAGGGTGTCGAGCATATAGAGGTTAAAGAAAGGAGCACTGAGGTTGACAGCAAACATCCAGAAACTGAAGTAAAGCAGAAATGTCAGAAAGTTAGTGTCTTTGAGAATATTTTTCCAAGGATTAATTTCAGGTGCTGGCTTATCAATTGTTGGTTGGCGATCGCCTGTGTGATCTGTATTATTTGGCTCTAAACAAACAGCTTTTTGAGGAAAAATCTTTGTAGCAGAAGTGTTTTGCTCTTGGGGATTTACATCTACTTTGAAGTACTGACATCCCAAACTAGCAACTCCTGATAAGATTCCGATCAATAGCACCACTCCATAGCCTTGGAGAGTGCCACCATGCCAAGTGGATACTGCCACTCCGGCTAATGGTACGCAAATCAAATTCGTGAGGCTGACGATACTGTTGCGGATACCAAAATAACGCCCCCGCAACCGCCGATGAACTAGCATTGCCATCCAACTTAACCACGAAGCACTTCCTAATCCTCCACATAAATGGCTAAATAGGACGATTAAGAGTGTCAATATTACTAACTGCTGGGAATTCATCAATCCCCAACTAAAAGCTGCAATCCCCGCCACTAGAAACAGCCATAATAGCCGCGAGGGGCCATAAATCATGAGAGAATAGCGGCAGCGACTCTGAGAGCGTTCCGAGAGGTAAGCACCCAAAGGCTGAATTAAATTCACCAACATCGGGATAGAAGAGAGCATCCCAAAGGCGATCGGGCTGGCATCCAACTCTACTAAAAAATTACTCAGTAAAATGCCGCTAGTGGTGATAGTAAAGATGCCTGCAAATACACCATCAACAGTTGAAGCTCGCAAGCTATTGCGAATCCCATTTTTTGGAGCTTTTTGATTTAATTCAGCAATGGGAGCAGGAGAGAGTGTAGTTGGGGCAACTGCGATCTCGGCAATTTCTGGAACAAGAGGAGAAGCGGTTTCAACTTGAACAGAAGTCATGAACTCAGCAGGTGGGCGTAATTAAAAATTGTTTGTAAAATACCTGTGGAGATAAACAGAGCAGTAATTGGTGATTGAGTATTGGTAATGAGGAAATAGTTTATTACCAGTTGCCAACTACTAGCCTGAAAAACTTTCTTGTTTATATAGTTTTGCTAGGTTTATAGGTGTAAAACTTAGCATCTATCAAGTTGTTTTTGAACACATATTCTCCGCTTATGAATGTAAATAGTTTTGCAATTTTTCGTTATTTTACCTTGCATTTCTATATAAAAATTAATTACTAGAAAAAATCATTCTAGAGCCATAACAGACCATTACTTCACAAAAAAGTCTTCATGCTGCGGTAATGAAAAGGAAACTATTTAATTTTTTAGCCCTGGCAGTGGCGATCGCGCTGTTGGCGATCGGTTGTCAGCAGATACAAATACATAGAACCGCTACAGCACCAACCCCCGTGAATATCAAACTAAGTGGTTGGGGTTCAGATCCTATAGAGCAAAAACTATTAAAACAAGTATTAAAAGACTTTGAGGTACAGCATCCAGGTATCAAGGTAAAGTATGAGGTTATCTCTGACCAATACATGGATGTAATTAAAACACGCTTAGTTGGCGAAGCAGCACCTGATGTTTTCTATTTGGATGCTCTTGAGGCTCCTTTCCTCATGAGTCAGAATGTCCTGGAACCATTAGATGCTTATATTACTCCCGAATTTGACTTGTCTGATTTTGAAGAAAATTTAATTAACAGCTTTAAGCATGATAATCAGATTTATGGTTTACCCAAAGACTATTCCACGTTAGCACTGTTTTATAACAAAAAAGCATTTACCGCCGCAGGTTTGACTAGTTCCCCTACTACTTGGGATGAGTTGCGTACCTACTCTAAACAATTGGCAACAGACAAAAACCAAGACGGTAGAATTGATCAATATGGTTATGGAGTAATTCCAGAGTTAGCGCGTCAAGCTTATAAAATTGGAGCTTTTGGTGGGCAACTTGTAGATGAAAATGGTTATGCTACCTTTGCCTCTGAAGCTGGTTTAAAAGGATTGCAATTAGTAGTAAAACAGTATCAAAAAGAACGTTCTTCTGCTCAAAAATCTGATGTTGGGACAAACTCAGGTAGTGAAATGTTCGGTCAAGGTAAAGTGGCAATGGTAATTGAAGGTAACTGGGCAATTCCCTTCCTCAAAGAAACTTTTCCCCAGTTAGAGTTTGCCACCGCAGAAGTACCAAGTATCAATAATAAAAAAGGGACAATGGTTTTTACCGTTGCCTACGTCATGAACAAACAATCACAGCACAAAAAGGAAGCTTGGCAGTTAATTTCCTATCTTACGGGTAAAGAAGGCATGGAAAAGTGGACAGCAACAGGCTTTGCTTTGCCCACACGCAAATCAGTAGCACAGAAATTAGGTTATGACAAAGATCCGTTGCGATCGCCCTTTTTAGCAGGAGTTGACTATGCGATGCCGTGGCAAGCGGGTAAATATCCGGCAGCAATTATGAACAGCTTTGATAACCAGTTTGTCAGTGCTTTGTTAGGGCAGCAACCGCTAGAGCAGGCGATGCAGCGGGCGCAACAAGAAGCTAATAAGTTGATTAAGGCGATGGAGTAATTAAGCCAATACGATTCAGTTTTGTCCTCCTTTCTAAGGGGAGCCAGTGCGTTGCGGTGAGCCACTTGCGGTGGATGGGTTTCCCGGCATAAGTAAAGTGGCGAATCCGGAGGAGGGTTTCCCCCTTTGTTGAAACTGGCGTGGGTTGGGGGGATCTCACCAGATGCTGTTTGTTCCAAAATGCGCTTCTTCCACGGCAATGGATGTTTCTCATTAGAGCAACCAATTACCATAGATAATCATGCAAGATCCATCCCAAAGCCAATAGTGTGGGATGCGGAGGTGTACGATTGTGTATCAGCTAAGAAAGCAGGAAAAAGCCAGGTGGAACATAAAAGGAGACTTGCCTGGGTATTTGTTCATGACGCCTGCGATTCTAGTTTTAGGAACTTTTGTAGTCTTACCAATTATTTGGGCTGTTTTCCTTTCTCTTCATAAAGTGCAACTTCTCGGTGGTATTGAGTATGAATTCATCGGTTTTCGTAACTTCACGCGCCTAGTTGAAGATGAACGGGTTTGGATTGCTCTCAGAAATACAGTCCAATACGTTGCTATTGTGGTGCCGACACAGACTGTCTTGGCGTTAATTCTAGCTGTTACCCTTAATTCTGGCATTCGCGGCAAAAACTGGTGGCGCATCCTTTATTTTTTGCCCACAGTTACCTCTTCTGCTGTTCTCACACTGATTTTCATGTGGATTTATAACACCAATGGGCTACTCAATGATGTTCTCGCTTTTTTAGGATTACCTACTTACAACTGGTTGGGCGATCCTGCTGTGGCACTAAAAGGCATTATGATTATGAATATTTGGTCAACTGCACCATTTTATATGGTTATTTACCTGGCGGCGTTGCAGGATATTCCCCAAACTCTCTACGAGGCGGCAGAATTGGACGGTGCTAACGGTTGGCAAAAGTTTATACATATTACTATTCCCATCCTCAAACCCGTTACTTTCTTTGTTGTAGCAATGGGAATTATAGGTACATTTCAGTTATTCGATCAGTCTTATATCTTTTCTGGTGGTACTGGCGGGCCTAATAATGCCACTCTAACCGTAGTTTTACTGATATATCAAGCTGTGTTTCGGAACTTACAAATGGGATATGGAGCTGCGATCGCCTTCCTGTTAGCAGTAGTCATAATTACTATCACCTTGATTCAGCGGCGATTATTCGGGGGCGAAAAAGTGTGACAAACTTCTCTCGTAGTTCTTTGCTGAAGGTATTGCTATACATCATACTGACACTATATGCAATTATTACGCTTGTCCCATTTTTGTGGGCGCTGTCAGCATCCTTTAAACCTTTGTTTGAAATTGTTAGCGGTGAATCCAATTTTTTGCCAAAGAATTTTACTTTTGACAACTATAAGCAAATCTTTCTGCAAGAACCGTTGTTTCTGCGCTGGCTATTCAATAGTATGGTGATTGCTATTAGCGTCACTGTTTTAAACTTGCTGTTTAACTCAATGGCTGGTTATGCCTTAGCAAGGCTGCGCTTTCGAGGTAGGCACTTTTGGTTCTTGCTAATTTTGGCAGTTCTAGCAGTACCAGCCCAGATAACACTAATTCCAACATTTTTGATTTTGAAAGTCTTCGGTTGGCTAAATTCTTATCAAGGCATGATTATTCCCAGCATGGTTAATGCCACCTTCATTTTTATGATGCGGCAGTTTTTTGTTAATTTTCCGAAAGAACTTGAAGAAGCCGCTGCACTTGATGGTTTAACTTCGTTTGGTATTTTCTGGCGGATTGTTCTACCTCTGGCAAAACCTGCACTAGCAGCCCAGGCAGTTTTTGTTTTTATGGGTAGTTGGAATAATTTTTTGTTACCTGTGGTGATTTTATTTGATCCAGAAATGTTTACTTTGCCTTTAGGTTTGAACTCTTTTAAAGGTCAATATATTAGCTATTGGAACTATATTATGGCGGCTTCAATGGTTTTCACTTTGCCAGCTTTGGCTATCTACGCATTTTTTAATAGATACTTTATTCAAAGTGTTACTTTTACAGGTGGGAAGGGTTAGTAAGTTAAATAGTTTCAATTATCCCTCATCAGGATTATTTGCTTTCTAGCAGAAAGAATTTTATTAAAAAACTGCTAAGACGCGAAGAGCGCGAAGGTTTAGGTATGTTTCAATTCCTGATAGGGAGTAAGAAAAATTTCAACTATAGGAGCTTCATAAAGTAGCGATCGCCTCTTTGTTTCAATCCCTAATAGGGAGTAAGAAAAATTTCAACCTGGAAAGATGCACAGCGAAGAGGTGAGAATAAAAAAACATGGAGCCAACGCCGGAGCAACTGAAATCCTTCTATCAAAGAAGCGTGAGAGTAAGTAATCTACTTCTACCAATTAACTTGGTACGGTTTGATAGCCGCACCAACCGAATAGTGATGTTGGTGGGAGAGACAATACAAATAGAAATACTTCCAAACGGGAAGGTGATAATCGAATGACTAGACAAAATTACGAATCAATGACGGAAAAAGAATTGCGCGAATATGTGCGGCGCAATCCTAATGATGAGAATGCATTCCAGCACTACTTAAGTATAATTCGCTCTCGTCCTGGCGTGCTTTGCAGTACAGATGAGGAGTTTGATGCTGAATTGCAAAAGCGAATAAATCAGCAGCAATAACAATATAAATTCAACAAAAATCAAAACTTTGATCAAGCGTTGTGTTTACGGCACAACGCTTTTTATCAAAAAGAGCGATCGCCCACCATCCAAAGTAGTGCGAACCCTCCTCAACCATCAAGGTCTAACTACTCATGACACATCCGATTTAGTTTCAATCCCTAATAGGGAGTAAGAAAAATTTCAATGGGTCATGAACGATACGGACGGGCTGTGCTGGCTGGTTTCAATCCCTAATAGGGAGTAAGAAAAATTTCAATTTCCGGCACTCGAATAACCGTCGTCTTGCCATGCTTCCGTTTCAATCCCTAATAGGGAGTAAGAAAAATTTCAATCTATGCTCGGTGTAGTCTTTGCCAGGCGTGAGTTAAAGTTTCAATCCCTAATAGGGAGTAAGAAAAATTTCAATTAGACTAGATGAGCGCCTTGAGACTACGGCGCGTTGTTTCAATCCCTAATAGGGAGTAAGAAAAATTTCAATTTTATTATTTATATGGCTAGAGTCTAGTTATTATTAGTTTCAATCCCTAATAGGGAGTAAGAAAAATTTCAATAACGGCAACCCAAAAGCCAGTCAATATTAGATTTTCAAGGTTCGTTTGCGCGGATGGAGCAATAATAGCATGAAAAAAATTAGATTGAGTAGGGTATAAATCGCTGTAACCTAGTCTGGGTAAAGAGCGCGGATAGCTAATGTTGTGCGATCGCTTTTTCCCCTTGTACCAAAGGAATCTAGGCATTTTTCTGTAAACTGGTTTTCCAATACCCACCCATCCGCGCATTCGGCAAAGAAAAGTAATAAAAATAGTCATTAGTAATTGGTTATTTGTCATTGATAGGGGCGGGTTTTATGGATAATCTTGCCGTTAAAACTGATAATTTATCTTCTAAACCGCCCGTAGTAGTTAGTAATTAATTGTCTATTGCTCTCCTTTTCTGGTGTGTTGTCCCCATATCCCCGTGTCCCCTTGTCCCCTTGTCTTCCCTACTCCTTGCCTCCTCAAAAGTAGTTAGGGCGACAAATTGCCCTCTTAACGTGATATTTGTATAACAGCGACTCAATCTTTAATCTGTAAGTTAACAAGTAGCATGGGTTGTGCAGACCTATCAATTGCGGAGATAGCGGCAGACTACAGGGTGACTGTAGCCAAAGTGCTTTCTATACGCGAACCACTGGGAATTGCCTATCAAAACCAAAAGTCCGTTTGGCGTTTGAGGATACAAAGGCAATCATTTCCCACATTTTGTCCAAAATACGTCCAAACGCTACTAGCGAATCTGTCAGGTGAAACTAAATTTACCTGACCAACTGCAAATATCACAAAAACAGTTAGCAGTCAATAGTTTAATAATTCGCAGTTAGCAGTTAACAACAGAAGATAGAGAATCGCAATTTTAGCTGTGTTGAGCGTCAAAATCTTTAAGGGGAAAGATGTTTAGAAGACTGATTGGCATTTTTGTCGCTACTGTATTGCTGACGTTTCAGTTTGTTGTCAGTGATGCGTCGGCAGTAGAACTTGATAAAGCAACCCGTACAGTGAAATTAAATGAAAAGGGTAACGAGGTTGTACTGAGTTTAAAACAAGTCCAAGAAGGTAAACGCCTATTTAACAATGTTTGCTCTCAGTGTCATCCTGGCGGTATCACCAAAACCAACCAGAACGTAGGACTTGATCCTGATGCTCTGGCTGGGGCAACACCACCGCGTGACAATATCGAGGCACTAGTGGATTATATGAAAAATCCCACTACTTATGATGGGGAAGAGGAAATTGCCGAATTACACCCCAGCATCAAGAGTGCTGATATCTTCACTGAAATGAGAAATCTCTCTGATAATGACTTGAAGGCGATCGCCGGTCATATCCTTTTACAGCCGAAGATCCAAGGTGAAAAATGGGGCGGCGGTAAGATTTATTACTAAAGCCGATTTTGCCTAATAGTCATTTGTGATTTTGTCATTCGTCAGTAGTTAGCAGTCCAAAATATTTGGTCTGCTGACTATATACACGTGGCTCTCCCACCACAAACAATGGGTAACTGTCAGATGCGATCGCTAATCACAAAGTTTAATTACTGCACTTGCTTACTTGCCTAATTTTGCGAACATTAACTCTTGCAGAAAACTTTATCATTTCAAACTATTGAGTAGATATTGCTAATTTCTCAAATTTTTGCTATATGTTGCCGTTGTTTTTTAACAAACTAGTATCTACGACATATTGTCATATTTAGGCTTGATTTTATCTAAAATGAATAAGGGAAAATAAAACCTGTTGTTAGGAGAAAGCCATGAAATTGATTGCTGGAAGTTTGCGGCGTTTGGGTTTAGCTGTTTTAACAATTCTTTTAGTTGTTGGCAGCTTTGCTATTTTCACTCCCAATGCAGCAGCTGACACATACACTGTAAAATTGGGTAGCGACAAAGGAATGCTAGCTTTTGAACCATCAAAATTGACGGTGAAGCCAGGCGACACAATCAAATGGGTGAACAATAAAGTTCCCCCCCACAACGTTGTATTCGATCCTGCTATGTCCAAAAGCGCTGATGTAGCTAAGTCTTTATCTCATAAACAGTTGTTGATGAGTCCAGGGCAAGAGTTTGAAACAACAATCCCAGCAGACGCTGCTAAGGGTGAATATACCTTCTATTGCGAACCTCATCGCGGTGCTGGTATGGTTGGTAAACTCACTGTTGAGTAAAACAGAATGGCACTGTTGACATTAAATATTTTCCTTATCCTATAGAGGAAATTTGCCAAAAGTAACTTGCCTATCTTAGTGTTGTGCTCTATTACACTTCTAGGAATTGCAAGTAAAGAATAAGTATAGGTGACGAGTCTTATTCCCACCACCCATGATTTCTAATACATCAGTGGTGAGATCGTGAATGGACTCGTTGCCAGCAATTGTAAATGATTTTACTGAAATCTAAGAGTCAAATTGAAATCCAGATTTATCTTCTAAAATCAGACACAGTTGGTAGTTCAAAGGTAAATTTAACTCCAACTTAAAAGCTTTTAGCAGCAATAGAATATTACTGGAGATGTTTTTATCTGCTAAAAGCTTATTACAAGGAGAATAGCTTGAAAATATTTTTATTCATCCTGTTGTTAGCGATCGCCCTATTCAGTTTTATATTTATTGATCCAGTACTAGCAGCCGAAACATCAAAGGCTGCTAAAATTTTTAGTTCTAACTGTGCTTCTTGTCATATAGGTGGTGGTAATATCCTCATTACCGAGAAAACCTTAAAAAAAGAGGCTTTGCAGAAGTATTTAGAAAATTACAATCTCAATTCAATTGCTGCAATTGTTCACCAGGTACAAAACGGTAAAGGCGCAATGCCTGCTTTTAAAAGCAAGTTAAATGAACAAGAGATTAATGAGGTAGCAGCTTATGTTTTTCAAAAAGCAGAACAAGGGTGGTAAGGAAAAGGCAGAAAGCAGAAGGAAATATTTTCTCATTCCCAGGCTGGAGCTTGGGAATGAGAATACTCCTACTTCCTAATTGGGAATTAGGCGAATTAAATTAGCCAAAATACACGAGCGTTAGACTCTGCGAAAATTCTTTCTAAGCCTAACTTTTCCCGTGCAGTAAGTAGTGGCACTCTACCCTACTAACTTCAATTACCAACAGCTACTTTTCAGGTGATTTTAAAGCGCTATCAAGTATTTGGCGAGCTTGTTCTGCTTTGGCTTTTGCTTCCTGGTAACGTAAATTTGCTTGGGCAAAATTTTTGAGAACTTTAAAACCTTCCTTCAAGCGAGCAATTTCCTCTTCAGTAACAGACTTTTCTGAAAAGAGGATATCAACCTGTTTGCGAATCTCCAAAGCTTCGGTACGTGTGTCTTGAACTTTCAGCTTGAGTGTGGCTAGGTTATTCAAAATCTGAACGGCTTGTGTAATTTCGTCCTCGCCACCGGTAGTATCCATTGGTACTTCCTTCACCTCAATTAACTGCTGGGGACTAAATCCTTCTTCCAATTCCGTGGATAACTTACCTTCGTCCATGAGTTGCATCAATTGATCCATTGCTTTCTCACGGGCTTTGGCTGAATCTCTACCAGGAACGGTGATAATAATTTCTGGGCTTTGAGCGATAGTATACTGAACCATATTTAGGCGGAAGAGTTGCTTTAAAAGCCAAGGGGATTATCTTAGCATGAAGCGTCATCTACCAATCTACCAAAATATGTGCATACCTATGTGACGAAAAGTAGATACACATTAAAAATGCAGGCGAGTTCTCCGACTTGTTCGCTGAAAGCGTTCCCGTTCCCCGAAAGGGGTTCCGTTGGCGTAGCCGCCCTGAAAGGGCTAGGTAGGGTAGCAACTGCCGTAGGTACGTCTTCAAGGTAGTACTCCAAAGGGGTGTACGCCGTTCATGGTGCCTACTTACTCGGTTGATAAACTCTACCAAAAGAATGATCTGAATTAATCTCAATTACCAAATCTACTTTTGGAGATTTTAGCAATGGCTTGATGAATAATTCTGGGTGAAGAGAACGCCAAAAATAATTAACGAATTGCTCAATTTCTAAATCGCTCATTCCCAAATTGCCAGCAGCAATCATTTTTTTTTCTGCTTGTTTACGCCACTCCAGTGAGAAACGATAATCTTTTGGATGCAAGATGATTAAGCTATCCAATCTTTTCCACAATGGTAGATAATCGTAAAGTTTATAATTCATATCACGGGCAAATGCCTTATCCTCGGCTGTAAGAATAGGTGGTGGTGGATGATCAAAAGTGCTTGCATCGATGGGTTGCACACCTACAAACCAGCCTTCAAATAAAACAATATCTACATTTGTTACAATTTCTGGAGTAGTGCGATCGCCTTCCCCGTTGTATGCTGATTTATCAAAGCGGGGAACTGCTACTGGCAAATCACCTTCACGAATTTTATCCAATACAGTTAAGCCTAGCTCAATATCATGAGTTCCGGGCGGGCCACGCCAAATTAATCGCTGATCTTGCTGTTTGAGGAGCAAGCGAGCGCTGTAAGTTTTGTACAAGTCATCCAAAGACAAACTCAGGGTATGGTATCCTAAATGTCGGAGAATCAGTGAGAGAACTTTGCACATGGTCGTTTTACCTGTGCCTTGTCCTCCTAAGATGCCTTGTATGAAGGGATGATTGATTTTTTGTCGCTGCCATGCCAGCTTAATCGCCAAAGGTAGCCACAAAATCTGCAAAACTTCTGATATCACACTGGGTTGCAGTTGAAACTGAGATTGACAAAATTCGCTCACCTCAGGATAAACAGAATTTAGCAGATATGTTTGTATAACCTCAGTTACATTTTCTGGTGTGATTCCAAAAGCTTCGTAACTAGTCATTAGTTATTTGTCATTTGTCATTGATTAGTGGTTAGTAGTTAATAGGTTGCTTGTCTCCCCATCTCCCCGTGTCTCCTTGTCCCCGTGTCTCCCCCTCCCCTTGTCTCCTGATTGATTACGATCCCAGCTTGAAAGCTTCCAGAAACATACTATAGGTAAGACCAATTTTCAGAGAGTTGACTGATTGTACCCAGAATGCCTGTCGTGCTATTATGCCGCGATTATAAAATATCCTACTAGCGATTTCCGTCATCACCACTAAAATGGCGGCTGCAACCACGTCCCATTGAGCAGTTTGCCCGGCTGTACTCGAAATAGCCGAGCCTAGAAAAAAACCGGATAAAAAACTTATTAAAATAACGGCTACCCGTCGCCAAGGATTAAAAAGCCATAGTCGTAAACGGTTAGCAATGACATTTGACAGAGTGTTAAGACGAGTGTTTTGCATCTCAAGAAATTGCGAACACAGCAGGAGTTAAAGGGTGTCAGGTAAATAGTTGATTTTACACCTCTTAACCCATCTACCCCACCCTTGAAAAGGTCTTAGTCAAAATCTTATGAAATAACCCCATGTTGAGGATATTATAGGTTTAACATAAAGTTGTGTGAAAATTATTTGGGGTTCTCTTAGATTGGGGGTGTAAATAAAAATTTACACGCTCTATTGTCTTGAGCAGGTGCCGAAAGGTTAAGCATCAAGAGACTTTTGTCTTGAGCCACCTTCAAAGTGAATGCTCAAAGTGACACAAATAATACACATCACCCCTAATTATAGGAGAGTCTACAGTGGGCAAGCTAGTTTGATTGTCCGTTGTAGTAATGGGCTGCTATTTAAACGAGCCTAGAGAAAGTACTTATTTTTAAATAATTATCAATATGAGATTACCATCTTACTATCGCGCTGTTCTCACAGCTGCTTGTTCAGGTTTGCTGTTGGTTGCAGGATGCTATGAGGTTAAAGTCTCTTTTGAATCTGAGACAAGACAATCCAATGCGTCTTCTGTTGATTCTGGTGAAAAAATTCAGTCTGAAAGTGCTATGGCTTCTACTCTTAGCACTGCAATATCCACATCTAAAAATTCTTTGTTTGCTTATCATCAAAGCTCGCCAGGTAAAAGAGTAGGGCAAGGAACTTTGCGAATGAGCAATCAAACTGAGCAACCCGTGCGTTTGGCATTGCTAACAAGGCGATCACCAGTGAAAAATTCTTCTGAGCAAGCTAATTCTAGTCTGCCAG
The DNA here is from genome assembly GCF_038404745.2 of Chlorogloeopsis sp. ULAP02. Classification (NCBI taxonomy): domain Bacteria; kingdom Bacillati; phylum Cyanobacteriota; class Cyanophyceae; order Nostocales; family Chlorogloeopsidaceae; genus Chlorogloeopsis; species Chlorogloeopsis sp. ULAP02. Next base: position 173,983 of record NZ_JAYKTT020000088.1, on the reverse strand, counting down.
CACATTGGGATTTTGCTCCTGGAGAAGGTAGTGAGAAAGGGCTAATTTTGTCCTTGCCAAACGAGAACTTAAAATTGCAGAAGGGAGATATTTTAGTTGCTTTTGCACAAGATGGTTCCCGTCGCTACTGGGGGCCATATGTTGTCGGGGAAACATCGGCTCCTGTGTGGAATCCACAAAAGCAAGAATGGGAATTAATTTTGAGTCCCTAATTCAATAGTCAATCACCATTAGTCATTAGATAATGGTTCCTAGTTTTTAGCAAAATTTTGGCTGTTAGCTTGTATAAACTTAATCAAGTATCATAACCAAAGATTAACAAAGAACAAAAAATTAATAACCAACGACTATTGACTAGTGAATGTTAACTTTTGACTAATGACAATTCGCGCTTTTAACCAGTTATTAAATAATATTGGCAAGCGCCCAGCCCTTGCTGTAGCTTTGTCAGTTTTATGGTTGATTGTGATTGGTGGGGTAGCTTTCTTTTGGCACTTAGGAAGCATTGGCTTAATTGATGAAACCGAGCCATTGTTTGCAGAAGCTTCGCGCCAAATGTACCTGAGTGGTGATTGGATTACGCCATTTTTTAATGGAGAAACTCGTTTTGATAAACCTGCTTTAATTTATTGGTGTCAAGCGATCGCCTATGCAATTGTGGGAGTCAATGAGTGGGCAGTGCGTCTACCGTCAGCGATCGCAGCAATGGGGGTAATTAGCTTAACTTTTTACACCGTACAGTGGCAATTAGTAAGAGAAGATATTTTAGAGCAAGTTTCTCGCCCCACCAGACGTTGGGTAACAGCCTCTCTAGCAGCAGCCATACTGGCACTAAGCCCCGAAATGATTATTTGGGCAAGAACGGGTGTCTCAGATATGCTGTTGACTGGCTGTATCGCATCAGCATTATTTTGCTTTTTTCTGGGATATGCACGTGGGGATAGGGGACAGGGGATAGGGGATAGGGAAATACACAATACCCAGTACCCAGTACCCAGTAGCCAATCCCTAATCCCTAATAGGTGGTACTTGGCTTTTTACGTACTGATTGCTGGTGCAATTTTAACAAAAGGCCCGGTGGGAATTGTCTTGCCAGGGTTAATTATTGGCGCATTTTTACTGTACTTGGGCAAGCTATTTGAGGTGATGCGGGAAATGCGGCTGCTGGTGGGTGTGCTCATAATTGCTGGTTTATCGCTGCCCTGGTACTTGTTAGTTATTTGGCGCAATGGCTGGAATTATATTAATTCTTTTTTTGGTTACCACAATATTGAACGATTTACAGAGGTAGTTAACGGTCATGCCGCTCCGTGGTATTTTTATTTTGTGGTGGTATTACTGGGTTTTGCCCCCTACTCAGTGTACCTGCCACTAGCAATAGCACGAGTGAAATTTTGGCAGCGAAAGCACTGGCGTTCTCAAAAGCGATCGCAACAATTAGGTTTGTTTGCTTTTTTCTGGTTTGTTAGTATTTTTGGCTTTTTTACAATCGCCGTTACCAAACTTCCTAGCTATGTTTTACCCTTGATGCCAGCAGCAGCTATCCTCGTAGCGCTATTATGGAGTGATTTTTTTCAAGACAAGAGGAAGTTCTCCACGTCTTTTCTCCTCTGGAGTAGTTGGCTCAATGTTGTATTCGTATCAGCAGTAGGAGTCGCACTATTTTATGTACCCCAATTAATAGGTACCGATCCGGCTGCACCTCAATTCCGCGAGCTTCTGCAACAGTCTGGTTTATTAGTGCTGGGAGGTATGATCTGGTTGGTATGTGCGGTAGTCTTGGCAGTGTTAATATTGCGTCGCCGCTGGTTTCCTTTGATGGGAGTGAATTTGTTAGGATTTGCGGCGTTTATGATTTTTGTCCTCACCCCAGCTTTGTTTTTGATAGATCATGAGCGTCAACTACCTTTACGAGAATTGTCGGCGATCGCAGTGCAAGCCCATAAACCAGGAGAAGAATTAATCATGGTAGGCTTCAAAAAGCCTACTGTTGTTTTTTACACTCAGCGTCAGGTAAATTACATCAAAATGAGTGCAGCAGCGGGAGACTATATTAGGAAAGATGCTACGAAGAAAGCACAGGCTGATTCTGTATTAGTTTTAGCGCAACCAAAAAAGTTTCCAGAAATGGGCTTGCAACCATCTAATTATCAAAGTTTAGGAAAGAGCGGTGCTTATCAGTTGATTAGAGTACCTTTGAACCAATAACAGAACCCAAATTAGTATACAAAAAACTTCTAATGTTAATTAGCCGAACTCACCTTCGCAGCAAATAATAGATTGATTGCAAAATCCAATTTTATAATGATAACGACCACAGATGGACACAGATAAACACAGATAAATTATCCGTGTGCATCTATGTTTATCTGCGGAAAGTTTGTAGACGCCGAAGGCGGCTTCCCGAAGGGTGCGGAGGTTTCCTCCGATCAAAGCTTTCCAAGACAGTGGTCGATTTCTAAAACATAATTTTTGCTTGCTATTTTAATTCACATCAGACGTAGTTCAATAATTTATTGATACAAGAATAAGAATATTGATGCATATAAAATTCTAAAAAAAGAGCTTCTTGCAAATAAATGCAAGAAGCTCTATTGTTTGAGTCTTTTATACGATGTTGCGTTCTTCAATAATTACGAATTATATTAATAGTTTGCTTCCATCTAAAGAGTTAATTATCAGTTATATAATGTTTGCTTGATTTATTGGCTTGTTAAAGAAAGTTCAGAATAAAGAATGATTAAACAGATAGCTGTTGTGCGAGTTATTAGTAACTGATATGATGCAAAGATTTGTAATCCTGTTTACAAGTAAAATTAATTTTAAAGTCTTTCATTCGACAGAGGCTGCTGTTAATGGCAACTCTTAGTGTGCTCATTAATAGCTCTTAACATCAAGGGCTTTATATTATCTAACTTCCTCAAATAAGTTAGTGGCTATACTAAATGAACTTTTCAAGCACTCAGATATATTGTCTATCAATAAAAATAATATGAATTCTTTGAATCAAGAAGTCTCTACCAAACTAGAATTAATCCGCCAAACTCTTACCGAAACCGAAGCAGTGGGTATACGTCTACGGGGTACAGACTGGTTTGCTTGGGCAACCGCCGGCGCTTCTAACACTGTGCTACTTACCACTGAAACTGGAATAGCAGAAGTTTTGGTAACGTTACAGGATGCTTGGGTATTAACAGACGAAATAGAAGCACAGCGTCTTGTGAATGAAGAACTACCAACTAATTTCAAGCTAAATGTTAACCCTTGGGCGGATGTTACCGTTCGTGAGGCTTTTGTTCGTAATGCTACTGACGGAGGGAAGATTTTGAGCGATCGCCCCATTCCTCATGTTGAAAAGCGATTGCCTCCGTCTTTAAAAGAACATAAACAGGTAATGATGCCAAGCGAGTTGGAGCGGTATCGTCAAGTGGGGCGTAAAGCAAGCGAAGCAATGACAGAGGTTCTCAAAGCTGCCAAACCTACTTGGACAGAATATCAATTAGCAGGTGCAGGTGCAGAGGCGTTGTGGGCAAAGGGGCTACATCCAGCGCTAATACTAGTTGCTGGCAACAGACGTTTACCACTATACCGTCATGCTACACCGACAGGGGAAGAGATTGGACGGGAAGCGATGATGGTGTTTTGCGCTAGGGGATATGGTTTATATGCCAATCTGACGCGATTTGTCAGTTTTGGCAAAGTTTCGGATCAACCCACCGAATTGCACCGCCATATCCGCGAAATAGAAGCCCAAGCATTGAACTTGTGTAAACCTGGAACAACTCTAAATGCTGTTTATGAAACTTTAGCTCAAGCCTATCAACAGCATGGATTTCCTAATGCCATCCGCGAACATCATCAGGGGGGAACCACAGGATATCTTTCGCGAGAAATTATAGCCAATTCCACTACTACTAATACTTTGGCAGAAAACATGGCTGTTGCTTGGAACCCAAGTTTGCCTGGTACAAAAATTGAGGATACTTTTGTGATTCTTGATCATGGTAAGTTAGAGAACCTAACTTTTGATCCAAATTTTCGCAGTGTGGAGGTAGAGGGAAGGTTGCGCCCAGTAGTTTTGGAGATGTGAACTACTCCAACTATGCTCTGACAAAGTTGGGGCTTCCAACTTCATATTGAGTTTTAAAATATGCAAATTAACAAATTAATAGCGTAAATTAGAGACAAGAAAAACAATAGACAAATGTTAAAATGTTAATCTGAGCTAGGGAGGAAGGTTCCCTAGCTTAAGTAATCTATTTAGGGATTGATAATTCCGTAATAAATGGCAGCAACAAATAATAAACTTGCCACGCTAACTGAGATAACACTCAGGAATCGAAGGTCAGGTAACTCTTTACTGATGATTAGATTAATTCTTTGTACCAGAGACATAGACTCAAATTCATTAGGATTTGTGGGATTTGTTTTGTCTGTCATGAAAACATTATTTTCTACTGCTTTTGTTTGGAATTCTCGTAAATTCATGAGTTTTTCTGTTGTGTATATGTGGCTAATCTGCTGCCATATTTCCAAACATCTCTAATTACTACATCATTGCTTGTGCCAAGGCTTGGGGTGGTTTTTGGCGTGAAGGCGATCGCAGATATTCACCAGTCAAAATGCGAGATCCAACCTTCATGTTGTGAGTGGTGCTGTAGAAACGATGTGTCTGTGTAATTTTACTCCGTTGCTGCATCGAATCATTAGATATTTTTTTGCGAAGCTTAATGTATGACGCAAATATTGAGATTTGTTGAAGGAACCTTGACAATGAAAACTGGCTCTTATACTGCTGATTTACAACCTGTTGCTCAAGCTCACCATATATTAAACCGTAATGCCTTTATATTTGGTTGGACTCCCCAAGCCGAACTTTGGAACGGCCGTTTGGCTATGCTCGGCCTTACAACTTACTTACTTTGGAATTTAGCTAGCTCTAACGTGGTTTGTGATCTGCTCCACTGACAGGTTTATAGCAATTGACCATTACTTAAATTTCAGTTACAAGTCAAAATGAAACGTCAAATGTGCTGGCATTCGCCACATCCATTTAAACAGAAAATTCTTCACCTGCGTTTGTCCCCTCAAGATCCTTGGCAACCATGTACAAGTTTTCCCCAATATTGCTTGCCAGATTATGAAATTCCAGGTGGCTCCAAGGGATATCACACTATGCAAGTCCTTTTAGCTCAAGGTTGGGAGTTAGTGCCATCAAATTTTGGTGCGTCATTGTCTGATTATTTGCCACTTGAAGCTTAGTAGGCATAATGAACTGCATACATCAGAACAGTAGTCTTTATCTTCCTTGAAATACAGGCATTGCTGATTTAGGGTATGAAAGTGATTTTGTTGGAATCAAAACTTTTGTAGAGACGCTTAAGACTGCGGCGTAAGCGTCTACATTTAGATTCATACTGTGACTCAGCAACGCCAAGATACATCTGTGCAAATGTAATGCATAGATGATCATGCAGGCATTAAACTGTGTGATGGTTATAGACGCACGAAAGACATCGATGAAATAAACTCAGTGCATCTCAAACTTAACAGTCAAATTTATAAATGCGATCGCGCTCCTTAAACTATCACAAAAATTCAAAAGTTTTAGCTATGTTCAACCCACACAGTTGATTTATTGCATTAATCGTTATCCCATTCTTCTACACTAATTAAATCGCCAATAGAATCGTTAAATTTAAAGTTTCTCTCTTCTAACTCATTTTCCACAAAAACCCATTCACAGGTGGTTATATAATTCAAGAGAATAAAAATCGGTTGATTCCGACTAACAAGACCCTTTTCCAACAGATATATTACTTCATTTTTAATAAAATTTATTCCATCCATAATAAATTTATTTATATGTTCTCAAGTTTTTTATTTTTATAAGATGATATTTTTTATAGCTGATTGCAGTGGATAAAAACTTCTATCTAAAGCTTGAATTTAATGTAAATTTAATTAGTATTGTCAAATACAAATTGTTTTTATTTGTTACAAATAAAAACTCTCCATTTGTCGAAAGGCTTTACTTTTAAAGTAAATAAAATTGCCTCAGAATAACTGAGGCAATTGTAATGAGCTGCTAAATCTAAAAGAGAGGTTTTGATGTTCTAACTATCCTTAATATAAAATAATTATATTTAAACAACAGCTACCAAAAGAGTTAGTTTATGCAAATTAACTTTGTATAATTGAATATATTATTGCTTAATTTAATGGACTACTAAATTTAGAAAAATTCTCTATATTTAGAACTTATTAAACTTAATAGATATTCCATTATCATTGCCAATTTATCTAGATCAAGATGAAGAGCTTGGTTGCGTGTAGATTTCCTTAGTTTCCATTTGGTGCTGGTTGAGTAAACCACTCCATAGCTCTTTAGGCGATCGCACTCGGAACTGTGTGGAATCCGTTGAATTCATGGTACTGTACTTCATAGCCTGCCCGTTTTAACCGCCGCACAATCGGACGACTGCACCGTTCAATTGGCAACACCGTATCCAACTTCCCATGAGAGATAAACACATGCGGTTCTCCTTGTTGTCTAGCAGGAGTCATGAATCCTGGTGAAAAGGCAATAATGTGGGAAAACAGCTCACCATTGGTAATGCCAACCGAAAGGGCATAAGAAGCACCATCCGAGAACCCAGCGATCGCTATCTGGTTTGGATCGACAGCGTAATGACTGAAAGTTTGTGCTAATGCCAGCTCGATAAAGACAATATCAGGGCCGTAACCACCCCGAAGAATGTCCCAAGTTTGTTGGTGTGAGTCTACTGCCAACAGAATTGTCCCAAAGCGATCTGCCAGATTGTGGAAGATTCTCAGCGCACCCTCCGCATCGCCTCCTGCTCCATGCAATATCAACACCAATGGAGCGGGCTGATCTGCTTGATAGGTTTTGGGTACATAGACAAAACCATCTCGCTGTGCATCCAGCCCTAGTGGGTATAACCCCGCCACAGCAGTTGTTGTGGGGCGAGTTGGGCGAGACAACAACCGTCCTTCAGTAGCTCCTGAATCAATTTGCTTTGAGCTTTCCATAACTAATAAGTTCCACTTTTGGCAATTGGTATAGTTGAGAGACAGCGAGCGGTAAAATCATACCTGCTAGCCCAAACCGACGTAGTTGCCGTCGTGTCGAGTAAGGAGGAAAGTTGTTGTCTTGTCTCACGACGTTTTCTTTTTATCCTTGGCTACGAGTGCTGCTCTCCCCCGTGCGTAGCTCCAATAGATCTGGTTTAGCAATAAAGCCAAAGTAAGTGGCGATCGCTAAAATCTCCCTCAACGTGATCGAAGTCTGAGATTGCCTCAAATAAATTATCTGGGGCATCTTCTGGCTTGAGTTGGGCTGTCATCTGTGCCTTAAAATAATATTTAGAGTACAAATTTAGTACTTAATTAAGTTTTAAAAATCAAACTAATACTTAAAATACCTGCTACTGTTTTCCTATATCTTCTACTATAGGAACAAACTAATCTCTATCAGAAGAATAGTCTTTTTTTTAAGTTAATTAGTGACCGTGGCTACAAAAAGTTTATGAATTCCACAACTGCTAAAAAAGTGGTATCAGTTGAAGATTTACTATCAGTAAATATATTGTTAATAGGTATCAAATCAATGTCCTTTGCAGTTGTTGAGCATCCCGAATAGCATAACCATCTGGATCGTTATTGAAGTATACGTACACATCAAATCCTTGGGCGAGGAAAGAACGGATACGTTCAGCCCAGGTAGTTAACTCTTCATCGCTGTAACCAATACTTGATTGCCCTTGGTGCATACGAATATAAGTCCAAGGAGTAGTCAAATAGACATCAAGGGGAACTGTTGGGCTTACAGGTAGACAAAGCGCTACACCTGCACGTTCCAGTAGTTTATAAACTTCTGGAATCAACCAGCTTGAATGGCGGAATTCAAATGTAAATCGTTGTTGTGGGAATGTTTGCAGCAATTCCAAAAAGGGCTGAATACGCTCAATATTAACGTGCCAAGTATGAGGAAATTGAAATAAAATCGGGCCAAGTTTTTCTTGCAATCCAGATGCACGCTCCATTAGGCGCGATAATGGCTCAGTTGGATCTTTTAATTTCTTCATGTGCGTGAGGTAGCGGCTACCTTTAACAGCAAAAATAAATTTTTCTGGAGTTTGCGATCGCCAACTTTCAAAAATAGACCTTTCTGGCAACTTATAGAAGGAAAAGTTAATTTCTACAGTCGAAAAATGCTGGGCGTAAAATGATAATTGCTGTTCGCTCTTGCAATGCGCTGGATAAAAAATATTCATCCAATGCTTGTAAACCCAACCACTAGTTCCAATTTGCAGCTTACCCATTCAGTTTCTCAGTTACATTATCTCTTGTAAACCACCAAGCCCAAGCCACTAATAAAGCCTGAAAAGGGAGCCGCAACCAAATCAGTGGCGGATCGTGTGGTAATGCTGCAACCTCGATGTTATTAACTGCCTGATATAGATTAGCTGGGAAAACAGTAATAAAAAGTACAACGAGAAGCCATGCAGCAAAACGGCTAAGATTAGGAATTAATAATCCTACTCCAGCCAAAACTTCCAAAAATCCGCTAGTGTAAACCAATGCTAGATGGTGGGGAAGGTAATCCGGCACAATCTTCTCAAATCCGCCTGAGTGAGTAAAGTGCAAAGCACCAACTATTACCATTCCTACTGCTAGTATGATTCGGAAGACTAGTTTGTACCTTCTCATGTTCTAAATCTTCACCTCCAGCTATAGTGAAGCCTGATTTTCAGCTAGACTTTTTAGCCTCAAAAACTGCTGACGCATCATCACTAAATCTCCCCACGGCAAAACATAACGTATCCATGACCAAAAATTATTTCTAGGATATTGAATATGTCCTTTAAGAATTAGACGACAACTATTTTCTGTAATTGGAAAAATGACATAACTTGCTGCAATATTACCAAACATATCTATAGCTCGTTCGTCATCCATTACTATTGTTAAATGTTGATTTTTTTCAAATTCAACAAGTTTAAAAATGCCCATAACTCTTTGACCAAGAGCTAAATTTTCCACACCTGGAATTAGTTGTTTAGGACTTGGAGGCTCTAAGATTGAGTTTTGTACCGGAAAAAACATCCTTTCGAGGCGATCAATCCAGTCATAACTGTAAGAGCCAACCTTGAGTTGACATAGCCATCGAAATAAAATTCGCTCTGATGCTTTCACATTTATGGCTCGGAAATACGCTTCGTCACTATTTTCTATATAGCGATCACATGGGAATGGCATCAGCCTTTCTTCAGGCGTAGATCCCCAAGTGTATGCAATATTTCGTATATTGACGTTTACCATTAGTCAGAGTTGAGATTTCCTTTATAGGCTTTCAGAATCAGCACACAGCTAGGTGCGTGTGTGATGATGCTATCCATCACCATTTGCACAGCTACCAACAGCCATCAGGCAAACCCACAAACCCTCGTTACCAGGTTGAACCTGGTAACGAGAACTAGATCGAATGGTGCAAGATATTAGCAGGGTTAATGCGATCGCTAAATTTTCTTTAGCTATCTTCCTCGGTGAGTGAAGCTGCCATCTGCTCACAGTCCCTGCTGTGGCTGTAGTCCTGTCAGTTCGCGAACACCCAGAATTTCTAGAATCCCTTTGAGTTGCTCTTGATGAGCGCGGTTTTCAAAGTTAACTGTATTCAAAGGAGCGATCGCAGCTTCAACATCAGCACCAACAACTTGAGCAGCTTTGTGGATTAATAGTCCAGCTATCGTTTGCTTATGCTTGAGCAATTCATGCTCTTGTACTTTTTCAAACAAAGTTAGTTCAGAACCTTCCATTAGTTCCTGAACTTCCGCAATCATCTTTTGGGTTGTTTTCTTAGGCTCACCCTTAACGCCGTACTGAACAATCACAGTATCAAGAACGCCCAGGTTTTTTTGATCGTCTTTGAGCATATCCTGTAGGCGATCGCGAATCTCATCATCACTGCAATCCTGAATAAATTGCTGCTCCCCAACCTAAGGTATTACCCTCCATCATTGCCGCATCTAGTTCTACTTCTCCGTCGTTGTTAAGTGTTGCCCCCAGGCTGGCGTTAAATGTCGGATCGACTTCCAAAACACGGATGGCTGCCTCAACAGCTTCTTGGGCAGATCCCCCTTGTGTCAACACTGCCCAGCCAGCTTCTACAGTTGCCAAACAGCCAGCATTGTTGGCTGCAACCTTGTCTTTTGAGATGGTTTTCGCCCCACCGTGAACAATGATGCTGAGTGTCATATATTTTCCTGCTTTTTTTGATTTGTGTATTTGTGTATTCGTTAAGCTTTAAGCGTTCGTGGAATGACTGAAGTCATTTAACAGCAAGTTAATAATTTCTTTTTGGAATCTCCTATTACTAATACTGTTGTTTATTAGTTAATTTTTTTAGATAAAAATTATAATTTTTGTTTGGTAAGATTTATGTCCTTATTGATTTTTCTACTTATAAAGCAACAATAAGCTATGTTTGTTATATCGACTTCTACCAAAAGTTGAGATTGATTTATATCTGACTACTAAAGTTATGATTTATATGTGGAGCTTATTTTCGTTACTTGATTCAAAATTGTATTTAAGCAAACAAACAAACTTCACAGTAAATATGCCTTGAGCTAGACAAATGTTTTTGACATATATGCGGCGCGATACTAACAACAGTATTTCTGAGGAGGAGAATTTCCCAAATAAAAACTTGAAAGCATACTGTTTACCCAATCCAGTGCAATCCCTTGTTTTGTAAATTCTGCTCAATATACTGCATTTCTTCCAATGTTTCTCCACTCACAATTCCGGAAATTTCGGTGTAGATTTTTCCGTATTTAACCTTTTCTAAAGCTGACAAAATGATAAAGTCTTTGCGCTCTAATTCTGGTTTCAAGGTTACTAAAATAGAATCTAATGTCCCATCCATGCGGTAGTCTGTGGAATATTTAGCTACTTCCTTACCCAGCTCCATAAGAGTATGACGCTGCAAGCAAAGTGGCGTTGAACCATTAACTCGGAAATTGGCATCAATAGCATAAAGCTGCCCCTCTTTATCTTCCAGCACGTCAAAGCCTATCACGCCGAAATAGCCCTGCTGGTGAGCGTACTTACCAATAGTGGCAATCATCTCAAAGAATTTGCTCATGTTAGTTTCGCGGTAGTGAATTAGCCCGCCTAAATAATTGCCTTCTGGGGTGACAAGTTGGCTTGTAGTGCCGATGAGCCTTATATCTCCGGCTTTATTGACATAAAACTGTACGCAGTAGTTTTGTACGACATTCTTGACGAACTCCGAGACAATAATCACATCGAGTAACTTAATATCAAGATATTTCCTCAATTCTTCAAAGCAGTAGTTCAAATCGCTATTGCTATTGATAATATAGGTGCCTTCTCCTGAGAGTCCGTGGGATGTTTTGATTAAGTAGGGGAATTGTTCTGGTAGCTGAATATCTTGGAGACTGACAGCGTGGAGATTATAGCTCTGATATTTCGGACATTGTACTCCTAGTTCTGCTAGCGTTAATTTGCTGAGTAAGTGGTAGTGAGTGTCTTGTGCGATCGCGTGTTTTTGGGGTTTGAGATGATCAAAGGGAAATAGAGTGATGAGTTTATCAAAGCGATCGCTATGACTGAGTTCATCTAAATAAGTCGAACAGTCTATCTTCTCCATGCTGGAGTAGCTAAAGCCAAAATGCTCGCGCCAGTAGTCAATTAGCAATTTTTGTGGTGGAATAATGACAATCCCTGGCAGGGTGTCGCCTAACACAGCCAGATTTTTCCAAGCTTCCTTTTGGCAAACTTTGTCGAAGGGAGTTTTAGTCGCTTCACTACTACCGTCTTGAAGAAAGTATTTTTTTGTATTGGGGTAAGCCGCCCAACTAGCAGTTGCAGGATAATTTAGGATGAACGCATAACGTGCGTCTGTAGTGTCTTGAGCAAACAAATCGGAAAAAGAACTTCCCTGAAAGTAATGAAAGTCAGATGTTGCGTTCATAGAAAATGTTTTCAAAACTCACCCCTGCATCTACCTAATCAATAAGGTATTAGCAGCAGAAATTAGATTCCTCCATCTGCAAGTAGAAAGAAAATACTGCTCAGTATTATTTTGTATTACTTTTATTTGTATGTCTTTGAGGTGATTTTACTCAAATGTCTACGAGTGCTCGTTATTGATAGTATTTTTGATTGTAGACTTGTGCTAACAATAGTATATGAAGCGTATGGCATTGAGACAATTACTGCAAGTCGGCTAATAAGGCTTTAGAAATAAACTTGAATTTAGCCGCTCATTTCATTCGTCTTTCCACTGCAAGACTGATAGCAATAAACAATACAGTCAAACCTTGAATAGCATAAACTACAGTGACGGGAACACCTGCACTGCGCTGCATCACATTCGCACCACTACGCAAGGCAGCAAAAAATAAAGAAGTTAGAACCACGCCTAAAACACTACCCCGACTGAGGAAGGCGATCGCAATTGCATCAAATCCATAACCAGGGGAAACTTGTTCAAACAAGCGATATTTCAACCCCATCACCTCACAAGCACCTGCCAACCCTGCTAAACCACCCGCTACACCCATCACCAAAATAATTGTCTGTTCTACAGAAATACCAGCGTAACGAGAAGCGATCAGGTTAAATCCGACAGCAGTGATTTGATAACCGAGAGGCGATCGCACTAATAATACCCACAAAATTCCTGCTGCAATTAACGCCAGCAAAATTCCCGCATGAGCGAGACTTCCTGGTAAAATAATCGGCAATTGTGCAGACTTGGCAATCAAAGGTGAGTAGGGGCTAGGTGCATCTGGTGCTTGCAGTGGGTTTTGAACTAAGTAACTAATCAAATTCACTGCAATATAATTCAGCAGCAACGTAGTAATTACCTCATTTACCCCGCGTATAGCTTTGAGATAACCCGGAATCCAGCCCCAAACCGCACCAAAGAGAAAACCAGTCAACAATGCCAGTGGTATGTGAAGTATTCCCGGTAAACCTTGCACGTACAACCCTACCAAAGTACTTCCCAAAGCACCCAGATAAATTTGCCCTTCTCCACCGATATTAAATTGCCCTGCACGTAACGCTACCAACACCCCTAAACTAGTTAACAATAGGGGTGTCATTTTGGTGAGAGTATTGCCAAATCCAAAATATGTAGAGAGAGATTCTTGAAATAGGGTGGTATATGCAGTAACAGGATTAGCTCCTGCAAGTAAGATTAGAATTGCGCCGACAAAGAGAGCAGATGCTATAGCAATTAGAGGTGAGAAAATTGGTAGAGTCAGGCGTTGAATACGGTTAGTTCTAATCATTTACTCAATCGCTGCGGCAATAGCTGCTTTTACTCCAGCATCAATTTTGGTGTGTAAGGTTCTCATTGCTGCTTCAGTCATTTCATTCCTCGGTGATTTGACTCCAAATCTCATCTACATAAATGATAGGTTGTCGATCAATAATGCGATCAACCACTAAGATAGGAATTTCCTCCCCGCGTCAGAGCGTCTTGTTATCCCTCCACCTATCAACAAACCAATTTCCTCGACTGTCGCTCTCTGGGCATCCAACATACCTACAAACTCACCTCTGTACATGACGGCAATCCGATCGCTCATTGCCATCACTTCCTCTAATTCGGTAGAAATATACAAAATCGCTGCACCGCGATCGCGTTCTGCCAACAACCGCCGCTGTACTGCTTCTGTTGCCCCGACATCTAATCCTCGTGTTGGTTGCATCGCGACAATTAACGTGGGTTCTCCGCTCAATTCCCTCGCCAATACCACCTTTTGCTGATTTCCTCCCGAAAGTTGACTTGCCTTAACATCAATCCCCACTGCCCGGATATCAAACTCTTGCATTGCAGACTTGGCGTTTTTAGCGATCGCTTGAGGTTGCAGCAAAAAGTGACGGGAAAACGGTACTTTCTTAAAAGCCTTTAAAATCAGATTTTCGGCAATACTAAATTGCAATACTAAACCCGTTTTCTGCCTATCTTCAGGGATATACCCTACCACAGGAGGAAAGGAGTTGTGTGTAAACTCAATTTTCCCCCGCCTAATACTTCCCATTCCTGCTACAGCATCTGCTAATTCTCGCTGCCCGTTACCATCCACGCCAGCAATACCTAAAATTTCTCCCGCTCGCAGTTCAAAAGTTACATCCCAAACAGCGATCGCACCTCGCTCATCTGCAACTTGTAATTCCTGTACTGACAATACCGTCTTTCTCGGCAAGACTGGAGATTTATGTAGCTGTAAAGAAACTTCACGCCCTACCATCAAGTTTGCTAATTGTTGAGGCGTCGTTTCTTGAGTTATTTTTGTTGCTACTATACCTCCCCGTTGTAACACTGTGACTGTATCGCACAGGTTAATTACCTCTTCTAGCTTATGACTGATGAAAAGAATAGTGTTTCCAGCAGTTGCTAATTGACGGAGAATTGTAAACAAAGACTCGACTTCCAATGGTGTTAAAACAGCTGTTGGTTCATCGAGAATTAATAACTTTGCTTGGCGGTAGAGGAGTTTGAGAATTTCTACCCGCTGTTGCATTCCAACTGGTAAATTTTCTACTTTGGCAGTAGGTTCAACTTCTAATCTGTAAGCTTGAGATAAAGCTGCTATCTCGTGATGTTTTTTATGTAGATTCAGATGCCAATATTTCTGTTTCCCTAAAATAATATTTTCTGTTACTGTCAATTGGGGTACAAGCATGAAGTGTTGGTGAATCATACCTATACCTAGTTTAATTGCCTCTTGGGGAGATGTAATATTGACTAATTTTTCCTCCAGATAAATTTGACCAAAATCGGGTTGATAAATTCCACTAATAATATTCATTAATGTGGTTTTACCTGCGCCATTCTCACCTAAAATTGCGTGAATTTTACCTGCTGCAACGCTAAGGTTGATATTGTCATTTGCAATAAATGAGCCAAATCTCTTAGTAATTCCTTTTAAGCGTAAATGTGTCATAGTATCGTTTTTTAAACGCAGAGGAGCGCAAAGTAAGCGCAGAGGAATCGCAGAGTTTTTTTCCAGAAATTTGCTATGAAGGTTTTCTTGTGCAAAGTGTAAGCGCGAGAAATTGAGTTTTGAGTTCAAGTATATGTGAAATTAAGAATTAAGCTGTAGTTTTTTTGACGCAACGTGTGTTTTGCCCACCCTCTTTGCAATTTTCAAAAGTAATCTTTTTAGCAACAATATCCTGCTTTGAGCTTAATGCTTCTTGTTTGACTAATTCTGGAACCATGTCGCCAAATTTTCCTAAAGACAAGATATCTGGTCTTTCTAAACCAATGGTATATATTTGACCTTTCAATTGATTTTTATTTGCTAATTCTGCTAGATAAGCAATAGCTAAATCCATTCGTTTAACAGCACTTGTTAAAACTGCTTTTGGAGCAATTTCTAATTGGTCTTTTGTGTTACCAAAAGCGTAGACTTTTTTATCACTTGCTGCTTGTAGCACTGCGGGGGAAGCACTATCTAACCATTGGTAAATTACATCAGCACCAGAAGAAATTAAAGCTAGTGTGGCTTCTTTGCCTTTGGCAACATCATTCCAATCTCCTGTGAAGGAAGATGTAATTTTAATATTTGGCTTTACCGTTTTTGCTCCTAATTCAAAGCCACGTAGTTCTTGCTCTGTCGCTTCAAATTTTTGCCCGGCGATGTAAGCTAGTCTGTTTGATTTTGACATTGATGCAGCAATAATGCCACACAAGTAGCTAGCTTGCAGGTGATCTATTCGCAAAGCAGCGATATTTTCACCTTTAACTGCACCATTGACAGCGACAAAAAATGTGGAGGGAAACTGTGGTGCAACTTGTTGAATAGCCGCATCAAATTGTCCGCCGTGGGCAAACACCACATTGTAACCTCTGCGAGCAAAATCAGATAGCACTTCTGCTTGATCTGCTTGTGCAACTTGTTCTACGTAAGTCGTTTGGGCATCCAGCTTTTTTTTAGCCAACTGTACGCCTTCGTAACCAGATTGATTCCAAGCTTGATCGCTAATTACACCAGGAAGGGCGATCGCTATTCTCAAACTTCCGCCATTCATTGACAGTTTGGGAGTTTGACCACTACTGCAAGCTTTTAGCAGTAAACTCGTGCTAACTGTGGCTGAACCGTACAAAAGAAATTGACGTCTACTAAAATTTAGCGCCATATATTCAGTCTTTTGATAGATATAGGTACAGAATACAAAAAAATTCGACAGCTAGCAGCAAGGATAAAGAGGATGGGCAGACACGGAGACAAGGAGACACGCAGAAGAATTCTTCCCCATCTTCCTCATCTGTTCCTCTCCCTCTCCCTCCTCTTTTTTCCCAGTCCCTAGTCCCTAGCCCCTTTTAGTGATTGCGGTTGTCCCCAAATAATTTTTTCCTGTTTATAAATGGCAATTCCCGGTTTGGCTCCTTTGGGTTTGTAAACGTGCTTGGGTTGAGTGTAAATTATTGGTACTTGTTCACTTTGGCGAGCGCGACTGTAATAGGCAGCAAGATTAGCAGTAAATTGCAAATCAATTTCTTCTGGAACGGCACCGGGTTGGAGCCGCAATAGTACATGACTACCTGGAATTTCTTGAGCGTGAAACCACAAATCGTAGTCACCTGCAACTCTAAATGTTAATTGATCGTTCTGGCGATTATTACGACCAATAAATACCTCAAAACCGCTAGGAGTGCGATAACGATAAAAATTGTTACTGGTTTCGCCACCGTTGCGGCTGCGATATTCTGGATCTTCTAAATACCTTTGCTGAATTAGCTCCTCGCGGATTTCTTCTAAGGTTTGTAAATCTTCTGCTGTTTGATAGTTTTCTATTTGAGCGATCGCTGCTTCTACTTGTTCCAAATACTCAATTTCAGCGTTCACTTCTTTGAGTAGAGGTTCTACAGCTAAACGAGCTCGTTTGAGTTTTTGGTGCTGTTTATAAAGATTTTGAGCATTTTGTACAGCATTTCTATCTGGTTCAAGGGCAATTTTGACGCTCTTGCCAGTCTCAAAATCAGGGAGGATAATTTCTTTCATCCCCACCTCCCAGTCTTGTAAGTGCGCCATCAATAAATCTGCTTTGGTGCGATACTCATCGGCGCGATCGGACTCCTGCAAGCGTTGCTCAAAATTTTGTGCTTTCAATCGTAATTTTTCTAAAACATTACTTAGTTTCTGACTCAACTGATGCCGCAGTTGAGAAAAAGTTTGTTGATTGAGCCAATCTGTATAATAGCGATTGATTAACTCCTGAATATCTTTTGCAGGCTCAATTACATTCCACCCAAGTACTGTGTAACCAAAACTAGTCCATGCTGGTTGAAACTTTTCATTCGCTAAAGCTTGCAGCCATTCTTGCCAACGAGCAAATAATCTTTGCCAGTCGTCAGGTTTCAGGCTATCGGTGGTAGTTTCTGGATCTATATCCGCTACCAACAGCATTGACTCTACCAGCGCAGGAGAAACACCACGATAAGTTTTCAGCAACTGTCGTTTCATAGTTCCTGGTATGAGACTTACCCGTTCTTGCCAGCGTTGTTGGGATTCGCTCAAACTAGGTATAGCACCAGTTAGGCTCGGTGGTGTTTCATAAGGCTGCCCAGTGAGAACGGGACGAACGCTGGACTTTTGTTGGTTGACTTGGCGGGCAGGAGTGATGATGGTATTGCTCGCATCAGTCAGAATAACGTTGCTGTATTTGCCCATGATTTCCACGTACAGATGATACAGCGGCTTTTCTCCTGGACGACGCGCAAATTGCAAATCAATCGCTCTCTCCCAAGGAGCGATCGCTTCAACTGCTACCAATGCCAAACCATTCAATTGGTGAACTAGTTGTTGGCTGAAGGTGAAGGTATCTGGTATTCGCGGTGGTGGATCGCCGATATGCAGGCGGGCTGCTTGGGGATGCCAGGAGATTTCTAGCCAACCCCTTGCTTTGAGAGTACGTAGCGCTATAGAAATCGTGTAGCGATCGCGCTGGTAAACTTGTTCTAAGCGCGACGGTAACCAATTCGTACGAATATCACTACAAACAGCCCAGAGAGTAGTAAAGTCAAATGTTTGCACAACGATTTGCCGTTGATGTAAAAACTTTGAAAGTTAGTGGATGCCTATCCTATCGTAAAGGGGATTGAGGATTAGTGACTAGGAACTAGCGACAAGACACTATTCTGTTTTTCCCCGTGTCTCCTTGTCTTTGCGTCTTCTGTTCAGAGAATTATGCAAAAAACTAACTCTCAATTTGATACAGGAAGCATCAAGTGAGAGTTAGTCTCAAATAACAGGTAATTGGCATTGACATCATTTATATGCTCACCTTTTAGCCATTACCAATTCCCTATTACCTCTAATTCAAGAGGGTTACGAACTTAGTAATACCGCTTCTTTTTCTTCTACTTTTGTCTGTAAAAGCTCAGTGTATAGTTCGCCGAGTTGACTTGCTACACCATCCCAACTAAACTTACTTTCTACTCGTTGTCTACCACCTTTACCTAATTTATCCCGCCACTCTGGATTGCCGAGAATTCTATCAATAGCAGCAGCAAAGGCATCTACATCTTGTGGTGGTGCAAGTAAGCCAGTTGCTTCGGGAACAACAGTGAACTGAAGTCCGCCGACATCACTAGCTACCACTGGTGCATAACTAGCCATTGCTTCAATTGCCACCAGTCCGAAGGGCTCGTAGTGACTGGGAACAACACAAACATCAGCAGCAGCATAATAACTTGGCAAGATTTCCTGGCTGAGACGCCCAGGTAAGGTGGTAAAATCTTGCATTCCTAATTCGGCAATGATTTCTTCAATTCGTTCCCGTTCTATGCCATCGCTTTGACCTGGTACACTACCACCACCGATAATGAGTTTCAGATTTTTATGATTGCGAAACTGTGACTGTCCCACAGCACGCACCAAGGTTTCTATTCCTTTGCGCGGGTCAAACCGTCCCACGTACAATACAATTTTATCTTCGCTGTCAAATCCTAATTCTGCTCTTGCGGCTTGACGATCAATACAACCAAATCGACGGATATCAGTACCGCAGGGAATTATATCAATATAGCCTTTCGTGGAGACAAGCGATCGCATATGTTCTTTTTCTTGTGGACTTGTAGCCACAATCCGTTCGGCTGTCTCCAAAACCTCTTTTTCTACTGCTAGCCGTGTACTAGCAATTAAAGGAATTGTTTTGATGGTATTGTACTTAACTGCCCCTAAAGAATGATAAGTATGAACCTGCTTACTGCCTTGAATTTTCTTTAGCTGCATTCCTACCCAGCTAGAAAGCCAGTAGTTTGTGTGAATTAATGGATATGTAAAACCATTTTCCTTTTGGAATGCCAGAAAATTTTTGATAAATTCTGGTAAATATCCAAAGAGATTATCTCTGGGAACAAATTCCACAGAACCCGCTTGCAAACGTATGGTTCGACAATTAGCACTATGTTGAACAATTGTTGGTTGTTCTTCGCTAACCTTGCGGGTAAACATATCTACTTGCCATCCCAGATGGGCTAGCGCTTCGCCTACGTGCCGAACATAAACGTTTTGACCTCCAGCTTCCTCTTTACCAATTTCAATTGCTGGATCGCCATGTACTGAAATCAAGGCGATACGTTGTTCAGTTCTAGAGTTCATAGTTTGTTGGTTTTTATATTAAACGAGGTTTAAGGTAAATTACGGTTTTGACTAGCCTTACCTAACCTCAATCATGTGGAAAGTTTAAGCAATATTTATTTTAATTTAATACGTCAAACATTTTTATACATCTACTAGTAGAAGTACTCTATTTTTGTAAGTATTTATATTTAAAATTTTTATATGATGTTGTAAGATTTATATCTAGCTAGTAAAATTATTGATTAATTTTTTGTATTTTAAGTTACTTGTTTAGAGATATGCAATAGTGATTATTAGTATAGCTTATAGCTAAAATTAAGTTTAAATATCTATTAACTTGTTCTGAATTACACTAAGTGAGTATAGTTTACAAGTAAATGAATAGGAAACTGCCTTTATGAACTTGTCTAAAAAAGCTACATTTATTTTGCGATACGTACGTAGTTATTACTGCTTTAAACATTAGTATATAAAAACACAAGATTATTTTTGTTTTACACTTAGAATATTATGTTGATCGTGTTGTCTTTGACGCAAACTTAGCCGTAGTAATAATTTTATCAGTCACCATAACTTCATTAGAATGGCATATAGTTATGATAATTTCATAACCTTATTCCTATTTTGTATCTATAGACATAGAAAATTGTGGGGAAAGTGTACTTGGCATATACAGTAATTCACAAATAGGTGAAACAACTTACTCAAGAACGATATCTTTAGAAAATACGCAACTATTCAGCCAAGCCTGCCTAAGCAATCCATGAAGCGAAAATTAATGATTGGGTTTGCCAAAGCGGAATTGACAAGCTGGTATGCTGGAAAAGATACAAAATCACAAGCCATGCTTTGGAAGTAAAATTACTGCCTCTTAGTCTTTGTTATTATCTGGCAGTAACAGCTATGCCTATGGAACTACAATTTATTCCTGTTGAAGAGTTTTATTTTGCCCTTACCCTAGCCGTTCGGACACTAGAAGAACTAGAGCAACCTGGTTTGGTAGAACAGGTACGATCGCGACTGTTGGCTGAATGCGGTAAACCCTCAACAGTCGCTCCTGGCAAACAGAATACCTTTAATTATGTATTCAAAGTACAAAACATAGACCACAGCCCAGCACCTGGGTTGATCGTTTCCATCTCAGACTGGCAAAATAAGCTACGCCTGAGTAGCGACTATGGCTGGATGTTAGATGAACAACGAAAGCCTGTTCATACAGAAAAATTTTACCAACGTTCGCACTTTACCCAACAGTTGCGATCGCACTTACAAAAATGGCTACAAATATCCTTTAGCTAAGTAGCTAGAGGATAAATGATTAAAATTTGATTGTAGATGCTTAATGGCACTTTTAAGTGCCTGAACTATGTTTCTTCCTTGCGGCTCAAGCCACAAGGTTTCCACATTTCCCACAAGGTTATCTAAATTAACTGGTAGTTTGAGCAGCGAGCATTTGCTTGAGCTTTTCCAACTCAGAAGCCCAACGGGGATCTGGACGAATAGCTTCTGTGTCAGTTGAGGTGCTTTCTTTACTACCACCACCACGCCGAGACTTCTTAGATTTCTTATTTTCTTTCGTGGGGCTAGAACCAGCATTACCACCAGTATTAACTACTGGTTTGGGAGTTGGATTTTCTTCATTTTCTTCTCCCTTGGTACGAGGTAATGCCTTTTCTATCTTAATGGCAGAGTCTTTGAACAAATGACCATTATATTTTTCAATAATATGGTCTGCTTGTTCGTCATTATTTACAGTCAGAAAACCAAAGCCGCGACATTTGCCGGTTTTACGGTCTTTGATTAATTTCGTGGTGACATTATCACCTTCTTCTGCAAAAACTGCTTGTAATTCTTGACGCTCTATTTCTTCTTTAGGCAAATTGCCTATATACAGGCGAACAGACATGAACTAGACCTCCAGAGTGGATTTAATAAAGATTAGGCAAAAAACAGCAACGTGGCCTTAGCTTTTGATGGATGCTATTGCACGGCACTATCGCAAGCTAGTTTTTTTACTCAAAACTTTTAACCTATACAATACAGTTTTTTACCAAAATCAAGCTTGTTTAATACAAAAGCGTACACTGCGCTAATAACACCTTTATTCTAAGAAATTATGAATCTTACAGCTTATTGCTGACCACAGGAAATGCCTTTAATACTTTTAAAATAATTAAACACCATTTCTTACATTATCACGGTATTTTCTACGTAGCTAGTTCAGGACACACATTTCCGACTTTTATATGAATGCATCGTAACATAAAATACTTTTTTTCTGAACTTTGATATTTTTGGAAACAAAAACCAGCCGATGGCTGGTTACCTTACTGCTGTGTTGGGAGGAGAAAAGGGATTGATAGGCGCAAGCAGCCAAGAGCAGTAACTAAGCTTGATAGCTGAGTTATGTTGGTTGCTGGATTTATGTAAATAAATGTAACAGTTTTTGAGAATAACTGCAACTTTTGTTTACAAATTACAGCTATGCAGGTTAAACAGCCCAATGCAAGGGGACAGGGAACAGGGAAAAATAATGTGTGTGATTAGTTCTGTCTAGGGACTTAACTAACCAGTCAGAAGAATGTATGCTCCCCAAACCTCTAATGCAACAGCTAAGACAATAGACCAAATTGGATGGAAGCTACGAGCGGTTTTTCCACTCTGAGTTTGCAAGGTTTGGATATCAATCCAGGGTGTCGCTCCTCGCCGCAACCAACCCGTAACTATTATTTGCCGACCAATTAAATCTTGAGCTTGAACAGATTTTCTTAGCCATGAAGCTTGGTGTAATTTGATTAATCCTGTAGAAGATTGCAGGATTAAATCTTGCCCAAGATAGTTGCTAACATCTGAACGACCTAATAACTTACCAACTAAACGTACACCAACGCTATCAATAGGGAGGGCGGTTGGGTTGGTTAATAGCTCAGACAAGTGTTCATCAGTTTGTACACTCGTAAGTTTAATGTCTGGAAAGAAAGAATTAATTCTTAGTAAGATACCAATGCTAAACCCAATCACCATGCAACCTATAACATAGCGCCAATCATCGTAGATCCACTTCAGGTTTAACAGTTTGAGTGCAAAGGCTGTTTGCCAAACTACCCAAATTAAAATTGCACACACAACACCCAAGACAGTTCCTAGAAAGGGAGCGATTTGTAATAAAAAAGATTGACGCTTGATACTGAAGGGCTGTTGGCTTTCTAGATACAGTTCAGGGGCTATATGCCAATGACGAGCAATTCGACATAGCCGTTGGAGGCGATCGCCTATCAAAGGATGAGTATTATTAATTACAAACCACCAACGGTAAGGATTCAGGCAATCCCATATCAAGAAAGATTCAAAGGTGGTATAAGGGGCAACAGTACCCAAACAAAGGCTCTGCTTGTAACCTACTGGTATAACTATATTTAAGCTTTCTAACTGCCAACTAGTATGTTCCTGTTGTTGCACGTCGTCAGCGATGCCAATAGCAATTTTGAGTAGAGCACGAACAAGTCCATTTGGATTACCCGTGACTTCTGCACCAATGCGATCGCTGTAGTAAAGCCGTACTTGAGACAACCACAAAGCAACTCCTACGAACAAACACCAAAAACCATAGACAATACTTGCTAGTACCCCAAAAACTGTACGCCATATTTGTGAAGCTCCATTGCCCCACTTAGCAATCTGTTGATATAGTAGGTAGATTGGAATTGTCACCACCAACACCAGCGACATAATCGTACAATCTCTATGAGCAATATGTCCTAATTGACTTGCATAGATTGTGGCGATTTCATCTTCAGTTAGTCGCTCCAACAATCCTTGACTCACGACAATCCGGGCTTTGCGGGACAAATGACCATATGTAAAGGCAATTGGTGCTGCTATTGGCAAAACACGTAATTTTGGTATCTGCCATCCTCGTTGTTGGCAGTAACGTTGTAATACCCGCACTGCCTCTTTACTATAACGATTTAAAGTGTCTTTCTCTAGTGGTTTTTGACCGTAAAATTCAATCAGCAACCAATCCAATAACCACG
This sequence comes from Chlorogloeopsis sp. ULAP02, assembly GCF_038404745.2. Classification (NCBI taxonomy): domain Bacteria; kingdom Bacillati; phylum Cyanobacteriota; class Cyanophyceae; order Nostocales; family Chlorogloeopsidaceae; genus Chlorogloeopsis; species Chlorogloeopsis sp. ULAP02. The sequence continues at coordinate 150,291 of NZ_JAYKTT020000088.1, read as the reverse complement.
GAGATACGCAGATTAAAAGTAAAAGTAAAATCAGCAGTAAAGAAGTCGGATTGCGATATAAAAACTGTATTGGCTCAACGAAAGGCAGTCTGACTAAAACATCATTGATGAATTTCATTGCCCACATCAACAGTGTCCGGATCACCCAAAATAGGGCAATGAATGTTCCTAACTCCAGTAGACGTAATAGCTTTAAACCTCGTTTGGGCAGAGGTTGCCATACTTTAGCACGTCCTGCATATCGCCAATAAAGGATGGGTGGCTTGGGTTTTTCCACCTTAACAATTGCTGAAGAACTACTAGAGGCAGCAGCCGGAGTGGGAGACTGGCAGAGGGGGAGACTGGCAGAGGGGGAGAAATTTTCATTTACATTTCCCATGTCCTCTTTTTTCCCCACCTCCCCGTGTCCCCACCTCTCCGTGTCCCCACCTCTCCGTGTCCCCTTGTCCTCTTTTACTAGCTCAGAATTGGTTGCGGTTGGAGCAGGTGGTGAATTTTCAAAAGGAACAAATCCAGTGACATCTTCTGTTGAAGCATCAGATTTCTGATAACGTTTTCTTAATTGCGCTAAAGTACTTTCTGCCCACTCTTGGACTTGGAGACGCTCATTTTGAGATAGAACTTTACATAAGGCGATCGCTTTTGGTTCCTCACCAGTACGGGAATAAAGTACGACTAAGCCTATTTGCGCTTGTACAATCTCAGTGCGATCGCTCGCTGTTGCAGCAACTTCTTCTAGTATTGCTTTTGCTTGTTGGTAGTCTTCTTGCTTGAGGGCGGTTAAACCAGCCTTCAAAGATGGTTTAGGATGTGAAGGCATAGTCTGATTATTTTTATTACACTTAAATAACTTTTATATTTATTGTGTTTGGTAAGTAAGTGGACATAATTAAATGTAAAATTCTTCCTCCTGCCTTCTTATGAGGCTGTAGGGGTGTAAAGGAAAGTGAGGGAATGGAAAGTAGAAGAGTAATAAACTAATATCTATCAACTACTAACCACTGTACGGGCGGGTTTATAAGATAAATCTCTCGGCTTGAACGGCAAGATTATCAGCAAAAACCGCACGGCAGTGGCACTCGACGCGCTTAACCCGACGCCAGGTGCTACAACGGGGGTTCCCCCCAAGGGCGCACTGGCTCCGCAAGGGCGCGCTGCCTCCCCTACTAACCACTAATGTACAGATGCTTGGTTCATCGCGTCTCTATCTACTTACCATTTATTTAGCCTTCGACTAGCTGTTGCGCGGAAATTACTGGGGCGATCGCACTTAATTTTAAATCTGGATGATCTTCTTGCAATTGATGGCAGTTCCATTCGTTACGGAACAGTAGAACTGGTCGTCCCATACTGTCTTTGAATATGGTTGTATTGAATAAGCGCTCTACTTTTTTGAGAGCTTCCCAGCCATCTTCAACCCAACGAGCAACACTGTAGGGCAACGATTCTAGCAGAGTTTCCACTCCATATTCATTTTGTAAGCGGAATTGCACCACTTCAAATTGCAACTGTCCTACTGCTGCCAAAATGGGATCGCGCTTGGATTCATCCACTGAGTACATAATTTGTACTGCTCCCTCTTCGCGCAATTCAGAAACACCTTTTTGGAATTGCTTAAACTTAGAGGGGTTAGGGTTGCGAAGAATCGCAAATAACTCTGGAGAAAAATAAGGAATACCCTCATACTCCAGCTTTTGCCCTGTATAAATCGTATCACCGATCGCAAAAACTCCAGGGTTATTCAAACCGATCACATCGCCTGCATAAGCGACATCAATTGATTCTCGTTCTTGGGCAAAAAGTTTTTGTGGACGAGACAAGCGGACTGTTTTGCCTGTGCGGGCATGATTTACTGTCATATCTTTTTCAAATCTACCCGTACAAACGCGGATAAATGCCACGCGATCGCGATGTTTCGGATCCATGTTGGCTTGTAATTTGAAAACAAAGCCAGAAAACTCTGGATAAGTTGGGGCTACTTCACCAACACTGCTGTTATGCAGACCAGGTTTAAGGGCATATTTGAGGAAGTATTTCAGGAATAACTCTACCCCAAAGTTAGTCATAGCACTACCAAAAAAGACTGGTGTCATTTTGCCTTGATGCACCAACTCTAAATCAAGTTCTGGCCCTACTCCTTCTAACAGTTCCAAATCATTTTTCAACTGGTAGTACAGATCTTGTTCTAGAAGTTGCTCAATTCTAGAATCGCCCAAATCAACTACTGTATTTCGCGCTTCCTTACTGCCGTGAGCGCTCCTTTCAAACAAATGAATTTGCTGTTGCGTGCGATCAAAGATGCCCTTAAAGCGATCGCCCATGCCAATAGGCCAATTGACAGCATAGGTTTGCAATCCTAATTCTTGCTCAATTTCGTCCAAAAGTTCCAAAGGCTCTCTTCCCGGACGATCAAGCTTATTAACAAACGTAAATATTGGGATACCCCGCATCTTACACACTTCAAACAACTTCCGTGTTTGGGGTTCCAAACCTTTGGCAGCGTCAATTAGCATGACTGCATTATCTGCCGCCGCTAGTGTGCGATACGTATCTTCACTGAAATCTTGGTGTCCGGGAGTATCTAATAAATTAATCTGGCAGCCTTGATATTCAAACTGCAACACCGTGGAGGTAATCGAAATACCCCGTTGTTGTTCCATTGCCATCCAGTCGGAGGTAGCCTTGCGCTGTGCTCGTCTTGCTTTCACTGCTCCAGCTTCGTGAATAGCACCTCCGTATAACAGTAATTTTTCTGTCAGCGTGGTTTTACCAGCATCTGGGTGAGAGATAATTGCAAAATTGCGCCGACGCTCAACTGCTTTTTGCAGTTCCGATTGAAGCTCAGTTGTCATAACTATTTCAAATTGTAACTTAACTTAATTTAACTTTTTTCAACTTTAGCGAGTGTTTTAATCTTAAGACAATGATGCTCATGATAGGGTCTTAATATAACTACAACTTGAATGCGCGAGGTAAAAACAATGTACGACGCAGAAAAGCGAAAGCTGTTATCGGCATTGTCTCACGGAGCAATTTTTTTGAGTACAACATTCATATCTATTGGTTTACCCATTTTTGTACTATTTGTATCAAACGATCCTGTTGTCAAAGAGAATGCCAAAGAAGCAATTAATTTTCACTTTAATGTCTGGTTTTATGGAGCAATTATTGGCGTACTAGTTTGGTTATCATTTGGTTTACTTGTGCCTTTAGCATTTCTTGGATTTTTACTCCATTGGGGATTAACAATTTGGGCGCTTTTCCACGTTCTCACTGATGCCGAAAAGCCTTTTCGCTATCCATTCATTTTCCGTCTGGTCTAGCAAAAATTTGATTTGGAACTAAGTCAAAAGCTTCATATACTAAAGATCATCTAAAAAGGCGATTGCTAAATCGCTGGTACTTGCAAATGTGTAATGGGTAATAAATAATTCTTTGATTACCAATTACTATTTGACCTCACACTAACCTCATAGCGTAATCATGATTTTTTGATGAAATCCATCTGCAACTGTGATGGAATTTCTAATATTGTTTTTTTATGCCCTTCAACAAGAGAGATGGCAAGCAAGCTGTAAAATACAAAATTGCCCCACAGCGAGCTGTTAGGGCAGAGGACAGTTAAGCGCTGTTTGCAGTTTGTTCTACTTGAGGAAGGTTTTGCCCTAAATTTGTGACGCTTTGTCATTTGTCCATTTGAGTTTTTGTTTATAAAAATATATGTTTCCCCAACATCGACCCCGCCGTCTCCGAACCCATCCTCAATTGCGCCGGATGGTACGTGAAACTGTATTAACAACCAGCGATCTAATTTACCCTCTGTTTGCCGTACCTGGCGATGGAATTGCCAATGAAGTTAAATCTATGCCCGGTGTCTTTCAACTATCGGTAGACAAGATAGTTGAAGAAGCCAAGGAAGTTTACGACTTAGGAATTCCTGCAATTATTCTTTTTGGCATTCCCACAGACAAAGATGTTGATGCTACTGGCGCTTGGCATGATTGCGGTATTGTCCAAAAAGCTGCTACTGCTGTCAAGCAAGCAGTTCCTGATCTCATCGTCATCGCTGATACCTGCCTTTGCGAGTATACAAGCCACGGTCATTGTGGCTACCTGCAAGTCGGGGATTTGACAGGACGAGTTTTGAACGATCCTACCTTGGAGTTACTCAAAAAAACCGCTGTCTCTCAAGCTCAAGCTGGAGCAGATATCATCGCACCATCAGGAATGATGGATGGATTTGTCCAAGCAATTCGCAGTGGATTGGATGAAGCAGGCTTCCAAGATACACCAATTTTATCCTATGCTGCTAAATATGCTTCAGCTTACTACGGCCCGTTTAGAGATGCTGCCGAATCAGCACCGCAATTTGGCGATCGCCGCACCTATCAAATGGATCCTGGAAACGCCCGCGAAGCCATCAAAGAAATTGAACTGGATATCGCCGAAGGCGCTGATATGCTCATGGTTAAGCCTGCTTTGGCTTACATGGATATTATCTGGCGTGTAAAAGAAGCTTGTAATTTACCCGTTGCCGCTTACAATGTTTCCGGTGAGTATTCTATGGTAAAAGCTGCTGCCCTGAATGGTTGGGTTGATGAAGAACGCGTTGTTATGGAAACTTTAACCAGCTTTAAGCGAGCTGGTGCTGATTTGATTTTAACATATCACGCCAAAGATGCAGCGCGGTGGTTGGGGTAAACAAACTTTGCTTCTAAGGGAAAAATTTCGGTCTGGGTAACTTGCTTGTAAATCTCACGCATAGGCGCACTAGATACAAAAAGTTTGTGCATCTATAAAGGTAGATTTACGAATTGCAGCGATCGCTCTCTTGTGGAACTTGGTAAAATACCCGGACTAGTGTTAGAACAATAGGACTGTGTAATTGCAAATAAATTATCGCAATCACTTTAGTAGTATTCCACCACATTGATTTTGACAGATCGCAGTGTTCAGTTCCCTGACTTTTTAAAAAAGTCGGGGAGCTATAAGCCTGTTAATTTGCGTGGCAGGCTACTCGGCATCAAAAATAACGAGAGACTTGATTCGGCAATTACAAGAACTTTTGGCGAAACACCCATAACACAATAAATTTACTAATGTGGCAAATAAAACCTGTTGTGGCTTGGGGTTGTTTGCGATCACTCTCTAACTACATTAGGTGCGCGTTTAAACTAGGTTTATTCTCTCACTGACACGTGCATAAAAGTCTTTGCGTTGCCGGAGATTAGTTCCCAACCACCTTTTTAGATAAAAATCTCCGAGATTGTGCAGAAATAGACTTTGCATAGCTCTTTTTCTGTCACTTTAGCTGTTTGTCATAAAGTAGGGCGATCGCTTATAAAATAATATAGTTAATAATATATTTTCGGTTGGCATTTTTACGTCAATTGATTTAATAAATGTATTCAAATAAATGTGAAAGGAGCATTAGGATATGGATATGCAAGTCCTGAGAGAACGTGCGGGACTTAGTCGTGCAGAAGTTGCCTTCAGGCTTGCAATCAGTGAAACTAGTGTTCGCAACTGGGAAGCGGGACGTACCGAACCCACAATGACACCAAAAAAGTATTTAGAAGCGTTGAGACTGTTTAAATGCACGCCTGAAGAACTGGCAGCAGCTAGTGAAAAATCAATTAATCAGCGGCACAAACGTAAACCAGGAAGACCAAGAAGATTTCCTGCAAATCAGGTAAATCAGGTTTCTGCCTTACCTGATGCTCCTGCGGCTGAATTAAGACTGTAGCTTGTTGAGTTTGAAGATGGCTAGAAGTTTACATCTCTTCTATGCACAGAGATAGTAAAATTTTTGAACAGTGAAGCTACAATTAACGTAATCTTGCAATATCGGATAATACCGCTGATGAAAAACTTTATCTTAGTTAAAGTAACTCATCAGAACTTTGATCAGGCATATCCAGCACACAAAAAAGGACAGGCTTCTTTTTGATATGGCTGGTTTAAATAAGAAAGTGAATGATATTAGCTTCAGAAACGGTCTTGGAAAAAGGATAACAGTGCTGTTCAGAGGTTTTTTATTCTGAATGGAAAACAGATGAATTAACAGTGTCTTTTTTAGGACAAATGATGTTGTGCAACAATCCGTTTCTTAGTGTCAATTTACAGGCAAACTTAGGATAGTGCAGCATTTAAGTACAGATGTTCGTCATTTGACGAGCAACTCGTGCGATTGCTCACCGTAATTCATAGCAGAAGCGCGATAAGATTCTAAAACAATCATCGCATTAGAGGTCTAATGGCAGAAACATTATTATTCAACGCCCTACAGCAAGCCATTGATGAAGAAATGGCGCATGATTCAACAGTATTTGTACTTGGTGAAGATGTAGGACACTATGGTGGTTCCTACAAAGTTACCAAAGACTTATATATAAAATACGGCGAATTACGAGTTTTGGACACTCCCATTGCCGAAAACAGCTTTACTGGATTAGCCGTGGGAGCAGCGATGACTGGGTTGCGTCCAATCATCGAAGGTATGAATATGGGCTTTTTGCTTCTTGCCTTTAACCAAATAGCTAACAATGCCGGGATGCTACGCTATACCTCCGGTGGTAACTATAAGATACCAATGGTAATTCGCGGCCCTGGTGGTGTGGGACGGCAATTAGGAGCAGAACACTCCCAACGCCTAGAAGCTTACTTCCAAGCCGTGCCTGGCTTGAAAATTGTTGCTTGCTCTACACCTTATAACGCCAAAGGACTACTCAAAGCAGCAATTCGCGATGATAACCCAGTGTTGTTCTTTGAACACGTCCTGCTTTATAACTTAAAAGAAAATCTACCAGAAGAAGAATATTTACTACCCCTAGATAAAGCAGAAATTGTGCGTCACGGTAAAGACGTAACAATCCTTACCTACTCTCGGATGCGTCATCATGTCATGCAAGCCGTAAAAACTTTGGAAAAAGAAGGTTACGATCCGGAAGTAATTGATTTAATATCTCTCAAACCCCTTGATTTGGATACCATTGGGGCATCTGTGAGAAAAACCCATCGAGTCATAATAGTTGAAGAGTGCATGAGAACAGGGGGCGTTGCAGCAGAAATCATTGCCTCAATCAATGATCGCTTTTTTGATGAATTGGATGCGCCAGTACTACGGCTTTCTTCTCAAGATATCCCCACGCCTTACAACGGCACATTGGAAAGATTGACAATTGTTCAACCAGAGCAAATTGTCGAAGCTGTGGAAAAAATGGTTGCTTTACGAGTTTAGTAACTATGGTTAATGGTTAATTGCGATTAACCATTAACAACCAACAGCAAAAAACTTAACTCTTCACTCATAACTCATCAAAGAGCGTTATTATAGCGTTTGTCGCAGTGAGTGATGGTATGCAAAGACAGCGATCGCTATTAGCTTTAATTTTAGTTTTGGTAATTGCCGCGATTGGGGTAATTGCCAATATTCCCGTACCACTAGGATTAGACTTACGGGGAGGCTCACAGCTGACAATTGAGGTGAAAACAACACCAGAAATTCCCAAAATTGGGGAACGAGAATTAGAAGCTGTTAAAAAAGTAGTTGAAGGGCGCATTAACAGTCTAGGTGTCTCCGAGCCAGTTATTCAAACAGTTGGAGAAGACAAGATCCTAGTACAACTACCGGGAGTTAACGATCCACAGCAAGCAGAAAGAATTCTTGGGGGTACGGCGCAGTTGGAGTTTCGCCAACAAAAGCCAAATACAGAAGCCCAATTATTTGCTTTAAATGCATCGCGAGCGGAACTGAGATTAAAGCAAAAACAGTTAATCAGCTCCAATGACGCCGCAGCAATTCAAAAAAATCAAGAAGCACTAAAAAATAATAGCGAAGCGATCGCCGAATTATTTGAAAGTACTAACCCTCCACTGACTGGTAAATTTCTCCAAGATGCCTACGGTGAACCCACCCAGGGCAATAATTGGAATGTTGCAATTCGCTTCAATCAGCAAGGTGGTGAACTATTTGCCCAATTAACTAAAAATTTGGCAGGTACTGGTCGCAGTATCGGTATTTTCCTTGATAATGAATTGATTAGTTATCCAGTTGTTGGCCCAGAATTTGCAAATACAGGTATTACTGGTGGCGCTGCTGTGATTACTGGCAACTTTACACCACAAGATGCAAACGAATTAGGTATCAAGCTCAAGGGAGGCTCTTTACCTGTACCAGTTGAGATTGGCGAAATTCGTACAGTTGGTGCAACCTTAGGTCAAGATAGCATTCTCAGCAGTATCTGGGCAGGCGTTGGAGGACTGACTTTAGTATTAATATTCATGGTTTTATATTACAGACTGCCGGGATTGATTGCGGATCTATCCCTTATCATCTATGCTCTACTTTGTTGGGCTTGTTTCATTTTATTGGGCGTCACTCTCACACTACCAGGGATTGCAGGCTTTATTCTTAGTATTGGTATGGCAGTCGATGCTAATGTACTCATTTTTGAGCGTACAAGGGAAGAATTGCGAGCAGGCAAAAGCCTTTATCGTTCTGTAGAGTCAGGCTTTTACCGTGCTTTTTCCAGTATTTTAGATAGTAATGTCACCACTTGGATTGCTTGTGCGGCTTTGTTCTGGTTGGGATCTGGTTTGGTGAAAGGTTTTGCTGTAACCTTGGCTTTAGGTGTGGCAGTAAGTATGTTTACAGCAATTACCTGTAGCCGAACATTGATGTTTTTAGCGATTTCATTACCATCCTTACGTAAGCCTGAGTTATATTGTCCTAATCTGCCAGCCTCCAATAAGGCAGAGGTGGCTCGATGAAACTAAGTATCAACAAATCGCGATCGCTATGGTGGGCTGTTTCTGCCGCCATCATTCTCACGGGAATCATCTCAATGGTGATTTCTTGGCAAAATCCCGATATTCGCGCCCCCCTACGTCCTAGTCTGGATTTTGTGGGTGGTACGCGCTTGCAATTTGAACGAGATTGCAATCAGCCTGGTAACTGTGATCAGCCCATTGACATCAATGTTGTTCGAGAAGTAGCAAAAGAACAAGGTTTGGGTGATAGCAGTATCCAAATTGTTGCAGATAAAGAAACTGGTAAAGATAACGGTGTATTAATCCGTACCAAAACCTTGGACGTCGAGCAGCGTACTAGGCTACAAAACGCGATCGGTGAAAAAATAGGCACCTTTGATCCACAAAAAAGCCAAATTGACACAGTTGGCCCTACAATCGGACGGGAACTTTTTAGAAGTGGTGTTATTGCTTTGATTGTTTCCTTCGTTGGCATCATTATCTACTTAACTTTCCGCTTCCAGCTTGACTACGCTGTCTTCGCCATCATTGCCCTTTTTCATGATGTACTGGTTACGGCAGGAGTTTTCTCAATATTGGGCTTAGTGCTAGGCATAGAAGTAGACAGCTTATTTGTCGTTGCCTTACTCACAATTACAGGTTTCTCGGTAAACGATACTGTGGTGATTTATGATCGGATTCGAGAAACGCTGAAATTGACTCCCGATCGCCCGATCGCTGATATCGTAGATGATGCTGTTAATCAAACATTGACAAGGTCAATCAATACGACATTAACTACTTTGCTAACCTTATTTGCCATCTTTCTATTTGGTGGAGAAACCCTAAAAAACTTCGCTTTAGCCTTGATTATTGGTTTTGTAGCAGGGGCATATTCCAGTATTTTCATTGCCAGTACTCTGCTGGCTTGGTGGCGAGAACGCAAAGGTGAATCAGTTGGCATTACAACAGCCGAGTCTATGGATGCGTCTGCCGATCAATAGCTAATAGTTTATTTGTTAGTTATTGGTTTTTAGTTGTTTAAAAGTACGACTAACCACCGATCGCTACTTCAGTGCATATGGAGCAACCGGAAAAATTTTTAGACACAGAAAACTCTAATTTATCTTTTGCTAAACAAGTTCAAAGGCTACACAGACTCACCGTATACGGCAGGTGGTTATTTGTCGGCTTTCTTTGGCTTACTATTGCCCCTGTTTCATTGTGGCATCTACGTGAAGAAATAGTGCTGTGGCGGCAATACTTTACCTGGGTAGCAGTCAGATACGGACTTGCCTACCATCCCATTGCTACCGTTGGTTTAGCTCTTTGTATTGGTATGACTGTTGCTATTTTAATTTGGCAAAGCCGGAATATCTTGCTAGGTTTACCACAGCAAGAAAAGCAACGCCTTGAACAACAAGTATATCGAATCCGCCAGCAAGGGCCGAGCCATCCTCTCTGGAAGTGGATTTGTCATTAAATCTTGAATTATTCTCTAGAAAACTAGTTGCGATCCAAGCCTAAAGGCTGTATCTTGCAAAGCGGAAGTCATCTCAGATACTGCATAAACGTGGTGCGATTTATGAATTCTGCTCAGATTCAGTTTAGCGATCGCAAATCAAAAATAGATCTATATCAACTCCAACAGTTGTTGAACCTAGCAGCTTTTTGGGCAAAAGGGCGCAGTATCGAAGATTTGCGCACAGCCATTGCTAATAGTGATCCCGTTATTACTCTTTGGGATGGACAAAAACTAATTGGCTTTGCTAGAGCAACTTCTGATGGTATTTATCGTGCCACTATTTGGGATGTTGTCATTCATCCTGACTACCGTGGTAATAAGCTTGGAAGTAAGCTTGTAGAAACAATATTAAGCCATCCTCGCATTAACCGGGTAGAACGTGTTTACTTAATGACCACTCACCAACAGCAGTTTTATGAAAAAATAGGCTTCCAACACAATACTACAACTACGATGGTATTGCAAAATCAATCTCACCTTGGTTCCCTTGCATCTGGAGAAATACAGCTTCAAGAAACATCAAATTATTAAAGGCATTAAAGGCAGAGGGCAGACGGCACAGAGAAGTCAGAGCGGAGGTTTCCTTCGTGAGCGTCAAGCCCTGCGGGCATGGCTGCGCGGTAAGCGCAGCGTGTCGCCTTGTGACTCAGCTCCTCCACAAGGAGGCTCTGAACTTCAAAGAGGCAGAAGGGAAAAGGTTATTGTACTTAGTTTTTCTTTAAGCAGAGCATAAGAGTGTAAGGGGAGAAAGTCTTTTGTTGAAGAGTGAATCAGGAAAATAAAATTAGTGATTCTGCGCTCCTACACCCTTAGTCACTAAGGGAATAGAAATTTGTAGCCTAATTGTATCTTCAGTTGGTGCTTGCACATCAGCAAAAGGAATAATTTCCAAGTTGCTCCCCATTACTTCTAATAAGACTTGAGCAAGTAACAAGTTCATTCCTGGTAATAATTTCGGGTTTTCTGCGTCGATTTGAGATAGTAGGTGTTCTGATTTAATTAAATCTATTGACTCACTTTGAGAAACAGTATAGGAAGGCACATCCAACCAGATGTGAACCAAATTACTTGTAGGTGCAACTTGAGAAGAAATATAAATGCTGCCTTCCTCCATTTGAGCAATGACAGCTTCGATTAAATATAGTAATACTTGTCTACACCAGCGAAAATCTATAAAAATTTGAATTTCTGGATCGGGTAGTAATACCTTAAAGGGAAAATTGCGATTTTCCGCTAGCATATAAGTTAAATCGTAAACTTCTTGTAAGAGTTCAGCTAGCGATTGCGATTGCAGATCTAGTTTACTTGTGCCATGTTCTAACCTGGCAATATTCAAAATTTCATCTATTAATTTTAAGAGCTTTAATGCCCTTTCCTGAGCTTGGTGGATAAATTCTCGCTCTTCTTCTGGATTCTCACACAAATTGGATAAAATTAACTGATGCAACCCAATTAAACCATTAATGGGCGATCGCAAGACATGGGTAGTCCGTGCTAAGAATCCTGCTTTAAACTGGCTCATTTCTCGTGCCATATGATAAGCCAGTTGGGTTTGCTTGAGTTGTTCTTGGAGTTTTGCTATGTTCTGCTGTTCTACTGGCAATACTAATGATGAACTAGATGAATTTTTTGTCCGCAGCAGTAACCTATTCACACCCAATCCTAATAATAATCCTGCTCCTAAATAGATCCAATTACTCCAGTCCATAATTTATTTAGCAAAAATATTAACTTTTTAATTGACCACCAAGGCGTAGATTAAAGTTCCGGAGTAGTTTTAATAGAACAGGTATTTTGTTGATTTTACAAACCAGCTAAAGCATCCACTAGTTGACGCAACACTTTACGGCGAACGCGTCTACTGCCTCCTGCTCTCTACCTTATTTTCAAGCCAGAGGCCCATGTGATTAAATTACACAACGAGGGAATGAAAATCTCTTTCCCTGTTCCCTATTTTCAAGCCAAATCTCAAACTAACTTAATTCCACCTTGCCGTAAAATTTGCCAATCTTTCCCAGTCCATTTAGCAACAGTAGAAGGTACTCCATTTCCCGGTATTTCATTTTCGCACTCATTTGTATACAATGTCAGGACTTCGGGAAATTGAGCTTCGATTTCTGCCATTGTTTGTAAAGCTGGTTGACCTGATAAATTAGCACTAGTAGTAGCAAGTGGCCCTGTTTGTGCCAAAATTTTTTGAGCGATCGCACGATTAGGTACACGAATACCAATTGTAGTTGGATCGGTAGGATTCATAACTTTTGGCACCAGTGGTGAGGCAGGTAAAACTAGAGTTAATGCTCCCGGCCAGTGTTGATCCGCAACTTGCTGCCAAATTTGATACTCATATTTATTACCAGTGACAAAAGACCAAAGTTCTTTTGCCCTAGCCGCCATCAATATTAAAGGTTTATCCTGACTGCGCTGCTTGGCGGTAAAAATTAATTCTCCCTGCTCTGGTATAGCTGCCAGCGCAGGAACGGTATCTGTGGGAAAGCTTACTAATTTACCTGCTCGTGCTTCAGCTACGAGTACATCTAAGGAAACTTGCGTCATCTTGAAATGATGAATTACAAATTGTGAAACTTATTTATATTTCATCATTCATAATTTCTTGGCAAGAGCGAAGCGTTCAATCCCAGCTAAATCGCTGTGAATTTCAATATCGCTATAGCTACCATGATTTTGCAGCATTTCTCGCACTGTATCTGCTTGCCCTGCCATCATCTCTACCAGCCACACTCCACCCGGACGTAAGTAGGTAGAAGAAGTTTCTATTAAATGACGTATACAAGCCAAACCATCAGCACCTCCATCTAATGCCAGTTTCGGCTCATGATTCATCACTTCTGGTTGCAACTCAGGCAAGATAGTGGTGGGAATATAAGGCGGGTTTGACACCATACCACTAAACTGTCCTTTTAAAGATTCTAGTGGTTCCCACCAACAACCGTGATAGAAATGTATGCGATCGCCAAAACCATAATTTTGAGCATTTTGTTGAGCAAGTGAAAGAACTTCTCCAGAGCAGTCAATAGCGTGGATTGTCGCTTCCCTAAAGGCATCTGCAAGCCCAAGGGCGATCACTCCACTGCCGGTTCCTAAGTCTGCCCAATGTCCTTGTTCTAGGCGCAAATTTTCCTGACTCTTGCAAACAGCGGCAACTGCTAGATCAATTAAACACTCTGTTTCTGGTCTGGGAATTAAAACCGCAGGTGACACTACAACCTTAAACTGTCGCCAAGGTGTAACTCCAGTAATGTATTGTACTGGTAGACGCTCATGCAGACGTTTGTGCCACAGCGCCTCTAATTCTTCTAAAGGCAGCCGCAGTTGAATTTTCGGCCAGTCTTTAAACAACTCTAAACGCAGTGCCAAACGATCTAAGCCAGCAACCTCTTGTAACAACCAATCTACTTCAGCAGGTGGCACATCAGCAGCGATCGCTGAGTGAATCGCTTTTGTGCGCCACTGCCAAACCTGTAAACCAGAAATATCTTTTGGCTGTTTTTCTGCCATACATTAACAGTTAACAGTTATCAGTTATCAGTTAATTCACCTAACTAAAGTGTAGGGAATTTGAACCAGGAAAATGAATTCTCTTTCTCCTGTCCATGACTCTGATTTTGATAACTGTTCACTGATTTTGTTTATTTTTTCTGTTGAGCAGGCGGTGCTTGGTTAGAAGCACTATTTTTAGGAAGTGATTGGATATACTGTCTAGCCTCTGGAGACGGGAAAAAGACTACTTGCTCCAGCCACTTATCGTTTTTCTCCTGTAAGGTTTTTACAATTCCATCAACATCCACTACTTGGATATCAGCTTTGGGGAACTTTTGCTTCACCTGCTTCAACAAATTGTCTGCGTCTTGCTTGCTTGTAAACAGAGGAATATATTCCTTCTTATCAGAACCCAACTCAATTGGGACATACCCTTTATCTGGTGCGAATCTCACAAGAAAAATAGGTACGCTCCTAAACTGTTTTATGTCTTGACCACTTTGCCGCAATAATTCCATTGCTCCTTGAATTTCCCGATCTACGGGTTTGAAAGCAAAGAACAGACGATTTGGCTGATTTTTGGATTTTTGCAATTGCTGATAAATGACTCCCAGCGGTACTGCTGTTACCTGTAGACTTTTTAGCATTTCTGCTTTCTTTGGGTCTTTTTCTGGAGCATTCCGTAGCTGGTTGACAAAAGTTTGAGCTTCTTGCTGGCTCATATAAACACCTGTCACCGAGCTACCTTTTTGGGCATTTTGTCCTTCTAAGGGACGACTGAGTGGCAAGCCTTGAGGATTTGTGATTAAAAATACTGGCACTTGATCCAGTATTTGCTTTATTTTTTGCTCTGATAATGCTAGTACTGGGGCGTTTCCGCTTAAAAAAGTTGACAGCAGAGTACTCCCCACTAAACCTAATGTTGTACCCCAGCGAACCAATAAATTCATGACTTCTCCTAGCATCAATACTTCAATCAAGTCACATGAACAATAAAATTGGCACAGCACCAACTAGCTTCAGTTATGATATCCCGATCACCAGTTGATCGTGCTTGGATTTGTCAATTCACCTTGAGATTGACTCCAAAATACTGTAGATAGATGCTTGTTATATTTTGCCTCCAGGCGAAGAGAAATTCTCCGCGACTGAAGACGACAAATGCCATTTTATTGCTTTTACTTGGCATCGTTGACTCTACAGGATAGTAAATAGTTCCATCCATCATAATCAACTCAAGTGTTAAATCTTACGTTAGATTATCAAAGCTATAGAAATTTAGTTTTTATTTTTGTTAATTTAATTAGACTTTTTTAAAAATAACTAGAATTACCTGAAGTAAAAATACGTATCTTTTGGGAATTATAAATTACTTATATTCTTCTTAGCTCATCCAACATTAAAATATAGTCAAGTTTTGTTTTTGTTGCTTAGAGAATGTAAAAAACTCTAGAACCTATAACCAGCTCTAGAGTTGTAAAAAACTATTGTATTTAAGTCGGGATGACAGGATTTGAACCTGCGGCATCCTGCTCCCAAAGCAGGCGCGCTACCAAGCTGCGCTACATCCCGATTTCACTATTCTACAACGAATTGCGCGTTTGCAGCTAATCACATTAAAAAGTGTACGGCAAATTATATGCACTCTTTTAAAGAGTATAAGCAAGTTGGTTGTCTGTCAATTACTATGTAAAGCCTGTGCTCAAAATTTCGTACTTTAAAATCCCTGCAAGCATGATTAAACCTAATGACACCAATAGCTGTTGTTACGTAGAAGTTATTGGGGATACCAGAACATACCTTTAATGCCTTCTGGGTCAGACATGAAACCCAAACTTCGATAGAAGTCTACAACATGGGGATCAGCAAACAGAGTGACATTGCTAATTTCTTCACCCCTAAGTTTCTTAAGCACGTATTTCATCAGCGCTTTACCCAGCCCTTTGCCTTGGAATTCTGGATGAACTACCACATCCCAGATAGTGGCATTAAATGCATGATCTGAGGTAGCACGGGCAAAACCAATGAGCCGTCTTTGATTTCCTCGCACTTGCCACATTGAGGCAACGAGAAAACTATGCTCAATAGCTTTTTTTACTTTTCTTAAAGGACGACGCGACCAACCGACGGCATCACAAAGTTCTTCAAGTTCGTATAAATCAATATCTCGTTCTGTGCTAAAAACAATGCGAGCCTCCTGCGAAGGAGCTCCACTAACGCTAGTGGCACCAGAGTTGCTCGCAGCTTCTACTGTATGCTCTTCAAAAGGAGTTGTTTTTGTTGTCGTGAACGGTTCAGAAGTACTAAACCAAGTTTTCCAAAAACCCATGCCAGCGTGGTTCGGGTAGTATAACTGAATTGGTTTCTAATGAAAGAGTGTTGATTAACGTTTTACTGAACTACCCATTTTTGCTTCCTAACACTTTTATCTTTAAATTAAGTGTTGTTGGAACTCGCAATGGTCTGTGTTTCAGAAAGCGCTGATTTCACACCAATCATTTTCAACTTTAGCATTTTGTAGTAAATGCTAGGAGAAATTAACCAAAGGGATAACAATCCAAGACGAAATTGTACATTACGCAATTGTACATAACAGCTATGAACGCTTTCGATTTGATGACAGCAAGTAAGACTTACACCCAAAGATGGCTTCTGGTTTAAAATCTTCTACATTAGAACTCCTAAAGCGCTTTAACCGCGCTTTCCCCCAGTTTTACGAACAATTTGTCAGCAGTGAGATTCAACTGCAAAATTTGCGATTAGCCTACCGCTTATATAAATCTAGACGTGCCGTGATCGAACTGAAACAAGAAGGTAGTAAAAGTGCTTTACATTTTGCTTACCGCAATCAGTCGTTTCTCCTCAGCGATATTTTTGGGGTGCTGGCAGCTTACGGACTAACAATTCACGGTTTGAGTTTATACGGTCAGATTAAACCGCCAATGTTGGTGTTTATCAAGCTCCTCGTTTCTCGTGGCAGCAAAGTTCTGAGTGAGAAAACCTCAGAAAACGTCTGTCGTGCGATTCGAGAAGCTTTAGCAGGGCGGTTTGAAGTCGAAGAGATGCTGGCGGTAGAATTCAATCTTGATACAGGTCTAGAGCAAGTACAAACAGAATTCTACGTCGATCCAGTCTTTCATCTTCCTGCTTTAGTAATTGAAGCTGATAACCAACCGGGACTCTTTTACAAAGTGATGTACGCTATTTGGCAAGAAGACCTTTTGGTAGTGAATGCTAATTTGCTAGTTTGGCGTGGACGCACACGCTTAATACTCTATTTATTAGGGCCAAATGAAAGTCTGATTCCAGAATATCTAGGTCACAAAATTGCTGAAGGGGTAAAGCAAAGATTGTTAGGCAAATGAGTCAATAGTCATTGCTTTGAGATTCATCACTACCACTTACTTTCTTCAATCGCACTCGCTGTTAAGGGTACGATAGAAGTATGGCTACCATCGAAATCTTGGGCGTTCCACACGCATACGAACTTACGGCTCCTACGTCCTGCCCTCATACTCTAGTGTTTGTTCATGGTTGGCTCAACAGCCGTGGATACTGGCAACCCTTAATTTCCCGTTTGTCTGCTACTTTTCAATGTTTATCTTATGATTTAAGAGGTTTTGGCGAGTCCCAGCCCAACGGGAAAATAGATATTACTCGTGAAGTGAATTCTTTGTACCTAAGTTCCAATGATGGCAGTGATTTTATTGATCCCTTTGATTCTCTTTATACGCCAGCTGCTTATGCACGAGATTTAGCAATTTTGTTAGAACAGCTTAATATTACCAGTGCTTGGCTCGTTGGTCACTCTTTGGGAGGGACGATCGCTCTTTGGGAAGCCGCCCAAAACCCCGATCGCGTCCAGGGAGTAATCTGTATTAACGCAGGTGGTGGTATTTATCTTAAAGAAGCTTTTGAGCAATTTCGCTCGGCTGGACAACGATTTTTGCAGATTCGTCCTCGCTGGCTCTGGCAACTACCTTTGATTGATTTGCTCTTTAGCAGGGTAAGTGTGGCGCGTCCTTTGGAGCGTCATTGGGCGCGCCAACGGGTAATCGATTTTGTTGTAGCCAACCCAGAAGCAGCCTTAGGAACTCTGCTAGACTCTACAACTGAGGAAGAAATCAACCGCTTACCTCAGCTTGTATCCCAACTGAAACAGCCAGTTTACTTCTTAGCTGGTACTGAAGATAAGGTGATGGAGCCAAAGTATGTCCGTCACTTAGCTAGTTTTCATCAGTTATTTCAATACTGTGGTGACAATGTAATTGAAATTCCTAATTGTGGACATTTAGCAATGTTAGAGCAACCGGATGTGGTTGCAGCTCACATTGTTTCTATTGTTGCTCCGCAACCTCAGGCAGAGAGTGAGAGAGTAGAAGAGGGTGAGAGTAAGAGAGTGGGAGAGTGGGAGACAAGGGAACAAGGAGAGGGAGAGAAAATATTTATACATCAGAAGAACGCAGAATGAATTGATATCCTGGGTATTGAATTCTGGGTTCTAGTTCCTTGATTGATACAACTGCATTACATCTGTGAGTCCGAGTCGCGATTGGACACTGAGTGTGAGGGGGGATATATGCCCTCGATTCAGATGATCGGCTGCGGCACACCCAATCATGGCGGCGTTGTCAGTACAAAATTTTAAAGGCGGAAACAATACACGCAAGTTGTGCGCTGTTGCTGCTGTTTGCAAGTGTTGTCTTAAACCACTGTTGGCTGCTACACCACCACCCACAGCAATAGTATCCAAACCGTAGTTGAGAGCACAGGCGATCGCTCGTTTGGTGAGCGATCGGGCTACCGTATCCTGAAAACTAGCTGCCACGTCTGCCACTGGTATAGGTTCCTGCTGTTTTTCCAACTGCTGTACCAACCGCAAAACAGCTGTCTTTAAACCACTAAAACTTGCATCGTAGGGATGATACCCGCCACTAGGTAAGGAAACTTTCCCTTCTGGTAAACTAAATGCCTGGGGATTTCCCTGTTGTGCTAAACAATCAATAATAGGCCCACCTGGATACCCTAATTGCAATAGACGCGCTACTTTATCAAAAGCCTCTCCAGCGGCATCATCACGGGTTTCACCCAGAGTTTTGTAATCACCACAATCATTAACGTAGATCAAGCTTGTGTGTCCACCGGAAACAAGTAAGCTCAAAAAAGGAGGTTTTAGCGCAGGCTCACTCAAATAAGTCGCGTAAATATGTCCTTCTAAGTGATGAACACCCAAAAAAGGCTTATTGTAAAGCATGGCTAGAGTCTTGGCAGCAGTTAAGCCAACTAGCAATGCCCCCACCAACCCAGGTGCACAGGTGGCAGCGATTCCATCAATTTCCTCCCAGCCAAGCTGGGCTTGTTCCATTGCTTGAGCGATCGCTTCATTAATTGTTTCTAAATGCTGCCTAGAAGCGACTTCCGGGACTACACCCCCATACCGACTATGGACAGGAATCTGAGAGGCAATGATACTACTTCTCAGTAGCCGATTGCTAACAATTGCGACAGCAGTTTCATCACAGCTGGTTTCGATTGCTAAAACGGTTGCCATTACACAGTTACGCCTAATAAAGACTAGTTTGAGAAACTTTAACTTTTATTTACTTTAACTTTACTCGGTTCACAGGCAAGAGTATGATTGCCTTAGACTCAAAACCCGACAAAATAACAGGAAATACAAGCATATTGGTCAGATTAACTTCTGTCAAAAGCCCAGTTAATCCTGTTTTAATTGTGGATTCCACTCCACAAACTCACATAAAGACAAAATGGAAACTTCGTATTTCTATTAGTCTTTAAAATTGAAGATGCTGCTTAAAAAGTGAGTTAGAAATGGATACAATTCTCTCTCACCGCAGTTACAAATAAGGCTGTCATGGTTCAGCCATTGGGCATAAATCCCACAAACATAAAATAAAGGTAATCTCAGCTTTTACCTGTATTTTATGAAACTATAATGACTTGATAGTTCTGCAAATCAAAATTGTACAAGCCGCTTCGTTTTGTACAAGAAATATATTTGTTTCGTCATAAAAGGAAACAATTCCATGCGACGCTTGTTTGCTTTGATTTTAGCGATTTTTCTTTGGTTCAACTTTGCTCCGTCTGCGAAGGCACTAGGAGCAGATCTCGTTCCTTGTAGTGAATCTCCTGCTTTCCAACAGCGAGCACAAGTTGCTCGCAATACTACAGCCGATCCACAATCCGGCCAAAAGCGATTTGAGCGTTATTCTCAGGCTTTGTGCGGGCCAGAAGGTTTACCTCACTTGATTGTTGATGGTCGCCTAGATCGTGCTGGTGACTTTTTGATCCCCAGCATTCTATTTTTGTATATTGCGGGCTGGATTGGTTGGGTAGGTCGCGCTTATTTACAAACAATCAAGAAACAAGGAGGCGATGTCGAACAGAAAGAAATCCAAATCGAAGTTCCTTTGGCATTGCCAATCATGCTATCCGGGTTTGCTTGGCCAGCAGCAGCAATTAAAGAGTTGCTCTCTGGTGAATTAACAGCCAAGGATGAAGAAATTCCTGTTTCACCACGTTAGTTCAGCTGTACTTATTCAATCATTGGAGATTAATTCATGAATAACCAAAGTCCTTTCTTAAAGTTTCTGAGTACAGCACCAGTAATCACAACAATCTGGCTGTTCATTACAGCAGGAATTTTAATTGAATTTAACCGCTTTTTCCCTGACCTGCTTTTCCATCCGTTACCATAGATTGCTAACGGTTTTTAATAGTTGAGATCATGATGAGTGGTTAGTGGTTAGTGGATGGTTGTGAAAACTAATAACAATCAGCTACTAACTATTAACTACTAACTATATGATTATATAACAGCAATAGTTAAAAATAATTAATTCATAATTAGGTAGTTAAAAACTTTTTAGTCTTGTAATGCTGGACACAGCATATGCTTTTCATATTCTTAAAAATAAATATAAATAACTAAATTAATTTTTCTAAACTTAACGTTCAAATAACATATCAAACTAGGATTATTATTAATATAAAATGTTGCCACCATATTATTTAGAGGCGAAAATCAAATATGGCGCAAGCAGTTGATGCATCAAAAAATTCTCCTAGCGATCCTAGAAATAGGGAAGTAGTTTTTCCAGCATTCCGCGATCCACAAGTTGGTAATCTAGAAACACCAATTAATTCTTCTCCCCTAGTGAAGTGGTTCATTGGTAACTTGCCTGCTTATCGCCCTGGTATCACTACCTTTAGACGGGGTTTAGAAATAGGCATGGCTCATGGTTACTGGATTTTTGGGCCTTTTGCTAAATTGGGCCCCCTGCGGAACACAGTCAATGCTAACTTAGCTGGTTTACTTGGAGCTTTAGGCTTAATTGTGATTTTGACTGGTGCCTTATCCCTTTATGCTAATAGTAATCCTCCTCAGCCAGTTAAGAGTGTAACGATACCAAGCCCTCCCGAAGCTTTCCAATCCAATGAAGGCTGGAATGGTTTTGCCAGTGCTTTCTTAATTGGTGGTATTGGCGGTGCAGTAACAGCCTACTTTTTAACTACCAACTTGGGACTAATTCAAGGTTTGTTTGGTTAATTTAATGATGCGTGATTTGTGATTTGTTAGTGGATAGTGGTAAATAACCAATTACTGTACGGGCGGGTTTTGTTGGTTAACTTTCGATTCAAACCGATAACTTATCTTCTAAACCCGCACGCGGCTGTGCTACCCGAAGGGTAGCCGCAAGGGCGCACTGGCTACCCTACCAACTACTAACTACTAACAAAAACTAAAGGACACAGAGATTAGGCATTGCTTTTTCTTTGTGTCCTTTTTGAGTTTTTAATAAAAAGAATCAGGTGATTCTTTAGAAGTAAATAATTAACCAAACAAAACTGCTTCTATAGAATTGAGAGCTGTTTCAAAATCGTCATTAACGATTTGAATATCAAATTCATTGGCAGCATTGATTTCTTCTTGAGCACGGTTCAAACGGCGGGCGATCGCTTCTTGTGAATCTTGTCCTCGACTGCGTATCCGTTTCTCTAATTCATTAAAAGACGGCGGCAGAATAAATATACTAAGAGCGCTAGGAAAGGAGCGACGAATTTGTCGTGCACCTTCTAGCTCTATTTCCAAAACAACCAATTTGCCAGAACAAATTTGGTCGATGACTGGTTCGCTGGGAGTACCGTAATAGTTACCAGCAAATTCTGCCCATTCTAAAAATTTACCAGCCGCTACTAATTGTTCAAATTTACTGCGGCTAATAAAGTAATAATCCTTGCCGTCTACTTCTCCTGTACGGGGAGAACGAGTGGTAGCAGAAACAGAATAATATAGTTCTGGATGACGCACCAGAAGCGATCGCATTAAAGTACCTTTACCGACACCACTCGGCCCTGTCAAGACAATTAGCTTGCCAGGAGAAGGGCATTCTTTGGTATTAGCACCACTCTTAGAGGATAAAACTTGCATCATCCGCTTAACCTGTGAATTAATCAATAAAACTATTCATCGGTCATTAGTCTATTGGAGTTGGCAAGAGACTGTTGACTAATGGTTTTTGTAGCATGAGTGACAAAAACTTGTCTAATTCACATGTTACTGCTGATACTGCACCAATCAAGGTAAGTTTTTGACCCACCTTAATTTAATTATCTACCACATGATGATCGCGGGAAATTACAAAGCGATTCGCTACCGTTTCTGGCTGAATTGCCGAGAGAATAACATGGCTGGAATCAGTAATAATTACAGCCCTGGTACGGCGACCGTAAGTTGCGTCAATAAGTTGGCCTCGATCTCGTGCATCTGTAATAATCCGCTTAATCGGGGCAGACTCTGGACTGACAATGGCAACTACTCGGTTAGCAGAAACAATGTTGCCGAAACCGATGTTGATTAACTGAATGTCCATAAAAAACTGACACCAAATGCGGTGTGAGAAGCTTATAAATAACTAATTTCCATGTTATCCCCAAAAAATTGCACTTACAACGTCTATTTTCACCTTAGCTTTTGTTTTTAAATAAGAAATGCTTTTTTTAGCTATTTCTCAAATCATTCATCTAAAAATCATACTCAAGATATAGGTAAAATAAAACCATTCAAGCTATTTAAAAAGTTTTATCAACTCAATGCTTCAACTTGAACTATTTAACTAGTTTCCTAACAAGTACAATACAAACAAATTAATATTAAACATCTAGAGAATCTATAATCACTTCACAAAAACGCTAATGCTGTGGTCAGATTAAAAGAGAAAATAAGCTCATCAGTTTAATTTTGAAAATTCCATCGGCTGTAGTGTAGCCCTTCAATCAAGTTTTCTCAAGTTCAAGGCATCAATCTATTTGTGTACGCGCTACCTTACGCGCCCGCTCCGGCACCCTCTCCTTACCAAGGAGAGGGCTGGGTGAAGTTATTTGATGATGGGCTTTTTAACGGACATAATATTACCTATCCCTGCGCGAGTTGACTTGTTGCCATCGTTGTCGCAGTCTGTGCAAATCAGGGGTATAACCACCATAACGCCAGCTAACGTAGGCTTGGCAGATGTCATCTATTACCTCAGCCGTTTCTACTGAATGATGTTGATATGAAACTTTGGCATACTCAAGCGGTGTTTGTGCGGGATGCTTGCTCAAACCTTTTTTATTTGCCCATAACAGCATTTGTTGATAAAGGTTTTCCATTGGCGGTAATTTCCTCAAGCTAAGACGATGGAACCATTCTCGCCACTGACTCCAAGCTAGCCAACCTAAAAAAGATATGATTGTCGCTAAGATTAAACCAGTGAAAATTCCCAGCCAACCTTTGAAGAATAGTGATACAAACCAAGAAAAAACTTTGCTGATCCAAGTGAATATTGTCCCAAATATATTGTTAAGTAATCCTGTCACCGGAGATGGTAACCACCCAGCAATCCAATTCCAAAATTGACGCAAGACACTAAAAGTCTGAATTTCTTCTAGAGATGGAGGAATCAAAGGATGATTGGGAATAGGATCAAAAGCAAACCAGCCGTATTTAGGAAAATACACTTCTGTCATTGCATAAGCATCAGTGTTGCGGACGACATACATCCCAGTAAACGGGTTAAACTCTCCAGATGCAAACCCGGCTACCAACCTGGCAGGAATCCCAATAGAACGCAGCATCACCGTCAGCACTGTGGAAAAATGATCAGGATAGCCACCTTTGTGCTTAAACAAAAAAGCTTCTACTAAGTCTTCGTTTTCTGCTAAATAAGGTAAGTCTAAAGGATTGTCTGGAATTTGATAGTTTTGCTTCAAGTATTGAGCCAAATAAAGAACCTTTTCATAGGTAGAATCTAGCGATTTATTTGACTGACTTACCTTTTGTTGGTTGTAGTTAGCTAATATTTCTTCTGTGCGTTTGCGTACTTTGTCGGCGATTTCTGAGGGTATTTGTAAATAGTAATCTTTAAAACTTTGTGGATATTTAGTTGAAGCTTTTCCTAGCAAAGTTCGATCGCGGTATGGCACCTGTGAAATGACAGTGTAAGTCATGCCTTCTGATAATCCTACCGGCGCTCGCAACCCGTCTTCTGAATCTACTGCAATTATTGGTGTCGGAAAGTAAATTTCTTTAGGATATGCCATTGCTGGAATCAAGTTAGGCAAATCCGACACCACCGTGTAAGTTTGCACTACTTCTTTGGTTTTACCAATACTGGTTAGTAGGTTGAGAAAAATTTGATAACTCCAAGGCGATCGCTTGATGCGTTTGACTTGCTCATTGCGCGAAATCTCCCATCCCTTACCTGTGTAACGATCAAATGCTAGTACCCGCCAAAAACCTTCTGCTTGTGATCGCACCCGCATAACTACCTTGGGTTTCATCTCACCCCGCAGGTTTTGGTTCATCTGACTATTAAAACCGTAATAAAAACTATCATCTACTTTTCCCGGCTTGCCACCGCCATTGCCGTTTTCTGTGCCGCTACCACCATCGCCTTGATTCTGATTTTTCCCTTGGCGCACATAACCGGGATTGATAATGCTACGCCCTGTAAAATTACCTTTAACGTTAATAGCAGAACTGACTGGAAACATCCGCAACTGATAACCAGGAAAGCGGGGTAAAACAGCAAAAATTGCTAAACCTAGTCCAACAACTATCAAAAAATTAAAAATTAAAAATCTAAAATTAAAAGAGGAACTCCCAAAAATTGGGGAATTCCTCGGTTGGAAGTGTTCACGCTCAATCTTGAAATTCTCTAAACCGAGTCGGGAACGATAATCTAGCACTAAAGTAGGCAGGGCGATCGCTAAAAACAATAGCAAGATAGGAGCAAATGCTAAAGTCTGACTGAGCGTAGCTGCCACCCCGATGAGAATTAGCCCGATCACAATTGAATAACCCAAATCCTTGCGACGGGGCATATCAAAGCAGTGCAGTACTTGCAGTTGAATTAATAATTCTGCTAAAGCCAGTCGTGTATCATTTGATTCTCCCACCAATCGCCCTAAAAAAGCACCTAGTGCCACTAACATGCCAATGGCAATACAGAATTTAACCGAAATATTGCGATCGCAGCGACGGTAATAGCTCCAAATTCCACCCACTAAACTCAAGGGTAATGCCCACAAAGTGAATTTAGTCTCGGCGGCAATATCCGTTGCCACAACACCTATAATTACCAACGCTAGCACTAGCACCCTGAAGGTAATTGAATCTTCAACATCTGCCAAAGGCGACTGCGGCGTTGTTTGCCGCCATTTATTACCCAAAGGTAGACGCCAAAGCGAACTCATCCTGGAAAAGTTAAACATTGTGATTAAAAAGCAACTGATGGTGATATTGAGCACAGTAACTGTGTCAACACTACTGATACAGTACTAGCACAATGCGAGTGAGATACACTGTACTCCCTCGCATCAAAAGTTGCTTTTTCATTGCAGCTGCTTGTAGACGCCCTAATAACTTTTTCTTAAAAAATTAAGTTGGTTTCAGAACCAGGATGATACTAATCTCATAACAACAGCTTTGATTCAGTTTTAGTGCTAGCGATGGCACTTTTCGGCTATGAGGTGGGAATAATTACAAACGACAATGGCTGTTGATCTATTTCTTTCAACTCTATTGTCAGAGTGTAAGTCTGGTTCAGCTGTATGCCACTTAGTTCAACACTCAAGCAACCCGGAGTTGAACTCTCTGCTTTAATTTGCGAACCATTTCCTTGAATTTTTATTGACCCTTTAGAGGGTAAATCACCTTGAACCCTGAGTATGCCTACTTGACCTTGAAGTTGGTATTCTACACTTAAGTTTAAAACACCTAAGCTAGTTAGCCATTGTCTGACTAAAGGTTCAGTACTTGAAACATAGAGAGTCAGACTCTCTAGCAGTTGTTTTGCTGCCAACAACGACAACAACATCTGCTGGCGTGGCTGTAAATCTGCATAGTCACCTTCCAATGGTGGCAACTTGATTTTTTTACTACGAGTAGCACCTGTTAGCACCACTCCAGCCAAATTGTTTAATGTTTGGAATTCGTTAGGGAAAAAGTTTTCTACAGCCTGAATTAATTTTGGCCCTAACAGCGACGAAGATGTTATCAATGCTTGACATTTATCAAGCAATTGCCGGAAAATACTATCCGGTAGAAGTATTGGTAGATCAAGATTCGACTGTTGTGCTGCCCACCCCCAAGTAGGAACTAATACAACAGCTGGCTCGTCTAAATACTCCGGATAATCCGTTATGTGAGTTTCCCAAGGAAATAAAGGTGGTTGGCTCTCAGTTTGACTTTGGAGCCGACGTTTGAGAACAGCTTGAAAACGTTCTTGCACAGTAGGAATTTCTCCCAATTGAAAGGTCTGGAGCTTCGACTCCGACTCTTGAGAACTACTTGCGAATGTAGTAGCTCCCTAGAGAGGGTTTTTCACTCCGTGGGTGTCCTTACGTTCTACTTTTTATAAAATCTCTTGGGTTGTCAGAATCTGTCAATAACCAAGATAAAAAATAGTGTTGTAAGGATTCTGAGTCACTATTCATTGGTAGAAGCAGTCGATCCGGATACTAGGGAGTTACGAATTTCCCAAGCTTGTTCAAGAATTTTAAACCAGCGTTTCTGAAGTTGTGCCATTGACAATCCTAGAGTTTTAGCGATTCTTTCATCAGGTTGTCCCTGTTGCTTCAGTTCTAATAAACACCGCTGCTTTTCGTCAAGTTGTTCAGTATATACCTGCCATTGTTGGGGAGTTAAACCCAAGTTGGTGTGTAAATCCGCTTCCAACCATTCATGAACTAACTCCCAACGATGCAATAAAGCAAATCGAATTAAATGATATTTAAAGCGTTGCTGTAAATAGTCTCTTTGACGGGGGGTTAAACCCAAGATCGTCTCGATTTCTTGGGCTGATAAATCCTGAAGTCGGAGGGCAAAATAATCAGCACAATCATTCTGTTGCCGTTCTTCGAGATAATTCATCAATTCTGCAATTACAACCGATCGCAATGTCTCTTCTTGAGCTTCTGGTTCTGGTTGTGTCGCCATTGCAGTTCGTAATTGCTGTACTGCTGGATCTTCCCAAGAACCATCGGCTTCATTTCCACTACCTTCTGCGGCTTGCTCTATGTCTACACAAGTCTCTGGGGGTTGCTGTTGTGAGAAAGTTTGTGCTCGGAGGATAATTAATTGCTGCTGACGCCCTGGCAGGGGAATTCGTCGCTTGCCATAGCGCTCGGTAAATGCCATGTACTCTGCTAGTTCCAGCAGTGTCTGAGGACGATAGCTCGCTTCTAGTTGATTCTCACGCCGAAAAGCATTTAATGCCTCTAGATAAAAACTTTGTAGAAAATCTTCAATAACTGTTAGTCGCCCCTGATAGCTCAATTGTCTTTGTGGCGGATTAATGTAGCGATAAATGATTGCACTTAAAGTACTGTGTAATTCGACCCTACCCCGATTTGAACCCAACTGATAGTACCTTAGACACTGTTGCAGGCGATGTTTAGCTAGAGCCATTGCTGAATTTTCTACAGAACCGGAAGCCTGAATGCGTTTGCTTTCATGGCAAATCCGGTAGACTTCAGCTGCAATCCGCATCGCTACTGCGCGACAGTTCTGTTGAGAAGCTTTGGTTGACTGCTGAAGTTCTTGAAATAGGAATGGAAATATCGCCTCCACGCCAATAGAAAGTTCTCCCTGAATAGTTGTGGTTGCGGCTGATTTTATCATCTCGTGTTTAAAGTGTCCCTAAAATTAAGCATTTACAACCTGTATAGCTAGGGGTATTGGGTTAGGAGCTTTGCGTGTAAGCTAAACGCAGGTAATCCTAACTTAAGGATGTGGCTGGATTTACGATTCCCAATTATTGTTTGATTGTTGGCACAGCCATTGCAGTTACAGCCAATACCGAAAAGCCGTTACAGGTAATTTATGAATTTAGAAGCACAAATTCAATTGTTGATTGAAAATGCACCAAAAGATGGTAGAACACCAAAACTGGTTGCGGCCATTGCCCCCGCTCTCAGTGCGATCGCTCAACAGTTAAGCCACTCTAACTACTATGTTCTCCAAAACCTGGATCAGGAGTGGGTTGTAACTACCCTGAGCAACCGTGGAAATCCACAACAACAAAAGCGGGTCGTATATGCTTTTTCTACCTTACAGGATATTCCCACTTCTTATGGTGCTGGGCTTGACCCTCAGGTAATAGCTACCCCTATGCCTGTCACCCACATTTTGTTTCAGTTAATGGCGTTAGAACCCGTAGATAGTATAGTTTTTGTAGATACTAATGTTATCCGTAGTACTAGCACGTCTGACACAAACGAAATCGAAATTAGGCGTGCTGACTTGCAAAATATAATTAAACAAATATTGCACCAGAAACGCAATAGCGCTCCAGTACCCCCTGATATCGCCTGACTGGAGGTTAGGGACTAGTAGGTAGTATAAAATTCATTCCTAGTCCCTAGTTCCTAATAAAGCCGACTCAGCACATAGTCAGCCATGTTAATCAATGCTTGACGTGATTCTGAAGGTGGAAGCACCCCAATATGTTCAACTGCTAACTTGGCATGGTGAGATGCTAAATCTCGTGCTCTCTGGATTCCTTGGCTATCATCAATCAGTGCCATTGCTTGTTCTAAGTCACCTTGTTGAGCAAATTTTCGTTCAATTAGTACTTCCAAGTAAGGTTTTTCTTCTAGAGCAAATAATACGGGTGCTGTCAAGTTACCGCTTTTGAGATCAGAACCTGCTGGTTTACCCAGAGTATCTGTCGAACTCGTAAAATCTAAAATGTCATCAACAATCTGAAACGCTAAACCAAGATGCCGTCCATAATCGTATAAGTGTTCGGCTATTTCTGGGGAAACTTCGCTAAGAACACCAGTAGCTTTGGAACTGTTAGCAATAATTGAAGCGCTCTTGTAATAACTTTTTTTCAGGTAAGTCTCTATTGAAATACTTGTATGAAAGTGATTTAGTGCCTGCTGCGTCTCACCGACAGCATAATCCATAATCACTTCTGATAGCAATTTCACGACTTCCAAATTGTCCAAATTGGCTAAGTACCAGGAAGCTTGAGCAAAGAAAAAATCCCCTGCCAATACAGCAACTTTGTTATTAAATAAACTATTAACTGTGGCTACCCCACGCCGCATTTGTGATTCATCAATCACATCGTCGTGTACTAAGCTTGCGGTGTGAATCAATTCTGTAATTTCGGCTAAACGACGATGACGTGGTGTAATGTCTTGATTCA
Organism: Chlorogloeopsis sp. ULAP02; assembly: GCF_038404745.2. Lineage (NCBI taxonomy): Bacteria > Bacillati > Cyanobacteriota > Cyanophyceae > Nostocales > Chlorogloeopsidaceae > Chlorogloeopsis > Chlorogloeopsis sp. ULAP02. The sequence goes on along the minus strand of NZ_JAYKTT020000088.1, from coordinate 120,795 downwards.
GCATCGTTGCCCGTGATATTAAAAGGACAATCGCTGGCCTGATACGTTTTCCCCCAGCTCCGAATAGGTGTTCGGCTGCTGCATAGAGGATGGGGTGACGATTCCCAACTAGCTGTTTGAGGTTATCTGCTAGTATTTGCAGGTCTGCTTCCACTGGGTAAAAGAGGGAGGTAGCTGGGGTCATGGATGGGCGGACTATGGCTTAAGTTACGAAAGTTTACATATCCTATAATTATTCTAAGATAACCCTGTGCCAGCGCAAAGTTTTCGTTAAGCAATACTTCTGTTTATATCTTGCGATCGCCCACTAAACACAACACAATCACACTGTTCTCTCTCTAAAGTTAGATTTACCAAGGTAGTAAAAACTGTGAAGAATTTAAATTCGTTCTCGGCATTACTCAAAAATTAACTAAATGCTGAGACAGTAAAGTTTGGAGAATGGGAAAACCTTCATCAAAATTTTAAAATCATTTCACAAGTATGAAGTTTTAATGATTTACATAAGTAAAATTACGTAGATAAGATTCTTCTGCTTTAAAGTAGAGCTTTTTTTCACAAAAAATCACTTATTCATAACCTTCATTAGTAAAATTAGTCACCATCATAAAAATACTTGTTATTAATTGCCCTTGAGCGATTAGATCAAATTATTTGTCAACAAATTAAAATTCATAGTTTATGTACGTATTTCTTCAGAAATATTTTAATTTCCTAGAAAAGCCACCTGAAAAATCAGGGTTGTTGTGTTACCCTAAAATTGAGGGATTTTAAATTTTTCGGTATTCACCTCCAGATACAAGAAAAAAGCACTAAGTGTTTTTACTTATCTGGTTTGTGATCCTAAATAAAATAGTCGCAGGTAAAACCAAGAAAATAATTTCATTGGTTGGTTCTGTGGTTTTTAATCTTTATGGTTAGGAGCTATAGGTTTCCCTTAGAGGAAGCAAAATAATTTAACATCTTCAGCGCTTTGGCGTGTCAGTGTTGCTCCTGTCCAAAAAGTACGCCTTCGTTTAAGCAGACTAAGTAGACTGTTAAAGCAGCAGAAAGATTTCTTCAAAGTTATCTAATTGCTGTGGTATACCTAGTCAGCAAAAAATCATAGGAAACCATAATGTGTTAAGCGGAGAAAATTAACATTCTACCGCAAGCTTGGTATGTAAATTTCAAGCAACTAAGTCACTATTTAGTTGCTGAATTCTTGCTAATTTTATTCAATTTATATTCCTTTTCACAGAGGCACTGGTACAAAATGATTTGCGGGAAGATGCCTATGATGATTTTTATTTTGGCTTCTGGATACTTGTTGACAGTATATCTACTAATCGCACTAGCGAAGCGAGCAGGTAAAAAAAGTACTTCTGCCAGTGCTGCCTTGCCTACTCATGAAAACTATACCCAGGAAGCATCAGTACAGCCAAAGGTAACTGAAATCAGTAGTGTACGCTAGATAACAGTCAATAGTCAAGAGTTCCTAGTTTAATGACTGGGAACTTTTGACATCAACTTAAGGTTATTGACTAATTACTGGAAATTGCAGCATCAGAGAAACAGGCTACCTCAACCATAGGAGTACAGCCGAGCCACTGGGTAGAGGTTTGAGCAAACTGTTGGGGACAGCCGCTGACGAAGAAGCGGGTAGGCAAAGGTGGGTGGGTATTTCTTAACCCAAGTAAGTCTAATTCTTGGTTACACGCAGCCACCACATGAACTGCTGGATCGACTAGTTTGACAGAATTGGGGAGGAGCGATCGCAATACTGGAGCCAGATGAGGATAATGGGTACAGCCATAGACTAAAGTGTCTATTTGCTGATCCAGTAAAGGCTCTAAGTAAGAACGTGCTACCTCAGTAGTGTAGGGATCGTGAATGCGGTTTTGCTCAATCAGCGGTACAAACTCAGGACAGCCAACTTGCCAAACTTGAACTTCTGAATTTATTTCGAGAATTGCACGCTTGTAGGCATTGCTTTTAGCTGTTGCCGGAGTAGCAATGATACCAATACGCTTTCCTTGCTCAACTGCTGCCCTTGCTCCTGGTAGAATCAGCCCCAGAATCGGGATGGTAAATTCGTGACGTACTGTTTCAAGAGCGAGAGCAGAACTAGTGTTGCAAGCCATAATAATCATTTTTACCTTTTGCTGTTGCATCCAGTTCAGGATTTCACGAACAAACTGTATAATTTCCGCTTGCGAACGAATTCCATAGGGAAGTCTGGCTGTATCTCCAAAGTAAATGATTGATTCATTTGGAAGTTGTCGATACAGTTGTCGTAATACTGTTAACCCACCTACACCGCTATCAAAAATGCCAATTGGGGCGCGTTGGGGTTGTTGGGAAAAATCGTATAAATTGCCTTCAAATATAGAGGTTGGAATCACAGGTAGCTTTGAGGTGAGAGTTTTGATTTAAGATACAGGATTTTGTAGGAATATGGGTTAGTGGATAGTGGTAAACAATCAACTACTGTACGTGCGGGTTTAGAAGATAATTTATCGGCTTGAACCGAAAGTTAATCAACAAAACCCGCACGGCAGTCGCTACAATGCGCTTAACCCGCCGAAGTTCTGAAGTTCCCTCCGGGAGCTTCGCGTAGACGCGCTGCCTCCCCTACTAACTACTAACTACCAACTACTCCCCGTCTTCTTTATTTAGTAATTTTTACTAAACTTTTACCTTTGTTGTAAGTATTTAATAATACCATGTGCTATTGCTTCTGCCATCTGATTTTGATATTCTGGGTTTCCTAAGCGAGGATTATCCTCTCGACCAGTCATGTAACCTGTTTCCACTAAGATTGAAGGCATTGAACTTTTTCTGAGGACGTAAAATCTTGCTTTTCGCGTTCCTCGGTCTTTGAGAGTAGGGATATTTTGGAGAATGGTTGTACGAACGACTTCAGCCAATCGATAACCGCTGTCGTAATAATAAACTTCGAGTCCATTTACATCAGGACGGTTATCAATGGCGTTTCCATGAACGCTGACAAACAAAGTTGCATTAGCACGCTCTGCTATATCTACTCGTCCTTGAAGTTCTACGAAAAAGTCAGAATTCCGTGTCAAGATAGTTTGAATGCCATTTTGCTCTAAAACAGCTGCTATTCTTTTACCAATAGGCAACACAACATCTTTTTCCAGCAAACCACCTAATCCAGGTGCGCCGGAGTCTTTACCGCCATGTCCAGGATCGATAACAACAATAACTCGCCCTCTTGGTGCCGGACGAGGTGGTTGTGGCTGTGCGACTGAATCGGGATTATCTGTACTATTTCCTGAGAGTGGTTGGGGATTAGGTTGTGGTAGGGGTGGAAAAGCGGTAGGGGGTGTTACTGCCCGATTACGTTGTAAATCAAGGGCGACAAAGCGATCGCCAACTTGGTTAACTTCCCCGATTTGTACTCCCGCTGCTGGTTGGACGTATACATAAACAGTACGATCATCTTTTTGTTGCAAACGTACTCGCAGAACAGGACTGTTAGCATCCATCACAGGGCCTCTCACAGGCCCAGTTAATTTAGCATTGGGGATAATGATGCGAAAAAGACCAGAGGTTCGATCCCAACCACCATGAGCTGATATATTGCGATCGCCTTTAATAATTAATTGTCTGCCAGTCGCACTCAGTTCCACACCCTCAATTGTTGTCATCTCAGTGGTTGCTGTAGGGATTGGGTTACTATCTGAGGTGGGACGAGAACTAGTATCCCTAGAAAATCTAACTGGATTAGTAGTAGGTGTGGTGCGAGAACTATTATCTCTGGACAATCTCACTGGATTAGTATTTGGTAAAACTATCAAACCGCCAATAGCACTTGTACTTGCTCGCCAATCGGGACTATTTTTGTTCAGTTGCATTGTCATGCGAACTGTTGGTGGTGTTGTTTCCAATTGTGTAAATTGAATATTGTTAACACCATAGCGATTGACACTAACATCCCGCGGGGTTAGACGTGGTGATAAAGTTGCACCAGGGATATCAATATTAATATTGCTATTGTCTGAGGAGCGATTTACTTGCACTTTAGGGACAACGCCACTGGTGCGAATAAAAAACCCATCTCCAGTTATCCGTAAATTTTCTATTTGTGTTGCTCCGGTAATAGCAGTCGCAACTGTTCCTTTATTTACAGCGGTATTTGAAGCGTCTGCGGTTACTACACTGTAAAGGTTTCTGGTGGGTGCAGCAGCAATTGGCTCAAGTTCCGGCTTTGGTAATTGCACTTGCCTAACTGGCTCAAGTTCCGGCTTTGGTAATTGTACTCGCCAACGATTGGCAGTTAAGCCCTCAAATTTTACCTTTTGGGGGTCAAGGGTATAACCGGGAGTTAGCTCAACTACAACCCGCGTAATTTGGGGGTCAAATTGTCCAATCCGGACAGCGCGAATTGCGCCACCGACAGTCTGAACAAGCTGTGGGCGTCCAAACTTAATGCCTGGCAAATCAATCACCAAGCGTGTCGGATTGAAAATCAGTTGTGCGGTGGGTTGAACAGCCCCATCAGTGTTAATTTCCAACTGATTTTGATCGGCATCAAAACGCCAAGATTGCAGGTTCGCTGCATCAGCAGGCGACGATAACAGGGAGATACTTAAAACAGTACCAGGTATCAACCAGTGTAATTTCACAATGTTTTCTCCTGATTCACATTTATGAGAATCGTTAATTAATCAAAGCTTTGACAATTCCTCACACCGTTATCACTGAAACCCTAGCTTTGATGCCGCATACGCATACATCGATTGATGCTTTATTCAAGCATGAAAGTAGTATTTAATAAAGTTACAGCTAATGGCGTCAAATTCTAGCATGACAATCAGATTTTTTGCTGCCGTGATGACAGAAAAAAAGATCCACTATAAATAGCAATTTATACTCACCAAGTGATTAGGACTTAGGTATTCAACATAAGTACTATATGTGGCTTGGGTGTTTCAGCTTTTGTCTGCTCTTTCTGACAACTGATACAACAAATATGTAAATCGAGCGGGATTGTACAAAAGTGGCTGAAACAACTAAGCTCTATATGCACATTATGGTTAATTTGTACAGGATTTAACTCCTAGAGATAACCAAAATTAACAACAACAGTCAATTCCGTCAACGATATTTAAGGTGGCAAGAAATGTTTTATGTTGCGTAATTTTTGGAAATATGTGTATTAACATCAAGGCAAGAATTGTAAATACCAATATTTAATTGCTAGAAAAGTAGCGTTGCTTCGGCATAAACACTGAAATTTAAAGGTATATGTTGAATTATCTTTGTTTGAGATATTGGAGAATGCCGCGAGCGATCGCTTCTGCCATTTGATTTTGGTACCAATTAGCTCGCAACCTGGTAATATCCTCTCGACCTGTTAAGTAGCCTGTTTCAACAAGGATCGAAGGCATAGAACTTTTGCGGAGGACATAGAATCTGGCTTTGCGTACTCCCCGGTCTCTAATATTGACACTTTTAAGAATGCTATTGTGGACAATGCGGGCCAGACCCAGACCTGTATCGTAATAATACGTCTCCAAACCATTCACATCCGGACGACCTAAACCCAATGAATTGGCGTGAATACTGACAAAAACATCAGCATTAACGCGCTCTGCCATAGCTACTCTTCCCGGCAAGGTGACGAAATAGTCAGAATTCCGTGTGAGCACAACTTGGACGCCATTTTGTTGTAAGATTTGTGCCAGCTTTTTACTAATAGGTAGGATGATATCCTTTTCTCGCGTTCCTCCAATTCCGATCGCACCTGAGTCTTTACCGCCATGTCCTGGATCAATCAGGACTACCACTCGCCCATTGACAGCGCGACGTGGGGGTGTAGCAGGGCGGGGTTTTGGTGTAATTTGACCCTCTGACATTGGTCGCGGATTTGGTCGTGGTAGGGGAGGTAAAGCAACCGGAGGTGTCACCCGACTAGGTGAGCGTCCTATGGGGGGTAGAATTCGTCCTGATGAACGTCGTAGCTCTAAAGCCAAAAGTGGGCTATTGAGTCGGTTGAGTTGCCTAATTTGTACTCCTGCGGCAGGCTGAATAAAAATAGCGACAGTGTTGGGGTTTTGCTGTCGCAGGCGGATTCGCAGCAGTGGGCTACTGTCGTTTAATGTGGGGCCTTTGACTGTAGAAGCGAGGCGAGCATTATTAACGGTAATGCGGTACATGAGCGAGGATCTATCCCAGCCACTACTAGCAGATAAAGAGCGATCGCCTTTGATTAGTAGCTGTGTACCATTACCAGTCAACTCCACAGATTCAATAGTGGCTGGCGAGTCTGTTTCCAAAGAGCGAGGAGATGGATTAGTTGGAGTAGAGTTTGATTGCTCTTGTTGTCTAGGAACGCGAGAGGTGCTAATGGCAGGCAATCTACTCACTCCACCACGAGGCAATACTACCAGACCATTACTACCACTGGGTATTACTCGCCAGTCAGGACTATTTCTATTCACCCGCATTGTGAGGCGAACAGTGGGTTTGGAAGTATCCAACTGTGTAAGTTGAACATCACTGACACCATACCGATTAATTGGCAGATCCTGTCGCGTCAGATTTGGTGACAAAGCCGCATCAGAAATATCCAGGTAAATATTGGTGCGATCATCGCTACGTTTGACTTTGACTTCCGGTTTGCCACCACCACTAGTACGGATAAAAAATCCATCTCCTGTAGCTAGGAAGTTTTCTATTTGAGTTGCAGCTTCTGTTGTTTTAGAGATCGTTTCCTTTCCCCCAGATGGATTGGGAGATTCTGTAGTTACTACACTGTAAAGATTTCTGGTTGGTGTAGCAGCAACTGCCTCACGTTCCGGCTTTGGTAATTGCACTCGCCAACGATTGGCAGTTAAGCCCTCAAATTTTACCTTTTTGGGGTCAAGGGTATAACCGGGAGTTAGCTCAACTACAACCCGCGTAATTTGGGGGTCAAATTGTCCAATCCGGACAGCGCGAATTGCGCCACCGACAGTCTGAACAAGCTGTGGGCGTCCAAACTTAATGCCTGGCAAATCAATCACCAAGCGTGTCGGATTGAAAATCAGTTGTGCGGTGGGTTGAACAGCCCCATCAGTGTTAATTTCCAACTGATTTTGATCGGCATCAAAACGCCAAGATTGCAGGTTCGCTGCATCAGCAGGCGACGATAACAGGGAGATACTTAAAACAGTACCAGGTATCAACCAGTGTATTTTCACAGTGCTTTCTCCTGAGTCGCATTCACGGGAGCAGTTAATTTATAACAAGTGTTGGTAAATCCTCAGGTAGTCACCATCAACATTTCGCTTTAATGAGTAACTCAGCTAATTTTGTCGCTGGCATTGGAATAACTTTTGTTGTTGTATGGTTAATTTTGTGACCATATTAAAGTTAAAGCCAATGGTGTGCAATTTTAGCATTGATTCTACCGCTCACTTTGCCACAAAGTTTGGGAATTTAGTTTGCAATGAGCATTAGATTACACCAACAAAAAATCACCAAAATTAACAATAGCAGTCAAATACATCAAAATATACCTTATTTTGCAAATAATTCTTTGATTTTTTGACTGTTAGTTTTTGATTCAATTAGTGATTAAATTGAGCATTTGTTAACTGATGAGCTAAAACTTGTAAACACTAATTATCAAGCGCTTGAAAAACCGCCAAATAAGAAATGAGGAAATAAATTAGGTGTGGGAACAAATAACATTAGTATTATTGGTAGTAATTAAGAAAATCTCCTCAAAAGATCCAATTACAGGCGACGGAGTACGAAGGATAGAAGTTTCCGAATACTAGCTCAAGATTATCAACAGTTTCATAGTAGAAGTTACTCATAGCTTTCGTTGTAGTTCAGGCACAGACGCTCCTAAGAGCGTCTGTACTCAGGGATTCTATTTATTGCCCTCCGAAGAATTGGGGCTAGGTTCTGAAGCCTTGCCATCATCTGATGTTGACATATTCGCACTAGGCGATTCTATGGCTAAGGCAGTTTGAGAGGAGCTATTTAAGACTAGTTGGTCTGAGTCTGCAAGCGTAGTTGTTGATTCAGGAAACACAAACCGCAACCAAGGAGGGGCTAAAAACGTTGTGAGGATAACCATCATGATAATGGCTGCCTCCAGTGGTTTTGAGAGAATGCCTATGTTTGATCCTATACCAAGAAACACCAATCCTACTTCACCCCGCGGAATCATTCCCACACCAATTGCCAAACGATTAATTTGGGATTGACCAAACACGCTTAAGCCTGTAACAACTTTACCGAGGATTGCTACCCCGATAAGAAAACTAGCCATAATTAAACCTTCTCGGTTGCTGGGAATTGCTGGATTTAAAACACCCAAGTCAGTTTTGGCTCCAACAGTAACAAAGAAAATCGGCACCAGCATATCGGCAATAGGAACGATCTGCTTTTGCAATTCTTTGCGCTTATCTGTTTCTTCAAGAACCAAACCTGCTGCAAAAGCCCCTAAAATCGCTTCTAGCTGAATTACAGCGGCAATATATGCCATAGCAAAGGCAAAAATGAATGCTGGTATGATCAGCTCACCCCGTGTTTTCAATTTATTAACGATCGCGACAAAGCTTTTATTGAAAATGTTACCTAGTGCGATCGCACCCACAAGAAAAGCACTGGCGCTGATAATCAAATAAACAACTTTGCCTACATCTACTGTGCCATCTTTAGCCAAGCTTGCTACTACTGCTAAGACAATAATTCCCAAGACATCGTCAATCACAGCAGCACCAAGAATAATCTGCCCTTCTTTGGAATTTAATCGCCCCAGTTCTGATAGCACCTTAGAGGTGATACCAATACTTGTGGCAGTTAGCGCTGCCCCAGCAAAAATTGCCGGCACAGCTGGGATACCAAACAGAATCATTAATCCTGCTGTGCCAGCACTAAAGGGTACAACCACCCCTACTACTGCCACAATGGCGGCTTGGATGCCAACCTCCATCAAATCTTTTAAGTTCGACTCCAAACCAATTTCAAACAGCAGGATGATTACACCTAGTTCTGCCAAAACGGAAATTACCTCCGATTGGGCTGTAAACACGGCATCGGCGGCATCAGGGCTTAAGCCGGCAGTAGTTTCCAAAAAAGAAATAATTACAGAACTAGAACTGTCTGCCCCTGCTTCAGGAAACACCAACAAATGTAAGACAGATACACCGACAACTACACCACCTACTAATTCACCTAATACAGGCGGCAAACCAAAACGGTTTGATAGTTCTCCTCCGAGTTTGCTAGCTAAATAAACTACTACTAAACTCAGCAGCACTGCTGCTACTACCAGCGAACTATCTGCTGTTTCGGCTGTTGTTGCCAACAAAGGTAAAGAAAAGTTAGTTGCACCTAAAAACTGCATTGATTCTATAGAAATCATTCCTTCTAATTTACAAGCTGTTGAGCTTTGGCTTTTTGTCTTTTGTCATTTGTCCGGCAATTATCTGTCTTTTGTCATGTGTCTCAAACTAATAACTCTAGAGTTACTAGTTATCTGATAATTGTAGAAGGCGTTGCCAGTGAAACTCTGATACTGGGACTACAGATAATCTAGGCAGACGCAACAACTCAAACTTTTCAAAGCTGGCATCTTGCTTAATTTGAGCGAGAGTAACAGGTTGAGATACTTTTCGCACTACTCGTAAATCTACAACTACTCGCTTGGCATCGTTCAATGCTGGATCGGGGTAAGGTTGACTTACTACCTCTGCCAAGCCCATAACTTGTCGCTCATTGCCTGTGTGATAAATTAGCACCAGATCGCCAATAGTCATTGTACGTAGATGCTTGAGGGCTAGGTTGTTGTTCACTCCATTCCAAACTGTACTACCATCACGTTCTAAGTCTGAGTAGGAGTACTCATGTGGTTCAGTTTTCAGCAACCAATACGCCATGAAAGCATCTCCAAAAGTTTAGGTGTAAATTTCTAGGTTTCTAAAAATGTAACCGTTCCTAGCGACTTGAGATTTAAGTGCCAAAGTAGAAACACATTACAGTGTAGGCGCAGATGTCAATATTTCGTCAATCAGAGAGATTGTGGATAGAAATCCGCCTTTACATTGGTTAGCACATTAACGCCTTCAGGCTGGAAGCCTAAGGCTACACAAACATAGACGCCAGTGAAGGCTTCCTGTTCGCGTAGCTGCAAAGGCAGCAGGCTAATAATATGCATCTTCAAATCGAAATGGTATTAATGGCTAATGACAATGAACAATTAGCAATTGGCAATTAGCAATTAACAACCCAATAATTATTTTTTCGAGGAGTGATATCTGAAAATGAATACATTTACTCTATCGGGTTCTCGGTTATTGACTAGGAACCTCTGGAAAACTATATCTTTAGCTTTGCTTGTATATGTTACTTTTGCCCAACCTGTCTGGGCGCAAGAGAAAGAGAAAATGTTTAGAACTTTAACAGTCACTGGTCGTGGAGTAGAATCAATACCTGCAACACTGGCTCAAGTTGTTTTGGGTGTGGAGGTTCAAGCGAAAACAGCACAAGAGGCACAGCAGGAAACTGCCCGCAGATCAAAAGCTGTGGTGGCACTGCTGAAAAGTCGTAACGTGCAGAAATTGCAAACTACCGGCATCACTCTTAATCCAGTTTATAGCTACAAAGATAATGTACAGCGCCTGACTGGTTACGTTGCTACCAATACTGTGAGTTTTCGCATTGCCACCGAGCAAGCTGGCACTTTATTAGATGAAGCCGTCAAAGCAGGTGCCACGCAAATTAGCAGCATTAGTTTTGTTGCCACTGACGAAGCGATCGCTCAAGCTCAAAAACAAGCACTTCAAGAAGCTACCCAAGAAGCACAACAACAAGCTGATGCAGTTTTTAGTAGCTTGGGTTTTCAACGCAAAGAAGTAGTCAGCATTCAAATTAACGGAGCAAGCGCCCCACCACCTCCGCCACGTCCCCTGTTGCGTGCTGAAGCTGGTAAGTTGGCACAAGATGCCTCTACTCCTGTAGAAGGTGGCGAACAACAGGTAGAAGCATCAGTGACGCTGCAAATCAGTTATTAGTCCTTTGTCCTTAGTCATTAGTCCTTAGTTTCTACCAATGACTAATGACTAAATTAAAAATGTTCTGGATTACTGTCCATTGTCTCTGCTTCTGTATCTCGCTTAGAGCCAAGCAGTTCCAGTTGATCTACCAGAATTACTGGTGTAGAGCGGAGCGCACCTGTGTTGCGATCGTTCCAAGATTCAAACTTCAAGGAACCTTTGACGGCAATTTGTTTGCCTTTACGCACATAATCACCCGCTACCTGTGCAGTTTTTCCCCATAATTCCAAATTGAACCAATCAGTATGATCACCATCTCTGGTACGGCGATTGACTGCTAGTGTTAACTTACACTTTACACTTCCAGATTCAAAATACTTTATATCGGGGTCGGTACCTACACGACCAATCAAGGTGACAATATTAATGCTCATGTGCGTTACCTTCCAGTACAGACGTACTTGTTGATCATGAATCTCATCATAGCGAATTCTCAACCTAGAGACTGACTGTTAAATAATAAACAATTATAATTACGTATGGAAATGGTAAAAATTACTCTTTCACAAATACAAAACCATACGGATATACTCCAGTAGTTAAAGAATATAAAAAGGTATAAGCCTGAGATTGGACTAAGATTCTCAAATTAATTTAGTAGAATCACGTACTTTGCTAGACTCAGGTCAAAAAAAGTAATAGAATCCTGCACGATTCTTTCTCACGGTAATAGTCAAAAGTATCGAAATAGGGGGCAATAAGACGCGTGGGCCTTTTCAGTAAGTTTTCCTTATCGCGAGATATGGGTATCGACCTCGGTACCGCTAATACCCTCGTTTATGTATCTGGTAAAGGCATTGTTCTCCAAGAACCATCGGTAGTTGCCATCGACCAAAATGAAAAGGTTGCACTGGCAGTAGGAGAAGAAGCCAAAAAAATGCTCGGTCGAACACCGGAAAATGTGATTGCCCTCCGCCCCTTGCGCGATGGTGTAATCGCAGATTTCGATACAGCCGAGATCATGCTAAAAAGCTTTATTCAGCGTGTAAATGAGGGTAAATCGCTGGTGTTGCCCCGGATTGTAATTGGTATTCCGAGCGGAGTCACAGGGGTAGAACGACGGGCAGTGATGGATGCTGCCACTCAAGCGGGTGCTAGAGAAGTTTTTTTAATTGATGAGCCTGTGGCAGCGGCAATTGGGGCGGGTTTACCCGTAGCCGATCCCACTGGTAACATGATTGTTGATATTGGCGGTGGAACTACTGAAGTAGCCGTATTGAGCCTCCAAGGTACAGTACTTAGCGAATCAGTACGTGTGGCTGGAGATGAACTGACAGATTCAATTGTGCAGTACTTGAAGAAAGTTCATAACTTGGTGATTGGAGAACGCACCGCTGAAGATATTAAAATTCGCCTTGGTTCCGCCTATCCAACTCATGATGATGATGATGCAATGATGGAAGTCAGAGGCTTACATCTGCTCTCTGGTCTACCACGAACTGTCACCATCAAAGGGCCAGAAATTCGTGAAAGTATGGCAGAACCGCTATCTGTAATTATTGATGCGGTAAAGCGAACCTTGGAACGTACACCACCAGAATTGGCAGCAGATATTATTGACCGAGGTATTATGCTCGCTGGTGGCGGTGCATTGCTTAAAGGAGTAGATACATTAATTAGTCATGAAACGGGAATTGTGACACACGTTGCAGCCGATCCTTTATGTTGTGTGGTTCTAGGTACAGGTCGTGTGTTAGAAAATTTCAAGCAGTTGGAACGAGTTTTCAGTGCTCGTTCCCGCAATATGTAGTCTTCATAAGTCTTTTTAGATATTGGATTCTATAAAGAATCCAATATTTTTAAGTAAGCTAAATATAAAGGGTATATATGTTTACAGTACGTGGACGGTGGTGGGAACACAAAGGGTTACAAGTTGGACTAATCGCTCTATTGATCGGTAGTGCTTGGTTAGTTCGACACACTCAGGGAGCATTGTTACTAGAAATTTACCAAGGCATTAGCCGTCAGTTGCAAATTGTGCAACCAGAAAAACCACCAGAAGAACGGCTCAAGAATGCCAGAGTTGTGGAACTAGAAACCCGGATAGTAGAGTTAGAAAATCAAAATAAAAAGCTTAAAGAGTTATTGAAATATATCGAGAAAGAACCTCTTTCATCGCGCCCTGTTCCGGCACGGGTTGTTGGGCGTAGTGCTGACAACTGGTGGCAGCAAGCTATCCTCAATCGTGGTAGTCAAGCCGGAATTCAAGAAGGCTTCATAGTTAAGGCTGAAGGTGGATTGGTAGGTTTGGTAGAAAGTGTGACTCCCCATGCTAGCCGCGTGTTATTAATCAGTGATCTCAAGAGTAAAGTTGGTGTAAATGTTAGCCGTACTGGAGCTAAGGGCGTTTTGCGGGGTGATTTATCTGCCGATGCGGTACTGGAGTTTTATGAGAAAGTTCCCAATGCCAAACCGGGAGATGTAATTGTGACATCCACTTATAGTCAAAAGTTTCTATCTGGATTGCCAGTAGGACGAATAAAGTCTTTGGATGTTAAGAAACTTCCGGCATCTGTAGCGAAAGTGGAACTATTTCCGTCGATACGTTCTTTAGATTGGGTAAGTGTATACCCGAAGCCGGAAAGCGAACATTTGGAGGGTTCTGCATCAGCAAATCAACAGTCACGAAAATTTAATTAGAAGGCGGAGGGCAGATGGCAGAGGGCAGAGGGCAGAAGGAAGAAATAGGATTTTGACTTCTTTCGTTCCATTCACAGTGGGTGGCAGTACCACCAGTTAAACTGCTTTCAAGTCACATTTCTATGCACTATAGTTCACAACAAAGTATGAAATTTTTCTTCTCTGTAACCTGTCACCTGTTCCCTATTTTCAGGTAAGAAGGGAAGAAGATTTTTATCTATATATTTTGTAATTTATACATAATCTATTAAGAAAAATGAAAATTCCTGCATTTCGAGGTAGCAGGCAGAAAAAGCCAAAATTGCGATTCTCTAAAGGAGGCGCTGGGCGATCGCAAAAATCAATAATTTCCATTAAACCCCTGTCTTGTTGGCATCCCAACCTACGACAGCTGGTAAATTGGATTGTGATTTTTGGATCTGTACTCTTGTGCTTGCTGATGCTACCCACCCGCTTTCTTGGTATGGAATTATTAGGAATAGGGCCGAACTGGCTACTAATTTGGGTAGTGGCTTGGAGTGTTAAGCGTACAGTTGTTCAAGGAGCATTAGCGGGTATAGTTTTGGGGCTACTTCAAGATGCAATGACATCACCCGATCCTACTCATGTTTTAAGTCTTGGCATGGTGGGTTTTCTTACAGCTTTGCTACAAAAGCAGCGTTTTATTCAAGAAGACTTTATTTCGATTGCCTTAATTGTCTTTGGAATGGCAGTATTGGCAGAAACTATCTTTGCCTGCCAATTGATATTGATGGGCGATCGCAATTCAGTACACATTTGGACTTATTATCAAAAGGTTGCTCTTGCTTCTGCTATTGTCAGTAGTCTCTGGGCTCCTGTGGTTTATTTTCCCCTCAATCGTTGGTGGCAACGGCTGAAATTAGCACAGCAACAATCTTAAACTAGTTGTTAAGAGTTTGATTAATGAGTGTATTTTTATACTATAAATTTTAGCTTACGATGATGGAGAGTACAGAATAGAATCAGTACTAATTTTTTCTGGAATTTTGGCAACCTTTGGCAAGATGGATTAAGGCTAGATTTAAAAAACTGGGAGCTAGATGTTAATGGTTAGTAGCTGATAGCTAATAGCTATTAGCCATTAACAATTAGCAATTCACAAACAACTATTCCCTAATCCTTAATCCCTGTATCGCCAAAAATTATGGATAATTCTCCAGTAGTTGCTCAAGCAGATGTATCCCTATCCAATTCACTTTTAGTGAGTTCAACAGCAAAATTGAATTCGCAACAACAACAGAAGGTGGGAACCGACTTTGATCGAGCGATGATGCAGCGGTGTTTAGAACTTGCTCGTCGTGCTTTAGGGCGTACTTCCCCAAATCCATTGGTAGGGGCAGTTGTTGTCAAAGATGGAGAAATTGTTGGGGAAGGATTTCATCCTCGCGCGGGTGAGCCGCATGCAGAAGTTTTTGCTCTTAAAGCAGCAGGTGCAAATGCTCGTGGGGCAACTATCTACGTAAATCTCGAACCGTGCAATCATTATGGACGTACTCCTCCATGTTCGGAAGCTTTGATTGCTGCTGGAGTAGCAAAAGTAGTAGTGGGTATGGTTGATCCCAATCCACTAGTAGGTGGTGGAGGTATTGCCCGCTTACGTGCAGCTGGAATAGAAGTATTAGTCGGAGTCGAAGAAGCAGACTGTCGCAAGCTGAATGAAGGTTTTATCCATCGCATTCTCTACAAACGACCGTTAGGAATTTTGAAGTATGCTATGACTTTAGATGGCAAAATTGCCACTACTATTGGTCATAGTGCTTGGGTAACTAATCAAGAAGCTCGTGGCGTTGTGCATCAAATGCGGGCTGCTTGTGATGCTGTAATTGTTGGTGGAAATACGATTAGACTTGATAATCCGCGTTTAACAAGCCATCAGCAGGAAGCACATAACCCGCTGCGAGTGGTGATGAGCCGTAGCCTTAACTTGCCAGAACAAGCTAATCTGTGGCAAACAGAAGAGGCTCCTACTTTAGTATTGACAGAAGTAGGAGCGAATCCAGCTTTTCGGGAAGTATTGCTTAAACAAGGAGTAGAGGTAGTAGAATTTTCGCCACTCACACCAGATAGAGCAATGGCTTATTTATATGAGCGAGGTTTTTGTAGTGTGCTGTGGGAATGTGGTGGTACCTTAGCAGCTAGTGCGATCGCTCAAGGAGCAGTGCAAAAAGTTTTAGCATTCATTGCTCCAAAAATTATTGGTGGCAGTAATGCTCCTACACCTGTGGGTGACTTAGGTTTCACCACTATGACTGAGGCTTTGTCTTTGGAACGTGTACAGGTGCGTGTGGTGGGTGCAGATTGTTTAATCGAAGGTTATTTACCTTTAAGACAATAATCTATGGTTGATAGTCAATAGTTTGGTTCTTGGACTGTAAACTATTGACTATGAATTGATGCCTATATATTTTGTTGTCATGAGTACTGGCGTTCATGAGCAAGATCACGGATCAGGGATAACCGAGATTGAATGTAAATACAAAGAAAATCGGTTTCTTGGCAATCCAGTGAAGCTTGTTTTGTAGTTTGTTTAACTAACCACTGTACTAAGCTAGCATCATCCAATTGCAACAGCGTCTTTGTTTGAGTCGTTTCAATAATAGACCAAAGTTGACGCATAATCGTGGGAGTCATCAGACCTCCATATAATCATCATCAGTTGTTTTCAGGATACACAATTTAATTTCAAAGTTCCGGCATTAACGTACAACCTGACATAAGTGTTATTAAAAACTTAATAAACGGACTTATAACTTGATGAAGATTAAGAATAGTAATATTGCAGCGTTTCTGTAACAGAAATTAATCTAATTAAAAGGCAGATGGCAAAAGGCAGAGGAGCCACTGCGCCCTTGCGGGTTAGCGTGTTGTAGCATGTGGCGTGGCAGTAGATGCTAGCTAACGCAACGCCTTACGACGAAAGCGCAAGAGCGTAGGTAGGGAAGAAAGTTTTTTCATTCGTTATTACTGTAAGCAGTTCATGAAAGCTATTTAATTTATAGCTAGATATATATTGAATTATTACGGTTTTTTTTGTATATGTAAATTCCTAGAGGCGATCGCCTAATTTCTAGTAACTGGCGGAAGAATCAAACAACTCCAGTCACAGAGAGTACAGAAAAATAAGATTTATAGAGGTATTGGGCGTAATTTCTATACACAATCATGCTTATCGCCACTCAGACAACGAATTTGCTTGATAGATAACTTCAGATTCACCAAAAAGAATCTGCTTATTTCTGGGTAGACTCAAGCTAAGGAGGAGCGGGAAGCTGAAAGTTCATTGATTGTTTTCTGATGAAGACAGATTTGGGTGAGGTTTGTCAGCTAAATCATGACTACGAAACTGAAAGCGGAAAATTACCTTGCGATCGCTAGGTTTATCAAAGCTCTGTTCTGCTTCTATTTCGCCACGTCCAGCTGCTAAAATTTTTTGACTTAAACGGGTTTTATTAGAAAAATTCATTTCGTAAAAAATATATTTAGTAACTGATGCTGAACGTTGTAAACTCAATTCTAAATTATTTTTATAATCTCCTTGTGAACTAGTATGTCCTTCTATAACTACGCGACTCACTTCTTTTTCAAATTCAGGTTTAGAGAAAATTACATCACTATAAATAGGAATGAAACGACGGAGAAATTTCTTGCCCTCTGGCTTGAGTTCAGCACTACCTTTAGAAAAAAGAATTGACTCTCTAATGCTTACATCTCCATTTTCTGAATTAACTTTGACATCAATATTGTTACTTTTCATCTGTCCAATTACATTGCCTATTACGATCCGTTTTGGTTCGTCTCTTTGAATAATTACGGTAATAAAAAGCAGCACAAAAAACATCAATAATCCAGACATCAAATCGCCAATAGATAGATAGGTACTTACCTCGTCATCCTCGGTGATTTCTAATTCAATATTGTCTCTGATGAAATCATTCATGATGCTTTTTTCCATTGCTGATATCACCAACCAAAAATTCAGCGTTTCCTAAAGTATTAAGAAGATGTTCACTCGCCTCGTTCATCAATCCAGAAGCTTGATTACCTATAGTTTTGAGAATGTGAGTCTGATGTTCAAAATCTGCATTTGCTTGATTAAGAATTTTAATAATCCCAGTCTTAGTATCTTCAAGCATTTGCTGTTGTATTTCTGCCTGTAGTTTCAGTGCTGTTTCAAGTTCTGCTCGAATTCCTTGAAAAGTCGTTGCTGCTTGATTTGCACTTGCTTCAAAGGCTGTGCGCTGGGCTGTCATTCCCTCAATACTTTGTTCAACTGCACTATTTATTTGCTGTGCTGTTTGTTCTAAAACACCTCTTGTATCGGTTTGAAAATGATTCAGCGTTTGCCCTAAATTCTGAGCAAATCTTTCGAGTTGTCCTAAAGTCTGTTGTTGAAAGTTTTGAATTGTGACAATTGAATTTGCCAAACTTTGGGAAATACCGCCTAATTCCCGATGAAGAGTCTGCACAGCTTCGGAAGCTTGTTGTGTTAACTCTGCACTTTTGTCTAATCTATTAGCAATTGGTTCGAGTACCTCAACTCGTAAATCTTTAATCAGGTTT
This sequence comes from Chlorogloeopsis sp. ULAP02, assembly GCF_038404745.2. Lineage (NCBI taxonomy): Bacteria > Bacillati > Cyanobacteriota > Cyanophyceae > Nostocales > Chlorogloeopsidaceae > Chlorogloeopsis > Chlorogloeopsis sp. ULAP02. Next base: position 102,514 of record NZ_JAYKTT020000088.1, on the reverse strand, counting down.
TCTAATACTTTTTGCCCTTGATTTTCTTGGAGTTCTCGCAGCTTTTTCTGCTCTTGAAAGATAGTTTTTAGCCCTGGTAGGATAACCGATCGCATCTGCTCACCTACGGCTAGAATAATTGCTTCAGACGAAAGTTGGTTTAGCCCAACAAATTTCTCTGCTATGCTTTTACCTACAGCTTGACCAATCGCTTCAGCACTAGGTAGATTTAAATTGCTTAAGTTTTCTGCTACGCGCTTAAATTCTGCTGCTGCTTTACTAATCTCGTTGTCGGCAGTCTTAAAAAAAGCGATCGCATTCAAACGTTTACGTAAACTATGACGTCGTTTCTGCCGTAGTGAATCGCACACGAATAAAACTAAGGTAAACAAGCTACCAGAACCAAGCCCCATCAAAGAAGTGGAGAAAGCTGTTTTCATTCCCGCTAGTAGCTGCTTGATGGCAGGCAATAGCTGCTCAAAGCTTGTTGTATCCAGATTTATTCCTTGCAGTCCTTCCTGAATACCGTAAAATGTTCCCAAAACACCAATAGCAGTGCATAAGGTTGCGACAAAGCGTAGTGAACTACGAGGTACTGAACGTGCTAAAACTTCTGGATATTCTATAAGTACAAACTTGCTATTTAATTGCCGAAGTCGGCTTGAATCATCAGTTCCTAAATACTCTTTTAACCAGAGGCTAATCTGCTTTGGAGGTTGGGGAAATTGAGCATTTGTATTCCTCCTGTGCAATTTCCTCAAAAATGTAATTCCAGCTTCTGTTGTGCCGCACTCTAAATACCAATAGTCCAATAGCGTGTACAGTTCTACTGTGACTGCAACAATAAATACTGTGGCAGTTGCCCAATGAAATGGCTCATTCTGCCAAACGATATCCCAAATTTTTGCTAATCCCACACTGCACCCCTGATATTAACTAGCGATCGCATTTTTCAAATCTTTTAATGTCTTCATGCTTAAGAACTTCTTTGGCTACTCGTACTGGCAGATGATCTGCATCTCGCCAGTTTCTTACAGGTTCTCGGAGATATAAGCTGTATAATTTTTCTCCATCTTCTCGTTGTCGATAGCCAAATAAACCTGCTTGGGTGCATAACATCGCAACAAGCGCACCTGTAAACAAGTTTTCAAATCCCGTGATGAAGTAGATAAAGAACAGTCTTCTCCAAATAATTCGCTAGCTGCTTTCCATGCCCGATTGAGAGCTTTGATCTCGCGAACGAGCTGCTCAATAGGTGGACACAATAGTTCCTTAATTTCACCCATTTAATTTGTAATTTTTTATATTATTGGCTATTTCATTTTTCCCAAAAATAGCCTTGCTTTAACTGGCACCTATAAATTAGGTAACGCTCAGAGTCATTACTGATTCGCAGTAATCCTGTTGTTTCAACTCTATGAGAAGTTCTAAGGATAAGAAGTCTAGTGAATAATCAATTTGGCTGTTCTTTAAGTTTCAGAAGACGATGAACGTCGTTTAAAGATAGATTACTAGCTTCTACGGTTAGTGGCATGAATGTGGGTAGTTTAGTGCGTACCACTTACGATCTTGCAATAATTAAGCCACTTTGATGGTATGAACTGAAGAATCTGTACTCAGTAGCCTTGCAATTGTTGCCCTTCTTAACAAAAAAGTAAAAACTAGAGTGAATATAAACACTTCTGGTAAATCTGCGTACAAAATAGTTTCCAGTAACAACACCAATTAAAATGATTATGTCTCAACCAACGATAGAATCAATCCTGCAAGAAAAACGCTTATTTTCCCCTTCTCCAGAATTTTCTCAAAACGCTCATATCAAAAGCCTGGAAGACTACCAAAATTTTTACAACCAAGCTAAAGCCAACCCAGAACAATTCTGGGCGGAACTGGCAGAACAGGAGTTGCATTGGTTCCAAAAGTGGGACAAGGTGTTAGACTGGCAACCTCCCTTTGCAAAATGGTTTGTCGGTGGCAAGATTAATATTTCTTACAATTGTCTTGACAGACACCTATCGACATGGGTCAAAAATAAAGCTGCCATTATTTGGGAAGGAGAACCAGGAGACTCTCGTACTCTCACCTATGCCCAACTGCATCGAGAAGTCTGTCAGTTCGCCAATGTACTCAAACAACTAGGAGTGAAAAAGGGCGATCGCGTCGGTATCTATATGCCGATGATTCCGGAAGCTGCTATTGCTATGCTTGCTTGTGCCAGAATAGGCGCTCCTCATAGCGTGGTTTTTGGTGGTTTCAGTGCCGAAGCTTTACGAGATCGACTCATCGATGCCCAAGCAAAATTAGTTATCACTGCTGACGGTGGTTGGCGCAAAGATGCGATCATGCCTCTTAAAGAACAAGTAGACAAAGCTTTAGATGATGGTGCAGTGCCAACTGTACAAAACGTCCTAGTGGTTCAGCGTACGAATCAAAAAACCCATATGGAACCAGGACGCGATCACTGGTGGCATGATCTACAAAAGGGAGTCTCCGCAGATTGCCCGGCTGAACCAATGGACAGCGAAGATATGCTGTTTATTCTCTACACTTCTGGTAGTACTGGCAAACCCAAAGGTGTTGTCCATACAACTGGTGGTTATAACTTATATACTCACATGACCACTAAATGGATTTTTGACCTTCAAGATACAGATGTGTATTGGTGTACAGCTGACGTAGGTTGGATTACAGGACACAGCTATATCGTATATGGCCCCCTTTCCAACGGTGCAACAACGGTAATGTACGAAGGAGCGCCGCGTGCTTCAAATCCCGGTTGTTTTTGGGATGTGATTGAAAAGTATGGTGTGACTATTTTTTATACTGCACCTACTGCTATTCGTGCTTTTATTAAAATGGGCGAACACCATCCCAAAGCCCGAAATCTTTCTTCTTTGCGTTTGCTGGGAACGGTAGGCGAGCCAATTAACCCAGAAGCTTGGATGTGGTATTACAGAGTGATTGGTGGCGAACGTTGTCCAATTGTCGATACTTGGTGGCAAACAGAAACTGGCGGTATCATGATTACTCCGCTACCGGGGGCAGTTCCCACCAAACCTGGTTCCGCAACTCGTCCTTTCCCCGGAATCTTGGCTGATGTGGTGGACTTGGAAGGCAACCCTGTCGGCGATAATGAAGGCGGTTATCTAATAGTTCGCCACCCCTGGCCTGGTATGATGCGAACAATCTACGGCGATCCAGAACGCTTCCGCCGCACCTACTGGGAACACATTCCTCCCAAAGATGGGCAGTATGTCTACTTTGCTGGTGATGGTGCCAGACGAGATGAAGACGGTTATTTCTGGGTAATGGGTCGTGTAGATGATGTAATTAATGTTGCTGGTCACCGCCTTGGTACAATGGAAGTTGAATCAGCCTTAGTTTCCCATCCAGCAGTAGCTGAAGCGGCTGTAGTAGGCAAGCCAGATGACGTAAAAGGGGAAGACATAGTCGCTTTTGTAACTTTAGAAGGCGGTCAAAATCCCACTGAAGAATTGAGCAAAGAACTGAAACAACACGTTGCCAGCGAAATAGGTGCGATCGCTCGCCCCGGTGAAATTCGTTTTACCGATGCTTTACCGAAAACGCGATCAGGTAAGATTATGCGGCGCTTACTGCGGAATTTGGCATCAGGGCAAGAAGTGTCAGGTGATACTTCGACATTAGAAGATAGAAGTGTACTGGATAAGCTGCGAGAAGGAGCATAGCTAAATCTTTTTAAACGCAGAGATTTGTTAAGTCTGTCGTGGTGGTGTGTCTACAATTTAGATGCATAGAAAAAATAGCGATCGCTATTATGAATGCACTATTTTTGTATAGAGACACCACTACACACAAACGCGATCGCATCGTTTCGTCCATCTGCCTGACAAAGGGCAAAGCTGGAATGATAAGCTAAACAATGACATAAAAAAGAGTTTAGGATGAATTATTAAATGGGTATTTCCTCAACAGATCCCCTACTCCTGAGGGCAGCTCGTGGTGAAGTTGTAGATCGTCCGCCTGTATGGATGATGCGGCAAGCAGGACGATATATGAAAGCTTATCGAGATTTAAGGGAGAAATACCCCTCTTTCCGCGAACGCTCAGAAATACCGGAAGTTGCAATTGAAGTTTCCTTGCAGCCGTGGAGAGCTTTTCAACCAGACGGTGTGATTTTATTTTCTGACATCGTTACACCACTGCCTGGTTTAGGCATTGATATGGATATCGCTGAAGGCAAGGGACCGATTATTTATTCTCCCATCCGCACGCAGGAACAAATTGAGAATCTGCGTACCTTTGAACCAGAAGAGTCTTTGCCGTTTATCAAAACTATTTTGCAGGCTTTACGCCAAGAAGTAGGCAACAAATCAACGGTGTTGGGATTTGTAGGTGCGCCGTGGACTTTAGCAGCTTATGCTGTAGAAGGAAAAGGTTCCAAAACCTATTCCGTGATTAAAAATATGGCGTTTTCACAGCCAGCGATACTGCATCAATTGTTAACCAAACTAGCAGATGCGATCGCGATTTACGTCCGCTACCAAATTGACTGTGGCGCTCAAGTTGTACAAATGTTTGATTCTTGGGCAGGGCAGTTGAGTCCTCAAGATTATGAGATTTTTGCTCTACCCTATCAAAAACGGGTATTTGAGCAAGTCAAAGCAACTCATCCCGATACACCCTTAATTTTGCTAGTTAGCGGTAGCGCAGGTTTGCTGGAAAGAATGGCACAATCAGGTGCAGATGTGCTTACTATAGACTGGACAGTCGATATGGCAGATGCACGAGCAAGATTGGGCAAAAACGTGAAAGTGCAAGGAAATCTCGATCCTGGTGTACTCTTCGGTTCCAAAGAATTTATCCGCGATCGCATTCTTGATACGGTTCGCAAAGCTGGTAACAGAGGACACATTCTTAACCTCGGACATGGTGTTCTCCCAGAAACTCCAGAGGAAAATGTCGCTTTCTTCTTTGAAACAGCTAAAGGACTGAATGCCGCAGTTGTTTGATGAGTTAAGTAGAAGGCAAAAGGCAGATGGCAGAAGGAAAGAGGGGGAGACAAGGGGACACGGGGACAAGGGGAGTCATAAATCAACTACTAACCATTAGCTAGCTATTAGCTATTAACCACTGTACGGGCGGGTTTTCAAAGCCATCTCGCCAAGATTAGGAAATATCTATATAAACCCGCACGGCAGTCGCTACAACGGAGCGGAGCCGGAGACGCTCCGCCTCCTCTTAACCTCCAAGGGCGCGCTGCCTCCCCTACTAACCCTCCGGGTTCGCCAGTCACCTGCGGAGGGAAACCCTCCCGCAGTGCTGGCTCACCACTAACCACTAACTATTTATGAACCAAAAACGCATTTTAGTCACTGGTGCTAGTGGCTGTATCGGACACTACATCAGTGAAGCCTTGATTCAAGAAACGAATCACGAGTTATATTTACTGGTTAGAAATCCTCAAAAATTACAAGTTAACACTCAAGCACGTCCCGGTATTACAGTCTTGCAAGGTGATATGCAGGAAATTGGGCAGTTTGCCGACTTGTTGAAAACCATAGATATTGCTGTGCTGACAGCAACTGCATGGGGTGGTGCAGCTACATTTGATATTAACGTCACCAAAACACTAGAGTTATTAAGTTATCTAGATCCGGCTCGGTGCGAACAAGTTATTTATTTTTCTACCGCTAGCGTTTTAGACTACAACAGTCAACCACTCAAAGAAGCAGGGGAAATTGGAACAGATTACATTAGTTCCAAGTATGAGTGTTTGATGCGATTATCAAAATTAGCGATCGCACCTAAAGTGACTGAAGTTTTCCCCACTTTAGTCTTGGGTGGTGACAGCAATAAACCCTATTCACACTCTACTTCAGGCATTCCTGAAATCACAAAATATATAAATATAATTCGCTTTTTACAAGCAGACGGTAGTTTTCACTTTATTCACGGCAGAGATATTGCTACTGTTGTGCGATATTTAATTGACAACCCCCCCAAAGAAAATGAACCACGCAAGTTGGTTTTAGGACAGGCACAATTAACAGTTAATCAAGCTGTGGAAGAAGTTTGTACTTATCTCGGCAAAAGAATTTACTTTCGCATACCCCTATCTTTATCGTTAGCAAATTTAATAATTGCCGTATTTAATATCCGCATGGCAGCTTGGGATAGATTTTGCATGAACTATCGACATTTTACCTATCAAAGTGTTATCAATCCCGCCAGCTTTGGATTACCTAATTACTGTGCCACCATCAGTGATGTTTTGAAAATCAGTGGTATTGAGAGTGTTAAATAGCTTTAAATTTTAGAATTAAGTTAAGACTAAACTCATGCTTCAGGTTCGTGATAGCACTAAATCAAATTAATTTGCTATATATCTTTCGATATAAAAACGTAGAAGCTTGCACTTCAACTCTTGGAAGATGAAGTTTTTATAAGATTTGGAATATAAAAATGGTATTAGCACAGCTGTCTTATAAAATACCATGTCTCAACTCCCTGGAAAAGCAATTTCTTATTGGATTGCTTCAACTCCTCACACATCAAATTTTCCATCTCTCACGAATGATATATCAGTTGATGTTGCAATTGTAGGAGGAGGAATTGCCGGAATTACGGCTGCTATACTCCTCAAACGTGCTGGGAAAACTGTTGCAGTGCTTGATGCCCAGCAAATAGCAACAGGTGTCAGCGGGCATACAACAGCTAAAGTCACTTCACTTCATCAGCTAATTTATGCTCAATTAATTAAGGAAGTTGGTGAAGAAAAGGCGCAGATTTATGCAAATTCTAATCAAACTGCTATCGAAAGAGTTGCAAAGTTTGTAGAAGAAGAAAATATTGACTGCGATTTTAGTCGCACAAGTGCTTATACATTTGCAGAAACAACAGAAACATTAGATGATGTGCGCTCAGAAGTTGAAGCAGCAGTGAAGTTAGGATTACCTGCTTCTTTTGTGACAGAAACTTCTTTGCCATTTGCGATCGCAGGAGCAATAAAATGTGACAATCAAGCTCAATTTCATGCTCGTAAATATTTGCTGCATCTTGCCAAACTTATTGATGGTAATGGCAGTTATGTATTTGAAAACACGCGTGTCCGGAACGTCGAAGAAGGAAATCCTTGTCAGGTTATAACAGCAACTGGAATTGTGAGAGCAAAAGATGTAATTATTGCTACTAATGCGCCTATTTTAGATCAAGGATTATTTTTTGCTAAAAATTATCCCAAGCGTTCCTATATTATTGCTGCCCGTATAGATCCGAATCAGGCTCCAGAAGGAATGTACATAGGTACAGGTAATGATTATCAGTCGATTCGGACAACTCCCGCTCCAGATGGAGGATTGCTGTTATTGATAGGCGGTGGGGGACATAAAGCTGGTACTGTTACTAATACAGAGGAGCGTTACCTCCAGCTAGAAGCTTACGCTCGTTCCCGTTTTGGAGTAGAGCAGTTTGAGTACCGTTGGTCTACGCAGGATATGGTTTCCTTCGATCAACTGCCCTATATTGGTAAGGTAACTCCCTTTAACAATCATTTATATGTAGCAACTGGTTTTAGTCTTTGGGGGATGAGCAAAGGCACATTAGCAGGAATGCTACTTTCTGATTTAATTTTGGGAGTTGATAATCCTTGGCTCAAGCTCTACAACTCTACCCGTGCTACTCCGTTTGTAACTGTCGAATCTCTCAAGAACAATCTAGAAGTAGGATTTCATTGGGTAGGCGATCGCCTCAAAGGACTTGAGCGTTCTTCCTTGGCTGATGTAGCTCCAGGCGAAGGAAAATTACTCACTATTAATGGTCACAAAATTGCTGCCTACCGAGACGAAGAAGGAAAAATTCATGCAGTATCGGCAACTTGTACCCATTTAGGCTGCATTGTCAATTGGAACAATGCTGAGAAAAGCTGGGATTGTCCCTGTCACGGAGGGCGTTATAACTGTGATGGTAAAGTATTACATGGCCCCCCAGTCAAAAACCTCAAACGTTACAAAGCCTAGAATTGGGGATGTGGAAGAGGACACGGAGAAAGAAGATGGGGGACAAGGTGACTTGAAGGGGAAAGATTGTGAGTCACGTCTTCTCCCTTTGTCCCCTTGCACCAGGTGTCCCTTGTCCTCGTTTCTCTGCGCGTCACCGCGTCTCACTTTCTTTGCGTCTAAAGCCTAGCACCTATTCTTTCTACGGCATCCACTCCAAAACTACACCCACCCGACTATCTTTGTCGCCACGAGAGTTTTGTTGCTGAATATCTGTAGATAAACGCAGATGAGAAGTGAGGGCATAACCTAACGATAGTGTTGTGAAACCGGCTTCTTGGCTACTACCGGGAGAAACCCAACTTTGAGTAAGAGAAACATCGGCTGCACCACCACGAGACAGTACTAACAGTAATTTCACACCCACATTTACCCCGTCTGTTGAATAATCGTCAGTTTGTAAATATCGATATCCTACCAGTGGTGCAAAGTTAAGATAGCTACCTAGTGGGCGCAGATAATAGTACAAATCTGTACCGTATGTTTCACGTTTATCGTTGAATGCTCCCTGATATTCACCACTTATTGTTAAGCCACTACGACCGATAAATATATCCTCTACACCAAAATTTATTCCACTTGCATTCCCACTAGAAGGAAAATTAGAATAACCTAGCCTGACTCTGGTGCGAAAACTAGGTTCGTTACGTATATCTTCCAATACATTTGGTACTTGACGCCGCCATCTTTGTAAAACAGGACTATTTTTGATCACTTCTGGACTTAAATCTAAATCTTGAGCTTGGGATTTTGGAGTTTCGCATCGACTAGGGGCAGTCATCAAAAGCAAATTAATACCTAATCCAAAGCATAAAATTGACAACTTGCCTTTCATTCCTGAATGTCCTTATGTCTCGGCGGTTCGTAAAAAAAAGTGGCTCTACTTTCAGCAGAACCACTTAATTTTTAGCAAAACCTGGAGAACTTAGCGTACACTACCTTCGATGGCAGCAGCATTAATAGGTTTCATCAAGTACAACCGCAGCATCTGCCAGCCATTGGAGATGTAATAGGGTAGCTTCTGGAAGAATTGGAAGAATTTCGGAGTATTAGATCTGGCGATCGCTGTCAACTTTTCGTTATTCTTGACACAAATCTCCAACCGCTCATAAAACTCTGGATTTTCTACATCCAGCATTACCGGGAACACCCGCCCAGCAGTTTCATTTGTCTTTTCAATTACGTGTTTGTCGTATTCTCGTGCATCTAACCCGATCGAGGCATAGAAGTCGTAGCGTTGGATGTCATTGAGATACATCGTCGCAAACACTGACAACAAGAAGAATCGACACCACAGCCGCGCCTTCCAGTCATTGAGCATTTGCGGCTGAGATTTCATTACAGCATCGAAGAAATCTCCGTGACGGTTTTCATCCTGACACCAGTTTTCAAACCAACGGAAGATAGGATAAATTCTGTCTTCTGGATGTGCTTCCAGGTGATGGAAAATCGTGATATAGCGCCAATAACCTATCTTCTCCGAAAGGTAAGTAGCGTAGAAAATAAATTTTGGCTCAAAGTAAGTGTAATTTTTGCTCTTGGTTAAAAAGCCCAAATCCAAGGACAAATTAAAATCTGCCATTGCTTTGTTTAAAAAGCCGGCATGACGTGCTTCATCCCGTGACATCAAGCTAAAACACTCTGCCAGTACTGGGCTTTTGTCTTTGAGACGGCGGCTAAGTTCTTTGTACAGCAAAAAGCCAGAAAACTCAGCCGTACACGAACGCTCTAGAAATTCAACAAATAATCGGCGAGTTTCCCCGTCAATATGATCCCAGGATTGTTCAAACTCGGCATCCCGAACAAAGTGATGGCGGTTATAATCAGCACGAAATTCTTCCAGGATAGCTCTTAACTCGTCTTCATTGACGGAGATATCCATCTGCGCCATCGCATCAAAATCAGTAGTGTAAAAACGGGGTGTTAACAGGGTATCTTTTGCTGGGACTTTAATTCCCGGACGCAATTCTTCAAAACCTGGTTTTTTTAGGGAATCTACCATGTCGCAATTGCCATGAATGACTTTTTACTGTTGAATGCCCTAGAAAGCCAAGGTTTTTGCTTTCAAGTGGCGCAACAGACCAGAATAATATATTTGTGTATTAAAAATCAGTCTACCAAGGCGCAGGGTACGAACAGAGAGATAAAACATTAAGAGTTGCAACAAAATTATTAGGGAGGAGGGGGAGACAAGGAGACGCGGGGACAAGGAGACACGGGGAGATGGGGAGACAAGCAACCTATTAACTACTAACCACTAACCAATGACTAATAACAAATGACTAATCTACCCAACTTCAAAACTCGCGAATAAACTAGACAAATCTACTGCCAATGTAAAATTTATCATTCAATTTAGACAATATCCCTACTCGCTCCCTCACTCCCACTCCATAAACTTATGATTGATCAACCCCGTACTCGTGAGGAACTATACGATCGCATCCGCAAAATGGGTAGAGAGGAATTCATCCTCGAAGAGATGATCCGCTACGGTTTTTGGCCTGCTCAAGGTAGCATACCGCAAGATCCAGCGGATGAAATTCGCCGTGCTGGAGAAATTAGACGGGAACTAGAACAGCTGCGGCAGGAAAGTAGTCGCCTCCAGAATGAAAAAGCACTGCGCAAGCAGATGTTGAAACAGCGTTTGGAAGAGTCGCGGCGCAAGCAGCAAGAAACTAAAGAACGCCGAGAGAGAGAACGGTTAGAACGTAGCCAGGCGTGGAAACAGAAAAAACAACAAGAGATTATCTATCTTGGTGAGGGCGTATCTGCTGGATTAAATTACACCCAAGCCAATGAGGAAAAGTTGCGATCGCTAGGTTTACCGCTGTGCAGCACCGCAGAAGAAATTGCGGCAGCAATGGAAATAAGTGTTGGTAAACTAAGATTTTTGGCCTTTAACCGCAAAACTGCTACTATATCCCACTACATCCGTTTTAAAGTACCGAAAAAAACTGGTGGAGAACGGCTAATCTCAGCACCAATGCCTAATTTAAAACAGGCACAGCATTGGATTTTAGAGAATATTCTTCAAAAATTGGAACTTCACGATGCTGCACATGGTTTTCGTACCCAACGTTCCATTGTCACCAATGCCACTCCTCATGTTGGTGCTGATGTAATTCTCAACTTTGATCTCAAGGATTTTTTTCCTGCAATTTCTTACAAGCGCGTCAAAGGACTTTTTCTGTCCTTTGGTTACTCGGAAGCAGTAGCAACGATATTTGGTTTGCTCTGCACTGCCGCCGAAGTTGAAGAATTGGAATTAGATGGCAAGACATATTATGTAGCACTGGGAGAAAGACATCTTCCCCAAGGTTCGCCAGCCAGCCCAGCAATTACCAATCTCCTTTGTCGTCGCTTAGACAGGAAATTAACAAAAATGGCGGAAAGTTTAGGTTTTACTTACACCCGCTACGCCGACGACATTACCTTTTCTGCCTCTGACGACAGCTTGCGACATATCTGCAATCTTCTTAAACGTACGGAGTCAATTGTTACTTACGAAGGTTTTGCCATTAATCAAGACAAAACTCGAATTCTCCGCAAATCCCGTCAGCAAGAAGTTACGGGAGTAGTGGTAAACAATAAACTTAATGTTTCCAAAAAGATATTAAAGCAGTTCCGTGCTACTTTATATCAAATTGAAAAAGATGGTTTAGAAGGCAAACATTGGGGAAATTCTCCCAATTTAATTGCTGCTATTAGCGGTTTTGCTAATTTTGTCGCAATGGTAAATCCTGAAAAAGGTACAGAGTTTCAGCAGCAAGTGCAACGTATTAAAAAGAAATATTCTCGCCACAAAAAGTGAATGCTTTAACTAAAGTCAGGGAATAAATCCCTGACTTCATGATTATCCTATTTTGAGAGTAAGAGATTGCTCCTAGTCATCAATTCGCATGATTAGTGCTGCTGTAGCGAACCCTCGTCCCTGCCCACAATAACTTCTCCCGCAGTGTCTGATAATACGAATTGTTTTCCCGTAAAATAATAAATTTAGCCCGACATTCTGCCATGCGCACGTCAACGCGATGTCCAGGCCAAATTGAAGTAGCTAACACCCCATCCATCCACAATTTTGTACTCAAATCGTAATCCCCCAAAGGCCAAATACTCACAACTGAACCAGGGGGTAAGACAACGGGGCGGTTAGAGAGACTCATTGGACAAATGGGAGTGATGGTGATAGCTTCCATACCATCATGTATAATTGGGCCATTAGCAGAAACCGTGTAGCCAGTAGAACCAGTGGGAGTCGCGACTATTAACCCGTCCCCCACGTATTGATCGACTACCTCACCGTCAATTTCCATTTCTAGAATCGAGGTAATCATGCGATCGGCAGAAGCGGGTTTAACACACATCTCATTCAAGGCAAGATAGCGTTCGCTGACGGATTCTAAATTACTACCATGCCCTTCATAAACCGCAGCTTGCACCATCATCCGCCTTTGGATAGCATAGCGATCCTCCAAAAGTCTATCCCAAACTTTTTCAGTCTCTTGAAACTCGTCCACTGATTCAGTTAAAAACCCCAGGTGTCCTCCCACATTTACTCCTAGAATGGGGATGCCAGCTGGGGCTAGGTGTCTTGCACCTGTTAAAACAGTACCATCACCACCGAGCACCAATGCCAGATCAATCGGTTGCCCTGCCGAAGCCAAAAACACTGGATAAGGGTTATCTTTTGGCCCGCTTGGCCCCATTAAAACCTGGCATTGGCGATTTTCTAGTTGTTTCGCACAAGTTTCTGCCCAGCGTTTGCTTTGAGCGTCTCTTGCTTTGTAAGCAATAATTACCTGCTTAAGGTCCACAGTGTTACCATTTGAGGAGATTAAACTGCTCCATATCGACAGTATCGCGGTTACGATAGATTGCCAGCACGATCGCCAAACCCACCGCCGCTTCCGCTGCCGCTACGGTGATCACAAATACAGTGAAAACTTGACCTTTGATCGCTGTTGAATCCAAGAAGTTGGAAAAAGCCATTAAGTTCAAATTCACAGCATTAAGCAGCAACTCAATTGACATCAACACTCGCACAGCATTGCGGCTGGTAATCAAGCCATAGATGCCAATGCAGAACAAAGCGGCTGCTAGTAATAAAAAGTGCTCAAGCTGCATAATAACTGTATCCCTACTGAAAATACTGCCAAATTTTGAATTCTAAATTATGAAACCCCTTTTATCATTCATAATTCATTATTCATCATGACTCGTTGTCGCTTCCTGCCGATATTAGTTCTCTGGGGCGTTCTGGCAATGTCAAAACAGTTTGCGGCAGTTCGGATGGAGCCGCTTCTGGTAGATATTCGCGACGTGCCAGAATAATTGCGCCCACCATTGCCATTAATAACAGAACGGAAGCAACTTCAAAAGGCAGCAAAAAGTCACTGAAGAAATGCTGCCCAATCACAACAATAGGATCTCCTACAGGGATAGCAGTAGAACGAGACCAAGGCGTTGCCAACACCATTGTACTCAACAGCGCAAATAATCCTAAACTAACCACAGCTGTGAGGGCTTTACGTACCCAAGCAGTGGGAAAGGGAGAAAAATCCTGTCGCTTATTTACCAACATAATGGCAAACAATATTAGTACGTTCACCGCGCCAACATAAATTAACAGTTGTGCAGCTGCTACAAAATCAGCATTCAACAGGAGATACATCCCAGAAATGCTGGCAAAAACACCAGCCAGCAAAAAGGCAGAATGAACGACATTAGAGAACAGCACCACACCTAGTGCTGATCCAATCATCATTACAGCCAATACACCAAACGAAACAACCTGTACTCCTTCGGCTAAATTCACTGTTTTTTTCCTTTGCTATCTGTTAATTGCTACATTGCTAATAGCTAATTGTGTCATTGCCACTCTTCTATTAGCTATTAACTCTTAGCTTTTCTCCACCAGATCTTCTGGACGAGCACCTGGACGAGGGGCATCAGCTGGTAAATCGTGGGGATCCATAATACCTTTAGGCAGGTACACCAACTCGCGCAAAGGTGTCACCATTGGGTCATTTGTAACTTTGTAGGGTAGACGACCCAATGCCACGTTATCGTAATTCAATTCGTGGCGATCATATGTGGAAAGCTCATATTCTTCTGTCATTGACAAACAGTTAGTCGGACAATATTCCACACAGTTGCCGCAGAAGATACAAACGCCAAAGTCAATACTGTAGTGTTTGAGCTTTTTCTTTTTACTGGTTTTATCAAATTCCCAATCTACTACAGGTAGGTTGATCGGACAAACCCTGACACAGACTTCGCAGGCGATGCACTTATCATACTCAAAGTGAATCCTACCGCGAAATCTTTCGCCAGGAATCAGTTTTTCGTAAGGGTATTGCACTGTTACTGGACGCCGCCGCATATGATCAAAGGTCACAGAAAGTCCTTGACCTATATAGCGGCTAGCTTGCACCGCTTCCTTGGCGTAATCACCAACTTGTTTGAAGAACTTTAGCATCGTGTCTCTCTCTTTAACTAGTAATTGCTGATAGCTAATTGCTAATAGTGTTTTAGCAATTAGCTACTAACTATTAACCGCCAAAGGCAACGGGAAAAGCTAATTTTAAGGCTGCGGTTAATAGTAAATTCACCAAGCCAACTGGTAATAAGAACTTCCATCCTAAATCTAGCAATTGGTCGATGCGAACACGGGGTACCGTCCAGCGCAACAAAATTGCCAAAAATACTAGCAGGTAGGCTTTCAGTACGGTCATGGTGATGCCCAACGAGGCGGTGATAATTTGCAAGACTGGATTGGCTTCACTGACTCCAAACCAGTTGGCTAAAACGTCAATGGGAATTGGAAAATCCCAACCGCCTAAGTATAGAACTGATACTAGCAATGCTGAAAGTACTAAGTTGACGTAGGAACTTAGGTAGAACAGAGCGAATTTCATGCCGGAATATTCAGTCTGGTAACCTGCCACCAGTTCCTCTTCTGCTTCTGGTAAGTCAAAGGGTAGTCGTTCGCATTCGGCAAGGGCAGAGATCCAAAAAATGAGAAACCCTACTGGTTGTCGCCAAATGTTCCACCCCAAGATGCCGTAGCCTGATTGCTGATCGACAATATCAACGGTGCTAAGACTATTGGACATCATGGCGATCGCTAGTACCGCCAGCGCCAAAGGAATTTCATAGCTTATAGATTGTGCTGCTGCTCGCAAGCCACCCAACAGGGAGTATTTGTTATTGGATGCGTAGCCTGCCATTAACAAGCCAATTGGCTGAACGCTAGACAATGCAATCCACAAAAATACACCCATGCCAACATTAGTAATTACCAAATTCTGTCCGAACGGCACGATCAAATAAGACAGAAACACTGGCAATACGACAATGATGGGGCCAAGGGTGAACAATAAGGGGTCAGATTTGGCTGGCACGATATCTTCTTTAAAAACCAGTTTCAGACCATCTGCCACAGGAGCCAGCAAACCCAAAGGGCCAATGTATTCAGGACCAATCCGCTGCTGTGCTGCTGCCGAAATCTTCCGTTCTAGCCATACGCAGGTTAGCACTCCCACCGTCGCACCAATAATCATTAGGATCATCGGCAGTGGCATCCAAATCGCTTTGGCTAAGTCACCTGGCAGTCCCAAATCCATGAGGGACTCAATAAAAGTTCCTTGCAGATCAATTCCTGAATTCATGTTTGTTGCTCTTGAAGTCAACTCAAGACTGAAGTTTGCAATCTGAAGTCTGAAGTCTGAAGTCTGAAGTCTGACATTAATAAAATATTTCATCCTTTAGCCTTTATCCTTCATCCTTTAGCTTCATCCTTCATCTTTTGCTTTTCATGGTTGTTTACAACTATCTACAACTTGTTAATAACTGTAAATTTACCCATCAATTATTTCTGCCCATACCAGGCAAAATTTAAGATTTTTTGCAATTCCCCATGCTTAGTATATCGTTGGATGGCTTATGCCCCTATGAGTTTGATGAGAATTTCTACTTATGGTATGAATTGAGATTTGCTAACAGAGGGATTGGGAAGAAGCAGAGGGGCAGGGGAGCACCAGGGGCAAGAACGTGAATCACGATTCTTCTTCCTTGTCTTTGCGTCCTCTTCTTCCCAATCCCCGATACCCAATCACCAATACCCAGTACCCAAACCTAACGTTGGTCGATGGGAGCGTAAGCAATACCGTGCCGACCGTTGTAAACTTGAGTAGGACGGAAAATCCGGTTTTCTTCTAGCTGTTCTTTCCAGTGTGCCAGCCAACCTGCGACACGGGCGATCGCAAATATTGGTGTGAATAAGTCTGTGGGAATGCCCAGCTTTCTATACACCAAACCAGAATAAAAGTCAACGTTAGGATAAATGCCTTTTTGACTGAGCTTTTCCTCTACAATCCGCTCCAGTTCAAGAGCGATGTCGTAGTATTTGTCATGTCCAAATTTTGCAAACAGTTTTTCTGCTAAGTTTTGCAAAATTGTCGCTCGCGGATCTTTAACTTTATAGACACGATGTCCGAAGCCCATAATCTTGGCTTTACGTTGTAAGCGATCTTCTAGATAGGGACGCACATTCTCGACAGAGCCAATTTCTTCCAACATCAAGATTACTTCTTCGTTAGCTCCTCCATGCAGCGGCCCTCCTAAGGTACCAACTGCACTTGCCACTACAGCATATGGATCGGTCAGAGTAGAAGCTGTTACCCTGGCACTAAAGGTAGAAGCATTCATTGTATGCTCTGCGTGTAATATCAAGCAGACATCAAAAATCCGCGCCGCCAATGGATCGGGTTCTTTCTCGTTAAGCATATAAAGAAAGTTAGCGGCATAATCTAAATCATCATTAGGACGTACAGGATCGTTACCTTTTCGCATCAATTGGAATGCCGCAACCATTGTGGGAATAGTTGCTAACAAGCGAACCACTGCATCCCGGATATAAACGGGATTATCTAAATCGCGGCGTGAATAAAACAAGCCTAAAGCCGCAGCAGAGGCTTGTAGGGCATCCATAGGGTGACCACTTTCTGGAAAAGATTTCATCATGTCACGAATCCGATATTTGATTCGCCTGTGATGAAGAATTTCATCCTCAAATGCTGCTAATTCTTCTGTTGTGGGCAACTCACCCCAAATTAAAAGATAAGCAGTTTCCAGAAATGTGCTTTTTTCTGCTAGTTCTTCAATCCGGATGCCACGATACTCTAATAATCCTTTTTGCCCATCGACATAGCTGATACCGGATTGGGCGGCAGGAATGCCTTCCAAACCAGGCTTGTATTCGCACACCATCATGGCAACACCATCTGATTTTTAAAGATTTGTTCAGGCTAACTTACCAGAAATTATTGTCGCCATAACAGTATCCGTTATCACACAAATTCTTAATTGAATTGTGGAAAAACTGTTAAAGCAAGTACTTGGGCGGTGTCAACCAAAACATCTGACAACTACCCAAAACAGAGCCTGTTTCTGGTACCCTTAACCCGATCATACCCGCTTTTTTTAGCACGAAACGTTCCTTCACTTCTCCCCAAAGGAGAATTTCTGCCCAATTACTCAAACAAGGCTCGTGTCCTACCAATGCTAGTTGGCTATTAGGCGCAAAATTCTTTGGTTTAAACCAATCTTCAAGCCAACTATTTATAGAAACACTAGGAGCAAGATGAGTACATTCCTCTATTTGAGAACTCAATCCGGCTGCTATGAGGATATCTGCTGTTTGATGTGCTCTGACTAAAGGACTGGTGGCAATTAAATCAAAGCTGAAACCTAGTTTTTTCAATCTTTGGGCAACTTTTTCGGTTTTTTGCCGCCCCTCCTTAGTTAGTCGCCTTTGTTCGTCTGTGATATCGTTGGTTGCCTCTTCGGCAATGCCGTGACGGATTAAATACAGTTCCACTTTAGGTTACAGGTTATAGGTTATGGGTTACAGCCTACAGGTTACAGATTATGGGTTATGGATTTATGAGATTCCCCTGTTCCCTGTTCTCTGTCCCCTGTACCCTTTACTCTGATTGAATCGGGTTGTCTCTGGGGTTAACCAATCTTAAAAGTTTTTGCTTAATTTGAGCATCAAAGACTTCCCATTTCATTTTTGCATAAGCGGAATTCTCGTTACTGCCTGATAAGAAACCCATTGGAATTTCAAAACCGCCAGCACTTGTACGTCCGCCACCGAAAAAGCGTCCGCTACTGTCTTGCCCAAAAGCTTCTTTGATAAACTCGTCCGGATCGAGGGTAAGTTTAGTAGTTCTTAAGGAACCTATGACTACTTCAAATTCGTCATCTTCGTCATGAACAATACCGTAAACTACAGCAGTATGGACGTTTTCTTCTGTGACAAGAAAATCTGCTGCTTGAGGGATGGCATCTCGATCGTCATAGCGTAAGTAGCCAACACCAGCAATGGAAAAGTTATTTTGCACGATGCGGTTCTTTAGCGATCGCTCAATTACATCCATTACCCGTTTGGAACGGTTCGCCTGGAGTATGGCGTTAAGCAGTTGAGCGTCGTAAAAGCGACTCAAATAAGCTGCTGCCAGAAAATCTTCTTCTTTTGCTTGCATCAGAAGATTTGTATCAGAGCGCAAACCATGCATCAAAGCAGTAGCACACTTTACGTGTTGATTGATGGTGCTATCTAAAGGTAGCAATCCTGTCTGCAAATACTGGGTAAAAATTGTTGCTGTAGCTCGTACACCCGGACGAATATCTACAAACTCTGATTTTAGATCTCCTTGTGAACTGTGATGGTCAATAACTGCCACCAATGGAATTCCTGCCTGCTCTACTACTGGTACTAATTGAGAGGTAGTTCCTTGGTTATCAATTAATACAAAACCTTGATATGAGGACAAATCCTTGCTTTTGAGGTTTTGTAGTGGGCAACGTTGAGCGGGTAAACCAGTCAGCTTCACTAGGGCAATATTTTCTTGATGACTGAGCGTACCAGCATAAATAATCTCGCATTTGATATCGTACTGTTGAGCGATTAATTGATAAGCCCAAGCTGAGGAAAGAGCATCCGGATCTGGAAAGTCTTGTAAAATCAAAATCTGGCGCTCTTGCCGATGGGAGAGCATGGTTTGGCGCAGTTCCTCTGACTTCTGTATTGCCACAGAATTGGTACGCTGACCATTACTTCCTTCACCTGCTGTGAAGGTTCCAACAGACTGTTTGGCAAAGGGAGCTTCAAGGGCTTCTCTGTCTATCCCTCCATCATCTGGAGTCGGTTCTGGAGTCAGATCTGTTGTCAACGGTAATCTCTCAAGCTGAGTAAGGGAAGAATTAAACTGCATATGATAAATGTATTATCTGTGTGAGGCTTTGTGGATTCAAATAGAAAAAATGCAACCAGCGATTCACTGATTCTGATTTAGCCACACACCTTTAGATCTTTGCAAAAATATAGAAGCGTGGAAATGTATATGTGGGTGTATTTTTTGTCAAGGAATATGTTCTTTAATATTTCCAAGGAAACACTCTTTTTTTGCCGTCTCTAAAATTGAGAAAATTTAATTATACATACTTCTCAATCCATTACTGTGTGGTATAATGGTGAGGTTGCTTAAAAACCGCTGTGATTTTTGCGAGTTTATACTCCAGCTGTCATAACATAGGACAAGTCTTTTAAAACAGCTGCTAATTACGGTAAATCCTACATCTTGCAATGGTTCAACAGCAAGATTTAAGATTTTGTATCTGTGTGACTGAGTTTTACAAAGGTTAAAGTCCTATAACATATTTCTGCCACTCTTCATGCATACCACTTTTTAGATGTTTGCTGACCTCAAAGTAGAGACTGCTGTAAGGTCGGCGGGGAGAATGACGTAAGAGCATATGTGCTTCGTGGGGTGTGCGGCTACCCTTTTTAACATTGCAGCGGACACAGGCTGTTACAATGTTCTCCCAACTATCTCCTCCTCCACGCGATCGCGGTATCACATGGTCTAAAGTCAACTCATCTCCCGTGTAACCGCAGTATTGGCAGGTATGCCCGTCTCGGTGCAATATATTTCGACGCGTTAGAGGAATCTCTTTATAAGGCACCCGCACATAATGGCGTAACCGAATTACAGTTGGAAGCGGAAATTCAGCGTAAAGAAATTTACCGTTATGTTCTACGCGCTCTGCTTTGCCTTTAATTAACAAAACTGCAGCGCGACGCCAGCTCGTAATATTGAGCGGTTCGTAAGAGGCGTTTAAGACTAAAACCTTCCCCATTGATAATCGCTCAGGCCTTTTATTTTACATATATTAACACAAATGTAACCTGCTTAGGCTATGAAAATAAATTATACTTCAGGTGCAATTGAGAGATGAAGTTATAAAATTGCGATTTAAAAGTAACTTTCGACGTTTAGTGAATGTCACCTCATGCTCTTGTGCCAACTCCAACAAGAAGGTTAAACTTCCTGCTTGATTTATCCAGAGTAGCTGATAGTGGCACGAATAAATAAATAACCTGGAAGCTGATCGGTGGTGTGAAGGAGTAAATCAAATGTTAAGTCATGAGCAAAGTTCGGGTGTGGCTGCTCAACAGTGCGACACATATGCTTGGTTTTCGCAACGTGCTTGGGTGGAAATAGATTTGGCAGCGTTATCGCATAATGTACAGCAACTACGGCGGTTCCTATCACCGCGTACCCAGCTCATGGCAGTAGTGAAAGCCGATGCCTATGGACATGGATCTGTTACAGTTGCTCAAACAGTATTACAGTCAGGGGCAAGTTGGCTCGGTGTTGCTACAGTTCCAGAAGGAATTCAATTGCGAGAAGCTGGTATCAAAGCTCCAATTTTGATTTTAGGCGCGACTCATACCCCAGAACAAATTCATGCGATCGCCCATTGGAAGCTTCAGCCGACAATTTGTAGCCCCAAGCAAGCTTTGATTTTTTCTGACATCCTAGAAGCGATTAACTATAGTTCTCCCGTACCTGTACACATCAAATTAGATACAGGTATGTCACGCTTGGGAACTAATTGGCAACAAGCAGCAGAGTTTGTGCAGCTAGTACAGCGATTACCGCATCTGAAGATAGCTAGTATTTATTCTCACTTGGCAACAGCAGATAGCGCAGATCCAGCTGTTATGAAGCTACAGCATCAAAGATTTCGAGAAGCGATCGCCCAAATTAAAGCATTAGGCATCAAACCTCCTTGCCTGCACTTGGCAAATTCAGCTGCTGCCCTCAGCGACAAAGCACTGCACTACGATATGGTGCGGGTGGGTTTAGCTGTTTATGGACTTTATCCAGCAGATCATTTGCGATCGCGCATTGATCTCCAACCAGTTTTACAAGTCAGGGCAAGAGTGACGCAAGTCAAAACTATTGCCGCGGGAACTGGTGTGAGTTACGGACATCAATTTGTTGCTCCCCGCGAACTCCGCATTGCTGTTGTTGGAATTGGTTATGCTGATGGCGTGCCGCGCAATCTTTCCAATAAAATGCAAGCCATAGTGCGCGGTCAAAAGGTAACACAGCTCGGTGCTATTACAATGGATCAGCTGATGCTGGATGTTAGTGCCATACCAGATTTACAAGAAGGTGAAATAGTAACTTTACTAGGGCAAGAAGGAAAGCAACAAATTTCTGCTGACGATTGGGCAAATCAACTAAATACTATTTCTTGGGAAATTCTGTGCGGATTTAAGCATCGCTTACCTCGTGTGGCGGTAATTTAGGGGCTAGGAAGAGGAGGGGGAGAGTGGGGGAGTGGAAGCAGAGGAGCTTCAGGAGCTTCAGGAGCAGGGGGAGAGGTGCAGCAGGGGCAGTGCGCCCTTGCGGGTTAAGAGACTTGTAGCAACTGCCGTGGAGAAAGTGGAGAATCGTTATTCACGTTTACTCCCCCAGCTTCCCCAGCTTTCCCATCTCTCCTTGTCTCCTTGTCCCCAATCCCTAATGTATTGCTATATAAGATTTGTTATGATAAGCTTATAGATCGTGAGCGGATGTGGCGGAATTGGCAGACGCGCTAGATTTAGGTTCTAGTACCGCAAGGTGTGAAGGTTCAAGTCCTTTCATCCGCATAAGTTAAAGCAAAGTATTTGTTTGCGATCGGCAGAGTTTGAAAAGCAAGTGGCGCTTGAAGGATTTTGTCTGTGGCAAAGATTGATTGCTTTTTTGGGCGATCGCATTCATCAACGATTGGGAGAGAAACTTAAAAGCTTCAGTAGCTAGTTTTTTATTGGATGTAGATGTGAGGCGAGGCAATCGTCGTCAAGTAACCGCAGACAGTCTATTAACCCAGTATTTTTGCTACGATTTTATCTACAAATAGCGCATATTGTCAGTACTGTATGGAGCAAGTTACATTACCAGATATTCTCACCCTTGAAGAAGCTTCAAAATACTTGCGCTTATCTGTAGAAACAGTGCTGCGTCAGGCCTGTCAATCCTGTCTAAGATGATATGAAAGCATACGAGTTTCCTGCCAAAGTCACTAGCGAAGGCAAAATTGAATTACCAGATACAGTTTTGCACCAGTTGTCTCACGATCAACAAGTCAAAGTAATTATCCTAGTCAATGAGCCGAACGAAGACGAAGAAGATGATAAAGCATGGCATCGTCTTGCTGCCAAGCAATTATTAAAAGGTTACAGCGAAGAAGATGCCATTTACGACACGCTATAGGTTCAATAGATCGCCAATTAGGAACACTCACTACAACCTAACGATTGGCAACAAGTTCGACAACGCATTCAACAAATATGGTCTTCCATTGAAGAATAAAAGAATGCGATCGCACCTATCTCAAATATAATTAATTTCAGTATTATTACCGTTGCAATTATAATTTTTTACTACAAAGTGAATAACATAATTTAGTTTTTACATTTTTTATCACCTTTTCTCAGAGAATATTTGTCAATTTCGGTGCAACGTAAGTAAAATAACTGCTACTTACCAGTTCACTGATATTTTCTTGTCTTGATATCAAATTACTACGCTTGAGTTAAGTCACATAGAGAATAATCACTATTTGTATTTTTAAATACAAACACAATCAATTTGATCGAATTCTATTGTGGGAAAGTTCTGCACAAACACAGCTTAGACTTATTCAATTGAGCAACAAATACAAGCAAAATGAGCACAAGTCCTCTAGGTAGCTACAGGTTTTTCCAAAAACTGCACCCTCTATCTCTGTTGGCACAATTAACTAGCAGACGAGCTACAGGCTATTTACGTGTATTTACTGAGATAGCTTATTGGTCTATTTATTTAGAAGAAGGAAAACTTACATACGCTTCCTATTCGGATAAACTGTTTGAGCGATTGGATCATCACTTACAGCTATTAAGTCAACAAATTCCGAATCTTTCGAGTGCAAATCGCGTACAGATGCGACTGACGTTTGATACTAAAAGTGAAAATCAGTCGATGTCACAGTCAGATTATCTAGCTATATGTTGGTTAGTAAATCAGGATTATATCACTCCTCCACAAGCAGCAATCTTGATAGAGGAATTGGCAAAAGAGGTGTTGCTATCATTTTTGGCATTAAAACAAGGAAGCTATGAATTTCATCACGAAACCCCTATAGATGAACTACCGAAGTTTTGTTGCTTGGATTTGCGATCGCTAGTAGAACATTGTCAAAAACAACTACAAGTTAGACAAGAGCGAGAGTTAACCTTTCCGATTCAGAACAAGTCACAAGTTTTACCTGCGCAAATAAAATCTTTTCCCAGTGAAGTAAAATCCCAGATTACATCTGAGCCACAGTTAGCAACAACGACAGATTTTAACTCTCTAGAAGATAACGATCGCCAATTATCCCAACCACCTACTAGCAAAAATTTATATACAGTTGCTTGTATTGATGACAGTCTTACTGTTTTACATTCGATTAGGAGTTTTTTAGATGAAAATACATTTGCTGTGGTGATGATTAACGATCCAGTGAAGGCTTTAATGCAAATTCTCCGCAGCAAGCCCAACTTAATTTTATTAGATGTAGAAATGCCAAATTTAGATGGTTACGAGTTATGTTCCTTGTTAAGGCGGCATTCTAGTTTTAAGAATACACCAATAATTATGGTAACTGGTAGAACGGGGTTTATAGACAGAGCTAAGGCAACAATGGTGAGAGCATCAGGCTATTTAACAAAGCCTTTTACACAACCTGATTTGTTAAAAATGGTATTTAAACACCTCAATTAATAGCAAACATCATAGCTAGTCAAATTTAGTTATTTGAGGAGATTTAAAAGTGAGCCTGACTTTGCTTAGTACTATTTTGGTTGTGGAAGATTCTCCGAGTGAATTAGAACTAATTAGTCACTATTTAAAAGAGAGTGGTTATAACGTCATTAAAGCGGCTGGAGCAAAAGAAGCTTTAGAAAAAGCTATGTCACAACAACTAGATGCGATTGTTACTGATGTAGTGATGCCAGAAATGAGTGGTTTTGAATTGTGCCGTTCCTTGAAAAAAAATCCGTTAACTCAAAAAGTACCAATTGTAATTTGCAGTTCCAAAAATCAAGAAATAGATCGTTTGTGGGCAAGAAGACAAGGTGCTGATGCCTATATCACTAAACCTTATACTCGCGAGCAACTTTTGCATACTATTAAATCTGTAGTGAATTTAATCAATGAATAGTTCAAAACCTACACTAGCTTTACAGTCAAAAGATCGCAACAGAGGAGAAGGCTATCTTAAGTTTCAGCTCAATAGAGGAACTGCTGCTGTTTTGCCAGTTAAATATACGCAAGAAGCAATTGTTGTGCCTGTTGAGTCTATAACCTCAATGCCAAATATGCCCAGCTGCATACTAGGATTAATGAACTGGCGAAGCCGTATAGTTTGGATCATCGATTTGCCAAGAATGTTCAATCTGGAATCTTTGGATCAGCAGTTTCGGCAGTACAACATTATTATTATTCGAGTCGAATCAGTGATTTTGGGTTTAGTTGTGCAAGAGGTAAAAGGTACAACAAAATTCCAACCTGAAGAAATTTGCTCTCCGATTGGGCAAGTAGCCTCAAGTCTAGTTCCCTATTTATGTGGATGCATTGTTCAACAACAAGAAATATTTTTGGTGTTAGATGCACAGGCAATTACGCAATCTTCTGTTCTACAGGATAATTAGGAATTACTACTAGAAAAGAGAAATTTGAGGATTAAGAGCCAGCTATTTATAGGAATTTATTTATGTTTAATAAAGCAGATGCGGCTAAGAATAATGATATCCAAAAGCAAGAACCAATGATTTCACCTCTACAGGTGAAAGATAGTCTATTGCCATTTCCTAGTCTGCGTATTCAGAATGAAACTACTCGAAGTTCTTCTTTGAATCAAGGTATCGCGGCTTGTCAGCGATTGAGCTTAAGTAAGAAAGTAACCTTATTTGCGATCGCTATTAGCACCTTACCGATTTTGGGGCTTGGGGTACTTATCTATCGATTTACTAGTCAATCTCTCACTAACAATATTACTAAAGCTCAAGAAATAGAACTCAATACCCTAACAGACAAGATTAATGGTTTCATGTTTGAACGACATAGAGATATTCAGGTACTATCCCATTTGCCAATTTTGGGGAATTTCTCACTTAGATCTGAAAAAGAAAAACGAGTATTGCTAGATAAATTAATAGAGGATTATAAAGTTTACAATAACATTTCTATTTTCAGCCGCGAAGGTAAGTTAATAGTTCAATCTTCAGGAGAAACACTAGAAAATCCTCAAAGTCAGTTTTATTTTCAAAGCGTTTTAAAAGATGATACAGTTGCAATAGCCCAACCAACAACGAGCAATATTTATATTGCTGCACCTGTAAAACATAGAATTACCAATGAAAGTGTTGGCATAGTAGTAGCGCAGTTACCTGTAAAAAACTTAGAAAAATTAACAGTGAATAGGCAAAAAATAAATAATTTCAATTACTATTTGATTAATAATTCAAACAAAATTTTTGCAGCTACAAAGCAAACAGATATAGATAAAAATATTCAAAATGAATTTCCGATTTATGACAAGCTACATACAAGAAGTAAGGTAGTGACTCAGACAGTTATTAATCCTCAAACGAAGTCTGAAAACCTAATTTCTTTTACTCACTTAGAACAATTACCAGACATACCCAATCTTAACTGGGGAGTCATGCTTTCGGCTGATGTAGCAACTATATTTGCACCCCAAAGACAACTGTTCTGGAAGATTGCAAGTGCTACAGGGCTGACAGCATTAATTACGGCAGCGATCGCAGCCTGGTTTGCCAAACGTTTTACAGAACCAATTTTGAAGGCAACAGCAAAGGTAGCTAAATTTAGTCAAGGTGAACCAAATCGCCATATCGCCTTAAAAGCAGAAGATGAGCTAGGGATTTTAAATGCAAATATTAATTACATGGCAGCGCAACTAGAAACCCTACTCAAAGAGCAAGAAAAAGATATCAAACGATTACAATTGCTGACAGATATTACCTTACGTATTCGCTCTAACTTGAAAACAGAGGATATTTGTAAAACAGTAGCGAGAGAGGTTCGACAAGCACTGAAAGCAGATCGAGTACTGATTTATGAATTAAGTTCTGATACTGAAAATGGTGAAATAATTTATGAATCTGTGAATGCAATTTACCCGAAAATTTTGGGAGTAGCAATTGATGATACTTGTTTTTGGGAACGCCATGTAGATATTTCTCAAAATATTCAAGTGCAGGCGATCGCTGATATTTATCAAGAGCCAAATTTGAAAGATATCGACGCTGACATCAAAATTTTAGAAAAATTTGCTGTCAAAGCCAGCTTGATTGTACCGATTGTATATAAACAACAACCGATCGCTTTAATAATTGCCCATCAGTGCGACAATCCCCGGTATTGGCAAAAGACAGAAATTGATTTATTTCAACACCTAGCCATACAAATTGGCTATGCTTTTGAGCAAGCAGAGCTACTAGAAGAAATAGAGCAAGTAAGAGCGATCGCAGAAAAATCCTCTACAAAAGAACGAGAAGAAAAACAAGCCCTGCAAACACAACTACTAAACCTGCTCAAATATGCAGAAGATGCCGCCAGTGGCGATTTGAGCGTGCGGGCTGAAGTTAGCGCTGGTGAAATCGGCACCGTTGCTGACTTTTTCAATTCCATTGTTGAAAGTTTGCGAGAGATTGTCATGCAAGTCAAAGTCGCTGCCACTCAAGTTAATTATGCGATCGGTGCTAACTCTGGAGCCATTCGTCAACTAGCCCAAGAAGCACAGACACAAGCGATGGAAGTCGATCATACTCTCGATGCTGTCGCTCAAATGACGCAAGCGATTCAAGCAGTAGCCCAAAATGCCCAGCAAGCTGCTGTAATTGTCGAGAATGCTGCTTTGACAGCCACAAAAAGCGGACAAGCAATGGATTTGACAGTACAAAATATATTGCACCTGCGGGAAACCGTTAGCGAAACCACCAAGAAAGTCAAACGCTTGGGAGAATCTACGCAACAAATTACCCGCGTGGTGGCATTAATTAATCAGATTTCCATGCAAACTAACTTGTTAGCTATCAACGCCGGTATTGAAGCAGCACGCGCAGGTGAAGAAGCCCAAGGTTTTGTTGTAGTTGCCGAAGAAGTAGGTGAGTTGGCAACGCGATCGGCAGCAGCAACCAAAGAAATTGAACAAATAGTCGATAACATCCAGCGGGAAACCAGCGAAGTGGTGCAAGCAATGGAAGTAGGAACAACCCAGGTAATGGAAGGCACTTCTTTTGTCGAAGCAGCTAAAAGCAGTCTCAGCCAAATATTAGAAATTTCACAGCAAATCGACGACTTGGTGCAATCAATTTCTGTTGCTACAGTGTCTGGAGTGGAAACATCGCAAACTGTCAGTGAACTGATGAAACAAATTGCTGCTATCTCCAAGCGTACTAGCGACTCTTCTTTGCAAGTTTCTGAATCTCTCCAAGCAACTGTGCATATTTCCCAACAATTACAAGAAACTGTCAGCACATTTAAAGTCAGTTAGTTGTTAGCAAAACCCGCACGCCAATTGCTACAACGCGGGAAAACCGCAAGGGCGCACTAGCTCCCCAACGCGCCGCCTCCTCTACTAACTACTGTACGGGCGGGTTTTAACGACAATCTTTCTAGGATGACGAAATATCTATCTAAATAAACCCGCCCCTACTAACCACTTACAAAAATCATGTCACAGTACAAAGAATTTGAAATCCAGATGCAGTTTCTGGAGGAAGCAACAGATTACTTAAATACTCTAGAAGGAATATTACTGGAAATTGAGAGCAGCAACCGCATCGCTCCAGAAAAAATCAATGCCGCACTTCGAGCTACCCATTCCATTAAAGGTGGCGCGGCGATGATGGGATTTCGCGAAATCTCGGATTTAGCACACCGTCTCGAAGATTGCTTTAAAGTCTTAAAAACTCAAAAAAATTCTCTAGAGCTTGACACGGAATTACAAAGTTTACTGCTGTCTGGAGTTGATTGGCTGCGTCAAATTGTGGAATTGCACTCCCAGGGGAATGCTATAGACGAGGAGTGGTTAACCACCTTTTGTTATCCAGTTTTTGCAGATCTACATCAGCGTTTGGGTGATCCCATTCCTGAGGATGCTACAAGTATTCTGTCACCAGAAGATGATGGACAAAATATTATCCCGCTACTGTTTGAAACTGAGGTAGAGGGGTGTTTGCAGCGTTTAGAAACTTTGTTGGCAGATGTCGAACAGTCTACTCTCAAAGAAGAAGTTGCGAGTATGGCAGCAGAGTTGGGTGGTTTAGGCGAAATGCTACAAATCAGAGCTTTTACGCAGTTGTGTGCATCAGTCACCAATCGCTTAGAAACTGCTCACCCTTCCCAAATTGCCGAAATTGCCCGTGCCGCACTTTTGATGTGGCGGCGATCGCAAGCATTAGTAATTGCCAATCAATGCTCTTGCTTGCCAACCGAAATAGAGCTAAATGATTTTGTCTGTGCACCTGAACAACTGTCAACAGAAACAGCAAAAGATTTTCTGCAACCAGAATTTACAGCACAAGCTTGGGTAGAAGAAGAAATTATCACCACAGAGTTTGATGCCTTAGTGGCAAAATTTACCAGTGATAGCAATTCTGAAACTGCTTTTGATGCCAAGATTTCAAATACAGATTCCAAATTAGCTGAACCTAAACGAGAAATAAATATTACTAGTAAAGACCGTGAAACTTCAGAAAACACAGTCAGAGTTCCGAGTAAACAGCTAGAGCAAATTAATGATCTATTCTCCGAACTAATTATCCAGCGCAATGGATTGAACTTGCAGTTAGAAAGATTGCGCAAGCTGGTTCGTACTCTTAACCAAAGAGTACAAGTGCTGGAGCGAGAAAATCAAGAATTACGTACAGCCTATGACAGAATAGCTACTCAAGTTATCATGCCATCTGATGCTTCACCGTGGACGTTGGCAGGTGGTGGCAATTCTTCCCAAACACAAGATGTAGAAAGTCGGTTTAATGTCTTAGAAATGGATCGCTATAAAGAATTAAACCTGCTGTCTCAGGAAGTTATGGAAACCATTGTGCAGGTGCAAGAAGTCACAGCTGATATTCAACTCAGCCTCGAAGATACAGATCAGATTGCCAGAAAGCAAAATAAAACATCAAAGCAATTACAAAGAAAACTTACACAAATACGGATGCGCCCGCTATCCGATATTGTCGATCGCTTCCCCAGAGCCTTACGCGAATTGTGCGTGGAGTATGGCAAAAATGTGCATCTCAAAATTGATGGTGCTAACACCTTAATTGAACGTAGTATCTTGGAAGCTTTGCATGAGCCGTTAATGCACTTGATGCGCAATGCCTTCGATCACGGTATCGAAGATGCTGCGACACGCCGTGTTAGCGGTAAGCCAGAACAAGGATTGATTGAAATTACAGCACTTCACCAAAGTAATCGCACAATTATTACTGTAAGAGATGATGGACGCGGCATTTGTTTAGAGAAAATTCGCGATCGCGCTCTAGCGATGGGATTAGATGCAACTCTACTGGCACAAGCAAGCAATGAAGAATTATTATCTCTCATTTTTGAGCCAGGATTTACTACCTCTGACCAAGTGACAACATTATCCGGGCGCGGTGTCGGTATGGATGTAGTTCACAGTAACCTCAAACAAATCCAAGGAGATATCAAACTTGATACTGCTCCGGGAGTAGGAACTACTTTCATCCTGTCAGTGCCTTTTACCATCTCAGTTGCACGAGTGTTATTGGTAGAAAGTAATCAGATGCTCTTGGCTTTTCCTACAGACGCCATTTTGGAAATATTTTTACCAGAAAACGAGTATGTCTTGTCAATGACAAACGGTGAAGCGATCAACTGGCAAGGAAGCATACTGCCATTAATTCGCCTCAATCGTTACTTGGAATTTCATTGCCCTCGCTACGATCATCCCAGCCTCGAAACTCCCCCAGCAATTAACGCTAGCAGCGTACTCATCGTTGGAGGTAGTAATCAACCAGTGGCAGTACAAATAGAGCGTTGTTGGGGTGAGGTAGAAGTTGCGATCCGCCAGGTTGAGGGGAATATTCCTCTGCCTGCTGGCTTTAGCAATTGTACGATTCTCAGTGATGGTCGAGTCGTCGCTTTAATGAATATAAATGAGTTACTGCACGCTCATGTCACTAATGAGCGTACTAGAAGCAATCAATTACCACCAACAAAGCTAAAAACAGTTTTTCTCAATTCTGCTGACGAACAGCCAACAGCAGCCCCACAAGAGCCAAAAGGTACCATTTTAATTGTTGATGACTCAATTAATGTGCGGCGTTTTTTATCTCTGACTCTAGAAAAAGGAGGCTATCAAGTAGAGCAAGCGAAAGATGGGCAAGATGCCTTAGAAAAGCTACAAAATGGTTTGAAGATAAATGCTGTGATTTGTGATATTGAAATGCCCCGCATAGATGGTTATGGCTTTTTAGGGTGTGTCCAATCAAACGATAAATTAAAATACATACCAGTTGCTATGCTTACTTCTCGTAGCAGCGACAAGCATCGGCAACTAGCTATGCAATTGGGTGCTAGAGCTTATTTCTCCAAACCTTATAACGAGCAAGAATTACTGCGAACGCTAGAGGAAATTATTTTTTCTGTGCCAGGAGTGACTCATAATTAATAGCTAGTCTTTTCAGAAGGGAACAGTCAACAGATTGCGCTTTGTTCTGGGATGGCTGCAACAGCCAAAAGCCACACTATATGCGTCTACGCTGCCAGCTAAAAATCTGGAGTATTTTTGTCCTCGCTGCATATGCTAGGCGATCGCTCTTAATTTAGAGTTCCTGTGCAGATGCAACAAAATGTAATATATGTATTTTTTGCCACTCCCAATCCTGAAATATTCCCAGAAGTTAGTTATCTTAGGATTATCAGCTATTCAATTTTTGACATGGTGGTTGATTAAATATTCTCTCAAGAAACCAAAAGTAATAAAAAAACTGTCTAAAAAAGCGAGAGCAGCAAGTCCGAGGGGTTGAAAACAAGATGAAAGCTGAAAATAATAATGATAAAGACCATCAAGAACGCCTACTTGTATCCTACATCTTGAATGCAGCCTGGTTTTTCGGCTTGGGTGGATTGCACCGTTTATACAATGGCAAGATTGGGACAGGTTTATTATGGTTAGTAACCTATGGTGTATTTGGTATCGGCCAGTTTGCAGATCTGTTCTTCATCCCAAAAATGGTAGACGAACATGAACTTAAACTGAGGTTAAAAGCAGGCTTGTCTCCTTTGGGTGTGGCTTTACACCAACCAGTCGTTGCTTCAGAAGTATATCATCCCAAGGGTAATCAGCTTATAGTCAAGCTGATTGAAGCAGCAGAAAAAAGAGGTGCGATGCTGACTGTAACTCAGGGTGTCAAAGCAACTGGAGCCAGTTTTACTGAAGTAGAAGCTGCTTTGCGGGAGATGTTAAGGTCAGGTTATGTAAGGATAGATAACGACCCCATTACCGGAGCTGTTACCTACCATTTCCATGAACTTGGCTAGGTTAATTGATTCTAATTCCTTCCTAGCCACTTTTGACCATCTAAGCGCTGCACTAATCCCCAGATTAATAAATCTAGGGTTATTTTGCGCTCATCAATTAAGAATGACTCTAAAGTACTAGGTTGTTTGCCTTCATAGCAGGAGAACGCTTTTTTCCCTTGAATAGTTTCATCGGGGAAATACACGTTAAAGTGCCGCACACCATCTGGATAGTTGCCGACTATTTGCCAACACTCACCAGATTGTTCCATTCCCTTGACAGGAATCTTTTGCTTGACAAAAGAAAGCTGTAAGTCTTTAACACCTTGTTGGGCGATCGCCTTTTGTAAAGCTGGCAAGTAGTCTTGTTGGATAAACTCTGTAAATGGTTTATCTTCAACGCCTGGTGCTTTTTCCTTTTTTGCTGCCTTAGCTGCGGCGGGTTTTTCTCCTGCTGCTGGTTTATCTCCTGTCGCCTTAGCTGCGGCAGGTTTTTCTCGCTTGGGTGGTGTAGTTTTAGTTCCGGCAGCATTTGGGTTTGTTTCTGGATTTGCTGCTTTGGGATCTGGTGCGTTGGAAGTAGGAATGTCTGTCGCTTCGGGTGAGTCGGTACTAGGAGCATGTTCTTCAGCGACGGTGGGAGCTTGCTTGTCAACGGTGCTGGGAGCCACCTCTCCCGCTTCATTGTGATTGGTTTCTTCTGCCATTGCTCAGGTCAATCCTTTGTCTAGCTAGAGGAGCGATCGCTCACCTTGAGGTATCAGTCATTTTCATTTTGACATAGTCAAGCCAGTCTATATATATTGATATCTTGCACCCTATGATTAGAGAGCCTTTGGTTTTAGTTCTCGTTACCAAGTTAAACCTGGTAACGAGGGTTTTGAAGCTAAGTAGGCTTGAACTCTAATAAGTCTTTTCATAGACTATGGATTTATATATCAATGAAAATAAACTAAATATAGAATTTACATTTACAGAACAACTCTTAGCTGTTCGTTGGGAAAAAAGCTGGAGTATCCCACTTGCACATATTGCCCAAGTTACAACAGCCGAGCCTAAAAGTAGTTGGAAAGAACTGCGTGCTCCTGGTAGCTTTATTCCAGGATTGATTAAAGCTGGTACTGATTATACGAACCGAAGCAAAGAGTTTTGGTACGTAAATAGAGATAAAAATTATTTAACTATTGAACTGCAAAATGAATCCTATCAAAGAATTATCTTGACAATTAATAATCATGAATATTGGCAAGAAAGACTAAACCAATTAATTACTAATTAGTGGTTACCATTGCAACTAATAAAAATCAAGAGTTATGAGCAATAAATTTTCATTGCCAACTCATAACTCATAACTTCTCGCTCAACCACCAGCCACAGCAGGGACAATACTTACTTCATCGCCATCTTTCAATGGTGTTGCGGTTCCATCTAGAAAGCGAATGTCTTCACTATTAACATACAAATTCAAAAACCGTCGTGGCTCTCCTGCATCATCACACAAGCGCGATTTGATACCAGGACAAGCTTTTTCTAAAGAATCCAATAGTTCAGCAATATTATTGCCGCTGCATTCTAGAGTAGCTTGGTTGTTGGTGAATTTTTGAAGAGCAGTAGGAACTAAAACTTTTACAGCCATGTTTGAAGTGTGAAGGTTTAAGGATGAAGGATGAGGTGATAAGGGTGAAGGATAAAGTATAAATTTTTCAACACTTAGCCTTTATCCTTCATAACTTTAAACAAGAACCTGTTGCCATTCTAAACGTTCGAGTGTCCGAGAACGCTCAAGAGCTTGTTCAAAACTATCAAGTTTTGCTTCTATTGTCAGAGGTTCTCCAATATAACCATGTACAGCTTCTTGGGTTTTCAAACCATTTCCAGTAATGTACACAACAGTAGTTTCATCTGGATCTATTTTCCCAGCTTCTACCAATTTCTTTAATACAGCAATGGTTGTACCACCCGCTGTTTCAGTAAAGATACCTTCGGTTTCTGCTAGCAACTTGATGCCTTCTATAATTTCAGCATCAGTGACTGCCTCAATGCTGCCACCAGTTTTTTTGGCGATTTCCACAGCATAAACACCATCTGCTGGGTTGCCGATCGCGATCGATTTCGCAATAGTATTTGGCTTAACTGGTTTAATAAAGTCGCGTCCTTCTTTATATGCTTGGGCGATAGGAGAGCAACCTTCTGCTTGCGCTCCACTGAACTTCACTGGCTTTCCTTCTACTAAACCAGCTTCTACAAACTCGTTGAAGCCTTTATAGATTTTTGTAAACAGCGAACCCGATGCTAAAGGTGCAACAATATGGTCAGGCAGCTGCCATCCCAGTTGTTCGGCAACTTCAAAGCCTAAGGTTTTAGAACCTTCTGAGTAGTAGGGACGCAAATTGATGTTGACAAAACCCCAGCCATGTGTATTTGCAACTTCTGAGCAGAGGCGGTTTACTTGATCGTAGTTGCCCTTCACCGCCATTAAAGTCGGACTATAGATGAGGCTACCCAGTACCTTACCAGCTTCTAAGTCAGCAGGGATAAACACGCAGCAGTCTAATCCAGCATGAGCAGCAATGGCGGCAGTAGAATTTGCTAAATTACCAGTGCTAGCACAGGAAACTGTAGTAAAACCCAACTCCCGCGCTCGTGTCAGAGCAACAGATACGACTCTGTCTTTGAAGCTGAGAGTGGGCATATTGACGGCATCATTCTTGATATAAAGCTTGTTTAAACCTAAGCGACGAGCCAAGCGTTGGGAACGTACCAGAGGAGTCATACCAGTTCCCACATCAATGGGATTTTCACTATTCACAGGCAAAAACTGACGATAGCGCCACATGGAATTTGGCCCCGCCTGAATACTTTCGCGGGTGACACTACGGCGAAGGGCGCTGTAATCATAAGCTACTTCCAAAGGCCCAAAGCATAATTCGCACACGTGGCTGGCTTGGAGTTCGTATTCCGCACCACATTCCTTACATTTCAATGCTTGAAAAGCAGCTTTGGTTTGGGTGTTGATTGCCTGAGTCATGAACTAGCTCTCCCTGGATGTCCGTCAACTGTCGCTTGATGCTAGCACGAGTAAAAATACCAGTCAAACATACCCGACAAAAAATATCGGGATTGTTTTGATCGCACAATCAGATTAATTTACATGCCAAATGGTTGCGATCGCTAACTAAGTAATAATGGCAGGAAATTTGATCCAAGATTTAAGACATGAAAGTACTTGACATTACCCCAGGAGTTGCTGCTATATTAACAAGAGTGGAAACGCTTTGGGGCGTAGCCAAGCGGTAAGGCAGCGGGTTTTGGTCCCGCCATCCCTAGGTTCGAATCCTAGCGCCCCAGTAAAGATTTTTAAAAGTTCTTATTCAGACTTAAGTTAAGCTAAGATCTGCTTAGACTAGGTGGCAGCTTGATGCGTTTTTTCTCCACCCCAATTGACACGTCAAGGAATCTGTAGCCAGATTATGCAACAGTGCGAAGTAGCAGCGCGTCATGCTGGATTCCAGAAAATCGAAATTGTTGCCACACTAGCTGGTGACACTACTGTATGAAAGTTTTGGCTATTATGTCACACAGTGGTTTGAACTCCTACTTCTGAGCAGGGAAGCTCTTCTGGTGACTAATCGGTGAATTAATTAAATTATTCTTATTACCATGCTCTGCATGGTAATAAGAAAATCCCTAGCCCCTAGTCTCTAATTAGAGCTTTGTCTGTCATTTTTGACTTGACGCAGCTTATTGATGAGGTTTTTGTCTGCCTCCTGAGCAGAGGTAGACTGATTTTGAATCACTGGTGGTTGAGACACTGGTTGAGCAGTGGCTTGTGGTGTTGCAGAAGACTGATTAACTGTAACTGGCTGCCACTGTGGTGATGGTTTTGCAATGGTTTGTGGTGCGGGTGAAGAAGGCTGATTAATTGTTAGTGGCTGCCACTGTGATGGTAATTTGCTAGGGGATTGCTGTGAAGTGCTGCCTGCTTGCTGCACCTGCCCAGAAGGTAATTTTTCCTGAGGCGATCGCAAACCTTGTTGTTCATTATTTAATGGTTGTGTATCCCTAATTTGCAACGGTGCTAATTTCTGGGGAAGCACAACGGGTGGTTTTGGAGAGGCAGCGGCTTGAGTTGTATCACTATTGGGGTTAAAAGACAAGCTAAATGGATAGTACTTGGGCTTGCCATTTGCCTGTACAGGATTGCTTTGGAAGTATTGTCTGAAGTATTCTCTTGTAGCTGTCTTCAGTTGCGATGAGACTGAATTATCCAAAAAATCTATAGTTTCGACTTTTCCTTCACTGTCTATTACTAAACCACCTTCGATTTTGCCTGCTTGCCCTTGTTGAGCATTGACTGTTTCTTTAATAGGTTGTTTAGTTTCAACATTGGGATATTGCTGCTTGACTTTCTGAAATTGCTCTACAAAGGTAGTAGTTTTAGCCAGCAGTTGTTCTGTTCCTTGAGATGTTGATGGCAACTGGGCTGACTTGGGTACTGAGATTTCCTGCCACTGGGGTAGGTTGGTTCCTGCTAAGGCTAGCTGATCTCCTACTTGTGGAGTGGGAGCAATAGGAGCCACAAATTCTTGAGTTTGGGGAGCTGCTGATGATGAGGGTGGAGCGGTAGTGTTAGCAGGTACAGGTGATGGAGTACTTGGTAAATCTGTTGGGATATTAGCAGCCTGTAGTTCTGGCAAATTTCCAGGTAAGACTTGCTTAGACGGAATTGACGGCAGTGATTGGGGTTGCCCCAAGGGGATTGTGTTCTGTAAATTAGAAACTTCGCCGTAATTCACACGAGGAATAGATGGAATAGAAGTTTCGCTTCTGCCTTGAGGCATGCGAACATACTGATTTTGAGGCAAAGAGACAATATTCAGGTTGTCAGGAGACAGCGGTATAGTCGGTAATGGTTCCTCTACAAGAGGTGCTGATGGCTGTGGAGGTAAAACCGTTGGCTGAGTGGCAAAGCTGGGAAAGGGTGGGACTTCCGATGCTACAGGAACTTGAGATTGTAGGGTGATTTCTGATTGCGGTGGAAGCTGTGGCTGCTGAATTGTCTCAGCCATACTTGTTTGTGGCAGACGGTTTTGTTCAGCTTGATTTAATTCTACAAGTCCAACCGTTCTTGGGGAGGATGTTGTTTCTTTTGGCTTGGATTGCATTGGCACCAATGGCAAGATGAACGCAATGGCACCGTGGATACCAACTGAGGCGAGAGCTGCTATTCCAGTCGGCTGGCTTAGGAAGTCTGGTATATTTTTTAGTACGGAGACGTATGACATAATCGTTTATCTTTCACTCGGCTTGGTTGCTGTATGATTAGGAATTTTTATTTTTTAAAAAATATTTTATGAATCGGTAATTGCGTTCTTCTACCAATAATAACTTCCTGTTCTAGAACATCAAACAGGAAAATTGCCAGTTCTAGATGTGGTTAATCTTTCAAAGTGGCTATATTGTACTCAAAAACTAGAGTTGTAAACACTATAATTGAAAAAATAATTCATTTTTGATAATTTATTTTCTAATTTGCACAACTAGCAGCGAAAAATAGTGTAGTTTCAGGCTTGGGCGATCGCGTAGCTCGGTATAGAAAACCATATCAGGTAAGGTGGCTTTTTCTACAACCCAGCTACTTTCTAGTAAACCCCGCTGCTGTAAAACTTGCCACACTTGCTCATACACTGAACTGACTTTCATCAGCACCACAACATCAGCCCAGTCTAAAACTTTCTCTAAGTCCGCAACTGTATATATCGCAGGTAATACCACCAATCGCTGTTGGCGCATAGTCAAAGGCACTCCTAGTACCGCTGCTGCTGCCATTGGCGAACAAACTCCAGGTATAAATTGTATTTTTACTTCTGGATGTAGCTGCTGCAATGTCTGTGCTAAATAAGTAAATGTGCTGTAGAAACTAACATCTCCTTCACAAGCAAAAGCTACATCTTGACCGATTTTTAGATATTGCCAAACTTGTTCGGCTGCTGCTTGCCATGCTTGCGTTAAGACTATTAAATCTTGGACATAAGGGAAAGTCAAAGCTAACTGTATTTGCTTTGAACTTAACCACGGTGTCACTATTTGCTGTGCCATTCCCAGTTTCCCCTGCAATCCAGCCGGGAACGCCACTACTGGTGAGTTTTGCAGTAGGCGTAGTCCTTTAACTGTAATTAATTCTGGATCGCCTGTCCCAATACTGATACCGTAAAGAATACCGTTTGTCACTGCTACTTATGTATAAGTTATATATTTAAATTTTTGCTGACAAATCCAAAATTAAAAATGCCATTACCAACAGTTATTGTGCCTGGATACTTGGAAAGCGCGATCGCCTATCGCCAATTACAACAATCTTTACAGAATTCTGGTTGTCCTACGGTGATTGTGCCACTGCGAAGGCGTGATTGGATAGTTACTTTTGGAGGCAGATCGGTTACACCGATTTTGCTGCAACTAGATAAAACGGTAAAGCAAATACTACAGCAATATAATACTTCTCAGATTAATTTGATCGGTCACTCAGCCGGAGGTTGGATATCTCGCATTTATCTGGGTGAAAAACCTTATTTGGGACGTAATGAAGTTCAATCATCACTCTGGGAAGCTCATTCAGTGGTGGCAACTTTGATTACTCTGGGTACACCGCATATAAGTCAAGAACGTTGGACACGCTGGAATTTAGATTTTGTCAATAATAATTATCCTGGAGCATTCTACAAAAATGTTCGTTATGTTTGTGTCGCCGGAAAAACAATCTTTGGCGAAAAACGTCGAGGAAGCTGGTTAGCGTACAGTAGCTATCAATTAACCTGCGGTAAAGGTAACACTTGGGGAGACGGAATTACTCCCATTGAAGCTGCTCATTTGGAAGGAGCAGAAAATATCGTGATTGAAGGTATCAAACATTCTCCTAGAAGCCCTCAAATTTGGTATGGTTCACCAGAAGCGTTAAAAGTTTGGGTACATTATTTGGCTTGAAAAGAAGGCAGAGGGCAGGGGCAGAAGGGAAGAGGGGGACACCTAGACACGGGGACAAGGAGCAGAAGAGAACTACTAACCCTCCGGGTACTCTGCGAGAAGCCCTTCGGGCGTCTACGCCAGTCACCCGCGCTCGTGTTACCCTCCCAAGAGTGCTGGCTCACCACTGTACGGGCGGGTTTTGCTGATAATCTTGCCGTTCAAACCGAGAATTTATCTTCTCAACCCGTCCCTACTAACTACTAACCACTAACCAATCACAATTTTCCCTTTTCACCCAATCAGGTGATATCTACTGGGTGAAGTGTGATCACTGCTGACAGATTTAGATTAGAAATCCTGCGGAATTTAGGACGTAGTACCATGTTTTTGTTGATTTTCAACACTGGCGGCAAAGACTGGATTCCCCATAATTCTAGTGCCGAATCAGAATCCGAACCCAAGAAGATTTCCAGACGCCGCCGTACCGCTTCCCAAGTAGTAAAAGATTTGCAGCGCATTCGAGAAAACTATTATTTAGAATTCAAAAGATTTTAGGGGAGAGATGAAGAAGTGGAGAAGAGTAGACAAGGAATAGTAATAAAAATTAACTACTAAACTACTAAATGTAGAGATGCGATTGCTCGCGTCTCTACTTAGCCTCTTCAAAACTAATTACTAATGACTATTAACCATAGCTTTACTTTGCAAAAGTCCATTCCAAAGTTTTAATTGGTGTGACTTGGAGTGCTTGCGAGAGTTCAGCACTACTCTCGAATTGTAACTGTTCTAGGTAGGTAGCTTCTACTTTGACTGTGAATTTTTCTTCTAGGAAAGGCCAGGGTTTAACAGTTACATTATCATCACTATTTTGGATTACATCATAACGATTACCATCAGGTAAAGTAGCAATTTCTAAGGCACGTTCACCAACAGGTAACTGACGCTGACAAAGGATAAGTGACAAGCGATCGCACCATTGAAAAAAGGCATAAGCTTCGGCAGCATCATCTTTTGTAATATTCAATTCCTGACGCCATTGCTGTTGGTGCTGTAATTGTTCGTCCAAAAAGTCATCCAATTCTGGTGACTCTCCCCGCTTGCCCTCAAGTAAAAAGCTCATGTGCATGGAAATGAGCATTGCTACCCATCTACCTCGATAGCGAGCATTTTGTACTAGTTTCTGCATTTTTGGCAGATGAATTTCGGAATCAAGGGTAAAGTCTAGTGGTGCGCCAGCTTCAGTAATGTTCTTCTCTTCCCATTCTTTTTCCAAATCATCGTGATGGGAAATGGCTGCAACTGTCTCCAGCCAACGCACCGGACGTTTTTTCGGGTGCCAATGTCCAGCAATTTGGGCAGCTAGCAAAGCATGAGCACGATGGTAAATTACTTCCCAACCCTTTTCGTCTTGGTTAACGATCATGAATTAGCCTCAATCATTCGTGTAATATGAGTTAGCTTTCCTTATGCTGCATAACTTGTGGCTGTAAATTCATCTTCCGAATGTACGAAAAATAAGCGCCGTTATGAATAATTTGACGCCTAAAAACTGGATATTCATCAAACAGCGAATCACTCCTTACCTTTTTTTGCTGCCTGCTTTAGTTATCTTGGTATTAACCGTATTTTGGCCTGCCCTGCAAGCTTTTTACCTCAGCTTTACTCGCTACGAATACGATTTAACCCAGACACCACAGTGGGTAGGCTTTGCTAACTTCCACCGCTTATGGGGTGATCCTGTTTTTTGGCAAACTTTAGGAAACACTGTTTTGTATCTGGTAGGTGTAGTGCCAATTTTAGTAATTGCTCCCTTAGCACTAGCAATTCTGGTAAATCAGAAACTGCGGGGTATGCATTGGTTTCGGGCTGCATATTACACTCCTGTTGTTATTTCGATGGTAGTGGCAGGAATTGCTTGGCGATGGTTGTATGCAGAAAATGGACTACTCAATCAACTACTTAAAGGTATTTTTACAGAGGGAATTCCCTGGTTAACCAGCCCTCGCTTTGCATTGTTTAGTGTTATGGCTGTCACCATCTGGAAAGGATTAGGCTATTACATGGTGATTTATCTAGCTGGGTTGCAATCAATACCTGCCGATATATATGAAGCAGCAGCAATTGACGGTTCTGATGGTGTCCGCAAACATTGGGATATTACTGTACCCCTAATGAAACCTTATCTTGCTCTGGTAGCGGTTATTTCAGCGATATCCGCAACTAAAGTTTTTGAAGAAGTATATATTATGACTCAGGGTGGGCCGCGTAATAGCTCGAAAACAATAGTGTACTACTTGTACGAGCAAGCATTTAATAATTTGGAAATTAGCTATGCCTGTACTATTGGGCTGGTGTTATTTTTGATAATTTTAGGGTTATCAGTTCTGCGATTATCAGTTAATGGTGTGAGTACTTAGTACAGTTTTGGATTAATTCGTAGCTTTTTAAACGCAGAGGTACGCGGAGTCAGCGCGGAGGGGCGCAGAGCCTTTATGAATTTAATTCGTTATGAATTTGTGAAATACTGCACTTAGTCAGACATCCATATGATTTAATCACACAACGAATCACCTAGCCTAAGCGTCTCTAACCCCCTATTCGCAGGTGAGTTGTATTTGACTAATCTAATTTTGTAAGAAAGCAGGCGATCGCTTCTTACACCATATACTGCTAAAGTAGCAGTGCTTTTTGTTACTTAAGTTTCAGGAATTTGACTATTAGAATTAGAAAATTTCAGTATTATCTCAGTATAGTTATTCCAAAATTTAAATAATAAGTCTATTTCTTTACCAATTTAAGTAAATATCACAGGCTAGGAACTGTTACATTAAATTTATGCTGATATTTTCAGCGATGCATATATCAGCAGCATTTCCAGCATCTACCTTTACAAGTGAAATTTCAAGGAAGTATTAAACTCAAAAATTTTAGTTTTATTGTCAAAACAGATGTTAACTAATCTTGATTTAATTCGAGAATTTATTAAGCTATCTATTCAGCGAAAAGAAGTATTATTAGCTAATCAAATTTTAAAAGCCGAAACAGTTTACAGCAGCAACAATTTGATAGCAAAAGCAGAAGGAACAATTGTCACCACAAAGTTTGATGGTGCATCTACGTCATTCTTAATTAAAGCTAATTCTACTTATTGGGAATTAATAAATCAGGTTTTAGCCGAATATAATTTTATTCTCACAGGCAATATAGATCATCGTGGTTTCTATCAGTATCAGTACTGCCAAGCACCAGAAGGTTACCAAATGCATTGCAGCAAGGCGGTTATTTTATGGCGAGCTTGGTGGAAACATCGCAAGTATGTTTTGGGTAGAGGAATTCCCTTAGAACTTCTCATCCGTATACGCCACGCTAAACGGCATACTTGGTATCCCATCAAAGATTTAATTATTAGTGATGGAGTTCTTTACATCAAAACCTTAGGAAGTGAGATTGCTGTTCACTCAGACGATCTAATCACCTGGTTAAGCAAAGTTGAAGATCCTTCTCAAAATCAAGCTCAATTTTCTATATCCGCTCTCCTGGAAGCGGAAAACTCTAAATCCTTAAACTAAGTAGCCCTGACTGAACTACGTACGCCAATAAAGAATGAAAAAACTTTCTTCCCTACCTGCGCTTTTGCGCGCAGCGATTTGGTGCAAGTAGACACGTAGCGGCTACTGCCCTCTGCCTTCTACTTAAAACCTATTTTCATACTCTAGTACTGCTCGATTGTCACCTGATAAATCAGTAGAAGTACGTAGACGCAATTCAGGATTGAGGCGATAGTTAATACCAAACTGAGGAGGTTTATCACTCGTCAAAATTTTGAGTGCAGAAACAGAAAAACTACGAGAAACGTCAACTCCAGCTTCCATTGCCAGATCTACTGAAGAAGTATTTTTCTTAGTAGTGTTTGTGTCATCAAAAGTGATAGTGGGAAATAGACGTAGTTCGCTCAAACCAAAAGCATTACCAATTTGATTAAATGTTCGCTGAAGATTCAAAGCCGAACCTGCTAAGTTAACAAGTCCTAGCGTAGTATCACCACGTCCAAATGTTTCCACAAAACTACCTCCAAGCAAGGCTACTATTTCTGTTTGACTGCGAGAAGGATTGCTTGTTAATTCTAGATGTTGGTTGAGTTGACTAGCTGG
This sequence comes from Chlorogloeopsis sp. ULAP02, assembly GCF_038404745.2. NCBI lineage: Bacteria > Bacillati > Cyanobacteriota > Cyanophyceae > Nostocales > Chlorogloeopsidaceae > Chlorogloeopsis > Chlorogloeopsis sp. ULAP02. The sequence goes on along the minus strand of NZ_JAYKTT020000088.1, from coordinate 59,431 downwards.
GCCATCGATTATAGCTTCTATGCGAACTGTATTTACAGGATCAAAAGTTGTAATAATCCCATCATTAATTTCTGAGGATACAGAGGATCTGGTAACTTGTAGAGGATTTGCATCTAGAACACTGGCAATTAAGCGAATATCTAAGTCAGGATTTTGATTGCCTCTAAAAGTTGCTGTATGTTCATAGCCACGAGCAAGATTAAATTGGGTAGTAAATAAATTTACATCTCCATTCCGTAATCGAATCGTTCCTTCGGGTTCTGGTTTACTTAAGGAACCATTAACGCTGAGAGAGCCAGTAGCTTGAAAACTGAGAATCGGTGGTAGGGCAATTTCTACATTTTTGCCCAATAAAATTTGTAAATCATCCAAACGTGTCGCCGAATTTCCACCATTAGATTTCTCTTGCTTGATTGCTTTTAAAAGCGCACTTTCTTCATTGTTACTGGCATTAGCAACAGCGTTTGCAGATTCTGTTAGTAAAACTTGACCGTCAGATAACTTGAGATTACCACCAATAGCTGGGTTAAGAGCAGAACCAGTAATCAGCAAGTCTCCGCTCACCCCTCCTTCATACCTTCCCTTCAGATTTACCGCTAACTGATTCAGGGAAACATTAAGAGGATTGTCTATTGACTGTTGTGAGTTATTGAAAACGGGAATCTCCCCTTGAGCAATGACGTTACCTTTGCTAAATTTGCCTTGAATACTTTCTACTTTAATGCGGTCAAAATTAAACTCTACTTTTCCTGTTACATCTGTCAGCTTTTCTGGTAGAGCTTGCGCCGCAAAAGTGGCTCCCTTAACAGTAGCAATACCCTTTAGCACTGGCTGTTCTGTAGTTCCGCTTACAGTTAAGTTTACATCTCCCTCGCCTTTCTCAAACGCTACTTGGTCAGTCAATAAGTTTAACACTGCCAATCCTTCGTTTTGAACTTTGACATCCAAACTAACTTGATTGTGATCTGGTGTGACAGAAGCAAAAGGCAATTTGTAGGGAAGGCTACCAGTGATAGTAACTGGTTCTGAGCCAGAAACCATCACATTACTACCAAAATTTAAGCGCCCATTGTTATAGCTAAAGCTAGCATTTGCTGACTCTATTCCTTTCTGGTTCAGGGTTCCTTCGGTAATGTACAATTCTCCTCTGGCTTGAGGATTGGCTGTACTACCTGCTACAGTCGCTGTCGCGTTAATGTTACCTGTTAAACCAACAGGCAGTTTGACATAATTATTGAGTAGTTGCAGAGGAAGATTCGTTACTCGCAGTTGTCCAGATTGTTCTGTTCCGCCAATATTACCAGTAAAGGTAATCAGCCTGTTGTTTGATTCGACACGTAAAGGTAGTAATGTCAGTACACCATTTTCAAAACTGCCTTGGGCGATCACCTGATCTGCTGTGTAAAGACGCTCTGGTTCGTCTTCTCGTCCCCAAACAAAATTTTGACCGTTGAAATTAAACTTTACTGCCATTTTGTTGGCGGTAGCTGTATCAACAGCAACTTCACCATTGAAAGTTCCTTTTAAATCTGCTAGATCTGGCATGAAAGAAGCATCACGACGCTGTTGTTGCTGCTGTACTAACAATGCCTCAATTTCTGAAAAACGCTGGATTTGAGCTAGTAAAGGTTGATTTGCTAAACCAACTGATACTGTTTTCAAATCACGAGCGCTGCCATAACTTGGTGCATTAGTGACACGACGTTGAAAGTCTTTGATGTCGAATAACTGCAATACTGTTAAAACGTCTTGGATTTGTCCTTGGCTAACTGTTAATTTACCTTGAATTCGGGGTTTTGCAGTTGTTGGTGCAAAAGTACCAACCATAGCGTAACGACTGTTTCCTCTAATAAAGGCACTATCGCGCAGAGTTACTTTGCCATCTTCATAACGAAATTGAGCTGACAAGCGATCGCCACTGATGCGAGCTAGTTGTGGTTTAGCGATCGCAATATCTCCTGCCGTTGCCCAAGTTTTCTGATTAATTTGTAAATTGCCCGATAACAACCCTGCAATTTTACCGGTACCCAGGAAAGTAGTAGCAGGCACATCCACATTCAAAACTGTTAAGGGGAAATTTTCTAGTTTAGCCACTAAATTATCGCCTTGTACTGTTCCAGTTGCGGCAGCTTCTTGCCACTTCACAGCAAAAGCATTAGGGCGATTATTTGCATCTAGGTTGAAGGCAAGTTTGTCACGCGCACCCATAACATTCAAATTTAAACCTTGTCCCTGCACTGACTGAATATTTCCAGTTAATACTGGTTCAAAAGTAAATTTATTGACTACTAAATCTCTCAGTGCAAGTGTTCCTAATAAATTGGGTGTAGGCAGTTTTCCAGTAATTTGCCCGCTAAAATCAGCTTTACCTGTTAAATTAACTGCATTAGGTAATTTGATAGGTAATTTACTTAAATTGTAATTTTTTGCTTGAACATTCAGAGCTAACTCGGTAATTTCAGGTATGATATCTGAAGTAGCTGTGGTTAATATGTAGCCATTAGCGTTTAAATCACGAGCTGTTGCTCTTTGAATCAGCAGCTTTTCTCCATCCCAGCCAATTTCCGCTGTGAGTGGTTCTTCAATACCAGCGATACCCTGAGAAAACTGTAATTGACCGAGCGCCCGCAAATTCTGTAGAGACGCAAAATTTGAGGCAGCGCGTTGCGCAGACAAGTGCCGTGCGGGGGTTCCCCCTATTGTGGCGACTTCGGAGGGTTCCCCCCGTTGTAGCGACTGCCGTTGTGTTTCTAAATTTCCAGCAACTTGGATTTTGCCACCCAATTTACCTTGCAACTGCTCGGAGAACTGATTTAATTCCACACCCTCAGCATCAACTACAGCTTGATAGCGACCGTTTGCCAATTGGATATTTGTAGCAGTAATAGTGCCACTCGCTACATTTAGCTGGGCTTGTCCTTTCGCTTGGATAGCTTGCGGTAGGAAGGATTCCAAAGAACCTGCGATATTGAACTGACCTTTTAGCCTTCCTTGAAATTGCTGAGGTAATTGTGCTAATTGTTGCAATGGCAAGTTATTTGCTTGCACCTGCGCTTGATAATTACCATCAACCAGTTGAATATTTGAGGCGGTAACTGTGCCACCACCCACTGCTAAACGTGCTGAACCACTGCCCTGTAAAGTTTTAAGGTTGAAAGCACCTGTATTGCCTGAGATTTGAAAATTACCCGCCAATGCTCCCTGTAATGCTGGGGGAGAATTTTTCAACAGACGCCCCAACCGCACGCCATTTGCTACAAGTTGAGCAGAAAAACTTTTTTCTCCCAGTTGAATTTTGGAAACTGCCACCGTACCATCTGCAACTTGAACTTTGGCGTTTTGAGTGTCAATGCTAGCAATGTTGAAGGGAGCGGAGGTACCTGAGAGGATGAGACGGCCGTTCAAGTTAGCATTATGAAGAGATACATTTTGCAGTTGACTGGGATTGATGAAGCGTTCTAGTTGTATCTCGGAAACATCAGCTACAGCTTGCCAGCGCTGTTGATTCCAATTGCCAGCAGCCAGCAGCTTGCCACCACCTACACTCACAACCACATTCTGGAAAGATAAACTGCGATCGCCCTTCACCACCACTTCACCAGTCGTGGGATATTGAGCTTGATTAGCTCGAAATTGCATCACTGTTTGGACGTTATCAGTAGTACCAGTCAGTTTAGCTGTAGCCGAGACGGTGCCTATTTGGAACGGGGTTTTGGAGTTGTAAAGGTAGGCGATCGCATCTCCCGGAATATTCTTTGCCGTTAAATTAAAATCTAATTGAGGAGTCGTGCCAAGCTCAACCGTGCCAGTGCCGCCAATCTCACCACCGACTTTTGTCTGTCCTTGAATATCTTTAAATGTAATTACAGCTGCTGTAGGTGAATATTCAAACTTACCCTTGACGCTATTAAAGTCAACTTTGTCGATGCGAGCAGGCTTAATCGTGGCAACTGTACCTGAAAGAATAGGATTGGTGGGTTCTCCAGCTAACTGCAAATCTGCTTTTACTTCCCCAGTTACAGGTACAGGCAGTTTCAGCTTGAGAGTTTCTTGAGCAGCTTCTACACTGACTGCATTGACACGCCCTGCCAGCTTGTAACCAGTTCTAGTGTCGATAATGCCATGAGTTACCAGTGGTACTTTCCCGTAATTTGTGACAATATTATCTAGCTTTACTTCCGTATCTTGAAAGCGAAGTGTTCCTTGGGAATTGATAAATGGTTGTGGTACACGAGGAACTTGAGCCTGGACATTTTGCAAACCAACACTACCAAATAATAAAGGCGGTTGATTTTGCTTCAATTGGGCTTGCATCTGCAACTCACCATTTACCTTACCAGCCTGAAATGCTAGTGGTAATTTTATCAGGCGAGTAAGATCAGAGGCTAGCAAGTCTTGCCCCCGCACTTTTAAATTAGTTGCCAGTGTTTTTGGGCGGATATCTCCTTGCAAAGAAAGGTTGCCACCAGTATTTGCTTTCCCTACTACATCAAACTTTATCAATTCATTGCTTTCTAGTAATTGAGCAGTTCCATTGATTTGAGAAAATGTGACTGCCGAGAAGAAACCAGGAGGAAATACGGATTGGATAGTAGGGGAAGATGTTTCTGGTTTATTTTTTTCTGCTCTTGCTACTTTAAAATTTTTTTCTTGTTCTCTTCTCCATTGCTCATTTGGTACTAATGTCAACTGGGCATCCCGAAATCGGAGTTTATCTAACTCTGTTTGAATAAATCCGCCTTTAACTGGCTTTGCTAAAGTAGTACTAGTCCAGCGTCCTTCTTCATCCTGCTCAATATAAACGTTCGGATTAACCAAAGTGACATCTAGCTTAAGATCGTGGGTAAAAAGTAACTGCAATGGATTAAAACCCACTTCTACAGTACCAACTGCAACATAGTCTGGATCTGTAGGCGTTGCCGGAATGGCTGAAGCCCCAAACTTTACTCCAGAGAGCGAAAATCCTTTTACCTCTCCCAGTTTGACAGGACGATTAAGTGTATTCGTCAGGCTTTTTTCTGCCAATGGTGTTAAATCTTTGTGAATAAAACTCCATAATCGCCAAGCACCCCCTACAAGTCCAAGTAGTAAAATTCCACCTAAACCAATGCCGCCACGGTTTAACATCAGCAACCATAGACGTTTATTGGTAAGGTTTTGGGATTGACACTTGGGATTTAGAGATTTACTCATTTGGTTTTACCGTTTACTAGTTGAGTTTGGCAGGCACACTAGTAGAATTCACTGACGCTATTAGCTGCTAAAGCTATGCCATTACCAGCATACAAACCTAATTTGGATTTGGACTTGGAGATTAATGACTAGCTAAAGTAGATTTTGTCTATGGTAGCTATAGTTTTGAATACCAATATCCAAAAAAATACGGCTGTGTTGTAAGTATCTTACTGATAAATCTAGAATTGTTTGCTTATAGTTTGATATTTTTATTTGTAAGCGATCGCTTCATATTACTTTAAAATCTGAGATTGTTAAAAACTACTAACAAGCATAGAAATCAGAAGATTCTGACTCTTGACTTCTGTTGTTTGCTCAACAAGCATAAAAGGAATATAAACTTATCCACCTAATCTAATCTCTAAAATTCAAAATTGGTATACCGAGTAATACTGGAGCAAGTAAAAAATTTATCACACATCCCAATGTATAAAGTTGACGAGGAGCCATAATTAACCCTTGCAGAAAAACTGGGTACTGGGGATTGGGAAGAGGACGCGGGGACGCGGAGAAAGATTTTACCCTTGTCTTCCCCTCCCCCCTTCTCCTTGTCCTCTTGCCAGCCCCTAGCCTCTAGCCCCTAACTTCAACATCGGCTCGCGCACTTATAACCCACCGCGATCCCGCTCTAGATCGTAAATTACCTTCTCGGCGTACCAATCTATCGATTTACCAGGATATTTTTGTTTTGCCTGGGTTAAAAGACGTGTTGCAGCATCTCTATCGTCATGCAACAGGTTGATAAGTTTCTTTTGCAGTTTGCGGCTAGTCTGCTCAAGCCTAATGGTAGAAGTTTGTTGCTCCCCTAATGAAAAATTATGTTGGCGGCGATTCCCTTTTTTGCTTAACACAACGCCAGTGACAACACCAGTTGCTACAACTGTTACTAACATTATTGTAGAATTACTGCCTTGTCGTCCAGGCTCGTTCATCTGATTATTTACGGAACTAGCAACAGCAAGTTGTGAGATTGGTTGCTGAATTTGTGGTGCAATTTCGGTCGAAATCCCAGCTGCGAGAAGGCTGGCTGCAACGCTAGTAGTCAAAATTTTGACAGTATCTCTAGATTTAGGAATAGAAAAAGCGTGAGACATCTTGCTAATAAATAAACAAAAAACTAGTGTCAGTCCTATATTTCTAGTTTGATCAATAACTATGACAAAAGTGTGTCAATCTAGCTGGATGCAATGAATGCGATCGCTTTATACCAGAGGAGTAGAGACTGGGGGCATTCTGGGTGTGATATGACTACGCTCCAGCAATAAATGAATCTATCTGATAGTAATCCTCATCAACCGAATCTTATAAACTATTAAATAATGACTGTTATTATTCTTTTCTCAGTCTAATTATTGCAAACTATAATCATTTAGTACGCTCTATTTATGGCTTCCTGCCCTAAGCCAGTTAAGATCTAAATTCTTTTCATTCTGGCTTTTGATGCCATTTTCCGTCCTCGCCTTTTTCGTAATCTCGCTTTACTGCACTCCAGGCAACCCGGAAAGCACTTTCTTCAGAATTATTAAAAGCAGCTAGAAAAATTTCTTGAGCTTGCTTGGGTAAATGCTCTTTGACAGAATCTGGTAACTCATCAATATTTTGATAAGGCATATTTATAGCAGTTTTGAATGTGAAAAAACTCACTTCTACTACGTTTTTATCTATATCTACTCACCTAATAAATATTCCAATTCGGCTTTTAACGCCTTAACATCTGCAACTCTTGCCACTAGTAAATTTTCTTTACCTGCATCATTTAAACGTACTTTCCAATAACGAATACTCTCTGAGTTATTCATCCAAAAATTTATTACTGTACCTACAACTTCGTCTTTGTCCCAACCCCATTTTTGCGGTACTGCTTCCACAGACTCTATTAATGCATCTAAAGTACACATATGTGTTGCTATGTATTCTACTCCTTTACATTGTGGCTTTTGTAATGTTTTTTGTTGGTGATGAAAGAAGTTTAAAACTGGAGATACTCCTACAATGTCAAAAGTATATTTCATTTCTAAGTTCCTATTATGAATCTGTAATGCGTAGATTTTAATTTATTTGATAATGATATAATTTCACATTAAAATTACATCCACAAAAAGTATTATTGCAGCCTATATCATCAGTAATAAATTTTAGGAATGCCTTAGCACTTTATTCATGTGAGTGCTAATGTTATGCTCTCCAAAAATTAGCAGTAAAGGGCATTGAGTGCTAATGTTTATACAGGTATTTATCTTAAAAATATGAAATTTATTTTGTTTTTGAAAAGGGGTAGTGATAATTTTTAATATTTTGTTAAAATCATCATTTGCAGCTTTTCAAGGTGAAATAGCGGCTTTATCTGCTGCCTGTTTGTGGGCGATCGCGTCTGTAGTGTATGGGCGCTTGGGAGAGCGCATTCCACCATTACAACTGAATTTGATCAAGGGTATAGTTGCGATCGCTCTGCTTCTGTTTACGATTGCGATCAAAGGCGAATTATTACCCAATATTCCTCCTGTGCCTCTTTTTCTACTGCTATGCAGCGGCATTGTCGGCATTGGCTTGGGAGATACAGCTTTCTTTGCCACTATCAATACAATAGGGGCGCGTCGCGCCTTACTAATGGGAACTCTTGCACCACCCATAGCAGCGATCGCGAGCGAAATTTTCCTGCAAGAACGGCTAAATCTCAGTGCTTGGTACGGTATTTTACTCACAATTGCAGGAGTTGCTTGGGTAGTAACAGAACGTACTCCCGATCTGGGTGATCGTATGACAACACATCTAGGGCGCGGAATTGGCTTAGGTGTGTTAACAGCAATAACAAATGCTACAGGAACTGTTTTCTCTCGTGCAGCATTCGCTGATACCAACATTAGTCCTTTATGGGCTGCTTTATTGCGATTGAGTGCAGGAGTATTGATTTTGCTGATTTGGGCATCTCTTCCGAGGCGTCAGAATCGAATATTGCTCTGCCCTGAGTGGAAATCATCGCCAGTCATATTCGGAATTTTCTTTGCAGCTTTTTGTGGAACTTATTTAGGAATTTGGTTACAGCAAACAGCCTTGAAATTTACTGCTGCGGGTGTAGCTTCAACTCTGCTGCAAACTAGCCCGGTATTTATCATCCCGATCGCTATGTGGTTGGGTGAGAAAATTACTTGGAGAGCGATCGCAGGTGTTGGCATGGCGATCGCTGGAACAGGATTGCTATTTTATTTTAAGTAATTCACATCAAGACTCCTACTGACAGCCACCAGGCGGCAGCCCACAAACCCTCGTTACCAGGTTCAACCTGGTAACGAGAACTATGTCTTGATTCCCGTGTTCTCATCTGTTGTTTTAACCAAGAAAATTATAAGCGGGCAATCCGATCATCTGTGTTGGCAGAGCAAACAAATCGCCAGAGTAAAAACTTTTTTGGATCTCCTCTTCGCTGAGTCCAACCGAAGCAGTGGTGATGTAAAGTGTCTGCAAGTCTTCACCACCAAAAGTACAACAACTAGGACGCTGTACAGGTAGAGGTATCCGCCCTATCTCTTCACCTTGAGGGTTAAAGCGAATTACGCACCACCCATCCCACATCGCCACCCAGATATGTCCTTCACTATCAACCGTTAGCCCATCAGGATAAAAAGATTCACTCGTTAAATCCACAAAAACACGGCGATTGCGAATATTACCTGTTTCAGCATCAAAATTGTAAGCATAAATTTTCTGCTGGTCAGAATCAGCCAAGTAAAATGTATTTTGATCGGGACTCCAGCCTAATCCATTAGAAATTGTCAGCCCTGTTTCCATTACGTGTAATGAACCATCAGGATCGTAACGATAAAGGCTACCTTGAGTTTTACCAGGACACATGGAACCAAACCAAAATCGTCCTTTAGGATCGCATTTACCATCATTTAAGCGATTATCAGGCATATCTGCTTCTACCTGGATAATAGGCATTACCTCACCTGATTGAGTGTTGAGAAATGCCAAACCATGCCGCAGTGCTACAATCAACCGATTCGCACCCGCTAAAGCAACAGAGCCAACTACATCTCCAACATCAAAAAATACATTCTGTTCAGTCACAGAGTTAAATTGGTTGACTCGATGGTTGTAAATATCAACCCAATAAAGCAACTTGTTGGTTGAATCCCAAACAGGGCATTCTCCCAAACGAGCACGCGCCGTCAAAATATTGTTGAGTTTATACTGAGGTGAATTGATCACAGACATAAGCTAAACCAAAAAACTGACAAAGCGATCGCCTCATTTAGCTTAATTCCATACAAAGTGTAAGTTCAATACAAACCCCGGCAATACATCTTCTCCCAATAGAGTTAATGGTTGCTCCAGTACTTCTACTTCCTGCCCAATACGATATATTTCGCTCAAAATATCCGATGGGGACATCAACTCCAAAACAAAGCCAAGTTGAGTTTGTTCATTTCACAAGACAAATCGTGTTGTCAGTTTGGCATTGCGTTTACCAGTTTCCCCTCCTGTGGGCAGCATTACAATTTCTCTTCTTGCTCAAGCCTCAACTCCTGCTGCAATTCTTGAATAGTTTGGGTTTTATTTTACCAGTTTTAGACTCCTCCATTGCATCCATTAACCGACGAGCATTATTAGGCGATCGCAATAAATAAACTGTCTCTATCAAACTCATCAAATCTGACTCAGAAATTAAGGCTACATTTTCACTATCACGACGATTAATGATATATATTTGATGGTTTTCTACTACCAAATCTAACAACTTAAAAAAATCATTTCTGGCATCTGTTGGGGATGTAATTTTGTAGGGAAAAATTAGCTTATGTACAGCAATATGTACATATATTATATAATGCTGCTGAATATCAGCCTCACGAAGAGTGCTGATACTCATCAACAGCTACAGTTGACAGTTAACAATTAACGATTAGCTATTTGCTTGCAAAATCTCTTCATCTACAGAAAAATCAATTTCTATCTTGTCTCTTCCTAATGCCAGATAATCATTTTGGAACGAGTCTTCTAATCCAGAAATCAGATCATACTCAGGCTGCCAATTCAATTGTGTGATTGCTTTATTTACTGAAGCAAAGAAATGTTGCATCCGTAGGGGAAAAGCTTTACGCTTACCAAAATCAAATTTTTTCGGATCGTAATGCACGATTTTAATTTTATCCGGAGATTTATCAGCAGCAACAGCACAAGCACGCGCTAAACCATCAAACGTGACAAAACGATCGCCAGAGACATTGTAAACCTGCTGAATCGCCTGAGAATTATCTAAAACTTTTGTCATTGCCCCTGCCAAATCTTTGACGTGTCCTAACTGGGTAATATGCAGTCCATTACCAGGAATAGGAATGGGGCGATCGCGTACAATCCGATCAAAAAACCAAGCTTCTAAATCATTGTAGTTCTGGGGGCCGTAGATATACGTCGGACGAATCGAAGTAAAAGGAATTTCCACTTCCCTTAGATAAGCTTCTGTTTCATGTTTACCCCGATGACGGCTTTTAGGATCAACTGGATCGCCTTCAACATGAGGTAACTGGTCTGATTTGAGGTATACTCCAGCAGAACTCATATATATAAAATGCTGCACACGGTCTTGAAAAATTTCTACCAGTGGTTGAGTATCACTGAGTTCCCGCCCGTTGTTATCAAAAATAGCATCAAAATTTTCTCTAGCAAGTTTTTCTTTAAGCTGGGTAGCGTCTGTGCGATCGCCTGTAATTTGTCCTACACCCTCAACTGGTGTCGGACGATTGCCACGATTGAACAACACCACCTCATGCCCTTTTTGTACTAGCAGTTGAGTCAAATAGACACCAATGAATCGAGTGCCACCCATAATCAGAATTCGCATAAATCCCCAATTCCTATCTCAATAATTCTGGGGCTAGAGGCTAGGGGCTAAGAAGAGGACAAGGGGAATGTTTTTGATAAATTCTCCCACTCCCCCACTTCCCCCTCTCCCCCTCCTCTTATTTGTCCCTAATCCCTAGCCCCTAATCTGAGATTATCAGGTTGCGACATTTGTGGAACTTCTTTTGGAATAGTTACGTCTTTTAACTGATATGGGGCATTTCCCATTTTTTGATTACAAAGGGAAACTTTTCAGTTAATCTCATTATTTATCTAATTTTTTTAAACCACTTATCAAAAGTTAGCTGTGCCCTTGAAATATGCTTTAGTGCATGAGTGGCTGACACCTAAAGCCACTGGCGGTTCAGAACAAGTTGTGCGGGAAATCCTCACTCACGTAGATGCGGACTTATATGCCCTCATCGATTTTGAATCCAGCAACCCAGAAAGTTATTTATACAAGCGTCAAATTGGTACGACGTTTCTCCAGCACTTTCCCTTCGCCCGCAAAGGAGTACAAAATTATTTACCTCTTTTACCCTTCGCCATTGAACAACTCGATTTGCGGGAATATGACGTCATTCTCTCTTCCTCTCACGCCGTCGCTAAAGGCATTCTGACTACTTCCGATCAGTTACATATTTGTTACTGCCACAGTCCCATGCGCTATGCTTGGGACTTGACTTTTGATTATCTGCGCCACAGCAAACTAGGCAGTGGTGTAACTGGTTGGGCAACACGTTATTTATTACACCATTTGCGTTTGTGGGATGTAACTAGCGCTAATCGTGTTGATTACTTTATTGCTAATTCCCAGCACACAGCTCGTAGAATTTGGCGCTGTTACCGCCGAGAAGCAACTGTTATTTATCCACCTGTTGATATCGATAGTTTTCCTTTTATTCCTGAAAAAGAGGATTTTTATCTGACTGTTTCCCGGTTAGTAAGTTACAAACAAGTATCTTTAATAATTCGGGCTTTTAACCAAATGCAAAAAAAACTAGTAGTAATTGGCACAGGAGCAGAAATGACGAAAATCCGTGAGATAGCAAACTCTAATATACAAATACTGGGATGGCAACCCGATGCGGTTGTTAAAAAATATATGGCTCATGCCAAAGGATTTGTGTATGCAGCTTGTGAAGATTTTGGTATTGCCTTAGTAGAAGCCCAAGCTTGTGGCACACCTGTAATTGCCTATGGTGTCGGCGGTGCCAAAGAAACGGTGCGAGATATTCGTGATTGGGGAGAAACAGGAACGGGTGTTTTGTTTGGCGAACAAACAGAAACAGCATTGATAGAAGCCACAGAAATCTTTGAAGCTTATCAAGGTAAATTCAATCCAGAGTATGCGCGATCGCACGCTAATCAGTTTTCTCGCCAAATTTTTTCCCAGCGTTATCTAGAATTTTTACACAAATGTATTGAACAAAAACCTTGAGTAGCATACAAAGTTAATTTTTAGTGCAGGGTTTTGCAAAAAAGCTCCCAGAAACACCTGCTTTTGGCTTTAAGATTGGGACTATGTGTGGTGTGGATTATTAAGGATTATGATGACTGCCCAGAGCTCACTCCTCTTTGGCAAGCGATCGCGTAGCACATCTGGCACGGGGCGCTCTTTTTCAAACAGTGTTACCCCGTCCGAAGTACTGACGCAACCCAACGAAACGAGGTTGACGTCAATTGGGCGATCGCGTACGTTCTTAAAACGCGGTCAACCTAGAAAGACGCGTAAAGTTAAGCTCAAAGGTTTATCCCTTCAGGCTTTAAACGGAGAGTTTGGCAAACGCCTGTTCGATATAATTTTTTCGCTCTCTGTGCTGATTTTGTTTTCCCCCGTCTACTTAATATTGGCCTCGCTGATTGCTCTAAGTTCAAACGGCCCTATTTTTTATGTCCAAGAACGGGTTGGAAAAAACTACAAGTCATTTAACTGTATCAAGTTCCGCACAATGGTGAGCAATGCCGACGAAATCCTCATGCAAATGATGGATACATCACCTGAGTTGCGCAAAGAATTTGAAACCAGTTTTAAACTCAAGCACGACCCTCGGATTACAAAGATTGGAAAATTTTTGCGAATTACTAGCTTGGACGAATTTCCTCAGTTTTGGAATGTCTTAAAGGGGGATATGAGTGTTGTCGGCCCTAGACCTTTAGTAGCGGAAGAATTACCCAAGTACGGCTACCATATCGATGAGATTTTAACAATTCGACCTGGAATCACCGGATTATGGCAAGTTTCTGGTCGCAATGACATTCCCTATCCCCGACGAGTTCAAATAGACCTGCATTATGTCAAATTCAGGAATTTTTGGCTCGATTTATGGATTATTTTGAAAACTGTTCGTGTAGTCGTTCTGCCCAAAGATAACGGAGCTTATTGAAAGATTAGTACTGCAATGATTTTCTGGGGCAGTTAATAACCCCAGAAGTCAACTCTTCACACATTAATTAATCTCTCACTAAAAAATTTTAGATAATCAAAATTTCAGAGTTTATTTATCTGATCCGCTTTGAGTTTTTGTTCATTTTCTAATGTGTTATTTACTACAATCATCTACTTAAGCTTAATTTATTCTTTATGAAATCTTTCAATATATAAATTATTAGTAAAGAGTAAGATTACTATTTGCTGGATATCAACAATTTTTTGCCGATTTGCTAGGTAATAACCTTAAAGTTATTTTAAAATCAGCGTATTTACTGAGTTAAAGTGGCTAAGAAACAAGCGAAATTCGTAGGTTTCCCATTGAGCAACACAGTAATTACTTGCTAGTTTGTACGAAGTCGCTTGTATAAATATCATCAAAAGGATAAGGGCAATTGAGCATGACGCAACCGAAGCGAGCTTTGATTACTGGTATTACCGGTCAAGATGGCTCCTATTTGAGCGAGTTTTTACTTGAACAAGGTTACGAAGTTCATGGTATTATTCGCCGGACTTCAACATTCAACACAGACCGTATAGATCACATTTACGAAGATCCTCACAAAGAGGGAGTGCGACTGTTTCTTCACTATGGCGACTTAACTGACGGCACTACACTACGTCGCATCTTAGAAGAAGTGCAGCCAACCGAAATTTATAACTTGGGTGCTCAATCCCACGTCAGGGTAAGTTTTGATTCACCCGAATACACCGCAGATGCAGTTGGAATGGGAACGCTGCGTTTGTTGGAAGCAATCCGTGATTATCAGCATCGTACCGGGATTCAGGTGCGTTTCTACCAAGCTGGTTCTTCAGAAATGTTTGGTTTGGTACAAGAGGTACCTCAAAAAGAAACAACACCATTTTATCCCCGCAGCCCTTATGCTTGCGCTAAAGTTTACGCCCACTGGCAAACGGTAAATTATCGCGAATCTTACGGCTTGTTCGCTTGCAATGGCATACTTTTTAACCATGAATCTCCACGTCGGGGTGAAACATTTGTGACGCGTAAGATCACAATGGCAGTTGCTCGGATTTTTGGTGGAAGACAGAAAAAGCTTTATATGGGCAATTTAGATGCCAAACGTGATTGGGGTTACGCCAAGGATTACGTTAGGGCAATGTGGATGATGCTACAACAAGATAAGCCTGAAGACTACGTGATTGCCACTGGTGAAACTCACTCAGTCCGAGAATTTCTAGAACTAGCATTTAGTTATGTAAATCTTGATTGGCAAGAGTATGTGGAGTTCGATCCACGCTATCTCCGCCCAGCAGAAGTAGAGTTGTTAATTGGTGATTCTGCAAAAGCACGGCAAAAGTTGGGTTGGAAACCTTCGGTAACATTTGAAGAACTAGTCGCCTTAATGGTAGAAGCAGACTTGCAAGCTTTAGGTTTGACTTCCCCTAATGGCAATGTAGTCAAAGCAATTAAAGATAATGCGATGATTCGACAAGAGTTGGGCGTGCTTCACTTGTAAAAAAACACGAGCAAAATATCATAATGAAGGCCTTAGAACTGAATAATAAAAGGATTCTAGTCACTGGAGGCTCTGGTTTTCTTGGACGTCAGGTGATAGATTGTCTCGTGAAAGCAGGAGCAAATCGGGAGAAAATTACGGTGCCGCGATCGCGCGATTGCGACTTGCGTTTGATGGAAAACTGCCAACGTGCAGTCGATCAGCAAGATATTGTCATTCACCTTGCAGCCCACGTTGGTGGTATCGGTCTCAATCGCGAAAAACCCGCCGAATTGTTCTACGATAACTTGATGATGGGAACTCAGCTGATTCACGCTGCCTATCAAGCGGTCGTAGAAAAATTTATCTGTATAGGCACTATTTGTGCCTATCCAAAATTTACTCCGGTACCATTTAACGAAGACAACCTATGGAATGGCTATCCAGAGGAAACTAACGCCCCCTATGGAGTAGCAAAAAAAGCTTTGTTAGTACAGTTGCAAGCTTACCGCCAACAGTACGGCTTTAACGGCATTTATCTTTTGCCTGTGAATTTATACGGGCCAGAAGATAATTTCGATCCTAGAAGTTCTCATGTAATTCCAGCCTTAATTCGCAAAGTTCACGACGCCCAAATTAAGGGAGACAAGAAAATTTCTGTTTGGGGTGATGGTAGTCCTACCCGTGAGTTTCTCTATTCTGAGGATGCGGCACGGGGAATTGTGATGGGTAGTCAATTTTATAACGACCCAGAACCAGTTAATTTAGGAACAGGTTATGAAATCTCGATCCGCGATTTGATTAACCTGATTTGTGAATTGATGGAATTTGATGGCGAAATTGTTTGGGAAACTGACAAGCCTAATGGGCAACCACGTCGTTGCTTGAATACACAAAGGGCGGAGAAAGCCTTTGGCTTCACTGCCCAAGTGGACTTAAAAAAAGGGTTGAAGAATACGATTGACTGGTGGCGGCAAAATGCTGCTTAAGTTTAATATGTCAAATTAAATTAGGCATAATATAACCACAAAGGCACCAAGATACATATAAATGTTTCTTTGGTGTCTTTGTTTCTTCTTGGTTAATTTTCTATGCATAATTGAATGGAAAAAACACAACTACGCCGATCGCTTTTAAAAAAACGTCAATTAATGTCAGTTACAGAATGGAAACAAAAGAGCGATCGCATCTGCACCCACCTGCTCACATCAACCTTATTTACTCAAGCAAAAACAATCCTGGCTTATTTCAGCTTTCGCCAAGAACCTGATTTGAGCTTTTTGTTTGGCAATAGTAAAATCTGGGGATTTCCTCGCTGTGTCGGCGATTCCTTGTACTGGCACATTTGGACACCAAAGGAATCTTTACAGATTGGAGCTTATGGCATTAACGAACCCCATCCTCATGCCCCAACAATAGATTCCACTGAGGTGGATTTAATTCTTGTACCTTCTGTTGCTTGTGACTATCAAGGTTATCGCTTGGGTTACGGTGGGGGATATTACGATCGCTTGCTGGCGGCACCTGAGTGGGCTAATAAAACTACTATTGGCATTGTTTTTGATTTTGCTTATTTACCTCAATTACCGATTGAATCTTGGGATAAACCTTTAGGTGCTGTTTGTACAGAAACTGGATTAAAGTATATCCATTTTGATGCTGTGAAATCTTAACTGAACTGGATTAGATGAGATTAATTCTGTAAGTTAAACTTTTAGACTGCCTGACAAACTCGCTGTCTAATCGGCAATTGAATTATAAACTCTGTTCCTTTGTCAGGGGTAGAAAAACATTCTAATTGACCACCATGTTTTTCAGTAATAATTTGATAGCTAATAGCCATGCCCATGCCTGTTCCCTTACCTACGGGTTTGGTGGTGAAGAAAGGATCAAAAATACGATTTTTAACCTGCTCTAGCATTCCCGATCCGTTGTCGGCGATCGCAATTTCTACAGACTGCGAGTCAATGACTGAAGTACGGATAGTTATCTGATTTGGAGTTTCCTCTATTTCCTGGTGGGTGCGCTTGGCATTTACCTCATCGAGGGCATCGATTGCATTCACCAGAATATTCATCAACACTTGATTGAGTTGTCCGGGATAGCATTCTACTTGGGGTAAGTTGGCATAATCTCGAATCACTTCAATTGCCGGACGTTCTGATTTTTCTTTGAGACGGTGTGCCAAAATCAACAGCGTGCTTTCAATCCCCTCATGAATGTCAACTGTTTTAAATTCCGCTTCATCCATGCGGGAAAAGTTACGCAACGATAAAACTATCGTCCGAATTCGATTAGTCCCGATTTTCATCGAAGACAGCATTTTCTTTAAATCATCAACTAGAAACTCCAAATCGATTTCGTCGGCTAGCGCTTGAATTTCTAGATCATTGCTGGGGTGGCGTTGCTGGTAGAGTTGGATCATCCGCAGCAAATCTTGAGTGTATTCATTCAGGTGAGTAATATTGCCGTGAATAAAGTTGACTGGGTTATTGATTTCATGGGCTACGCCCGCTACTAGTTGACCCAAACTTGACATTTTTTCGTTCTGAACTACTTGTGCTTGGGTGCGTTGCAACTCACTTAAGGCGGTTTTGAGTTCGCTAGTGCGTTCTTCTACCCGATCTTCTAGCTCTGCTTTACTGTTCTCTAAGGCAGTAAAGGATTCGCGCAATTGCCCTGCCATGTGATTAAAGGAGTGGGCAAGTGTGTTGAGTTCTTGAACGCTACTGTTGTCTAGTGTTTGCTCTAAATTACCAGATGCCATTGCCTGACTTGCTAGATTCATGCGCAAAATCGGGCGTGTAATCCAGCGGGAGGTGAAATAGCCCATCAGGGTTGCCACAATCAATGCTCCTAGACAGAGCAAAATGGTAGTGCGGGTATTGGTGTTGATTTGTGCCATAAAAGCGTGTTCCGGCACACTAACCACCACTAGCCAATCCAGTCCATATTGGTCACGCCAAGGGGTAACATAAACAAAATGTGTCTCTCCTTGCCAGTTCAGTTGCAGTTTTCTGGGTTTAGTAATGGACTGGAATCCCTTTAAGGTTTGTTGGAGTTGTTTGGCAATGCTCTGAACTGTTGGATCAGAACTGTCTGTAGCTTTCAACCGCTGAATATTATCTTTGACCAAAGTAAAGGGTTGTTGAGTGCTAGAGTTTGCGATTAGCATTCCATTGCGCTCCACAATAAAAACCTGTCCATTGCGGCTGACATCCAAACGTCTTAAAAACTCACTTAGCTTCAATAGATGGATGTCTGCGCCAACCATCCCCAGCAATCGATTTTGGGCGTCATAGATGGGGCGACCAGCGGAGGCAGCGATATATGGATAGTTGTAATTTATGGTGACGATCCGCGACCAGATAGGTCTTCCCGCTTTCACGGGTTCTGTGTACCAGGGTTCTTTAAAGTTGTTCCAATCAAAAGTATCAATGACACGGGTACGATCGCCTTGATTATCTATGGCATAGCTGTACCAATTTTTCGGCGGCTTGGCACTCCAATCATCAATCGTGACAGTTTTACCGTCATACCGTCCTGCCCCTGCTCCTTCACCTGTTGTCAGTCCAATACCGATGTAAGACAAGTCATGCACCTGCATCTGTTTCCAGAAATACTTGCTGACAGTTTGGCGATCGCGCACATCCAATAATCCCATCTGGATCGCATCAGCATTAATCTGATTCACTTTATGAGGAATCGATAAATAGGAATTCAGGTGTTGGTCTACTAGACTGCTAGTTCGATTCATTAACTGATCTGCCAAGTTGTTCACGGCTTTCTGCCCATTTTTAAAGGACAGGTAGCCCACCAGACCAACTGCTCCAAAAATTTGTAAAACAAATGGAACAATAAGAACAAGCTGTAATGGGAAAGCTTTAACTTTGCTGGAGTGAGGCCTCTTCATCAGTCTGTTTTTCTCAAACGTTTTTTCTGAGTAAGTGGTTCACCTGTTAGTGAATAGGCAAAACTTTATACTCGTAAACTTAGTATTCCCACAGAAATTATACAATCAACACATTGTCAATATGGTTCTGTTGAGCATTTGGATAGTATGAAAAAATTTATGGTCAAAGCAGGTGGCAAGACATATTAGAGAAAAGATATACTCGTTTAATAAAAAATATTCAATAAAACATATCTATTTTATCTATGCAATAAAGCACTTGGTCTCAATTGATTGCGTGGTTTTTTACCTTAATTTTTATCAGCATTGTATTGATAATATTCAATCCACCTTTCTTTCGTTCGTTCAAATGTAGAACATTTTGAACAAACTTCTACGAAACTTATATTTCAAATTAGATTTGTCTTTTTGAGAGTTTTTAGTTTATTTTTTGCTACTTTTCCATTTGTAATCGCAATTATATTTATAATTGCTATTTTTATATTTCCATTTGCAACAAGCTTGAGTTGTAATCATTCTGTTGCACAGACTTATAATTTGGGTGTGATGTAGGTTTTAGCTATGAAGAAAGACAACTTATTGTTAATAGTATTGAGGCATTTATTAACTCTAAGTGATACCTTGTGATGCCTTTCTCTTTTTCTTAAAAATACATAATTTAAAAACACCAAGACTTACGCACGAGTTATGGAATAATAAACCGCAGAGAACGCAGAGGACACGGAGTTAAGAGAATTTTAGAGGAATTTTACGTAAGTCCTAACACTAAAGAATGCAGAGAAGAGAAAGAGTATATTAGCTATTTAATAAAAATTAAGTCTAGCAGCCACCTGCTAGACTTAAGGTAATTCATGGCATCGCAATTAAGATGGTAAATCGCGATATTCAAAAATTGATTGATGGGAGTAATTACAATGAAGGGTGGACATAATACACAGGGAACTAGCTTGCCTAAGTACATCCTAGTCTTTTCAAGAAACTTGCAGTTAAAAATTCTGCATGATTACACAAGCACTCTATTAACAAAAATCAGAACAGTGCAAATCTGAATGTTAGGCTTGATAATCTTTCTTGTTGAATAGGCTTGATAATCTTTCTTGTTGAATGTTCTAGGGAAGCAAAGTATCACTGCGTTGGACTCAGGCAGGAGGCACGAGCCATAGTCCGGAAATTTGGAGTATTAACGTGTGCCTGTCGTTAATTTTACTTGCTCTCAATTATTAGATTATCAGCTTGACACTAAAAGTCAATCAAATTCTTAAGAAAATATTACAAAAAATATAAATATGGTCAGGATGTGATTAAAAAGGCAAGTCTCGGCTGTTTTAGAACTCACTCAGATACAAGCTTGGCAATCCAAAATTGGTATAAGCTACAGATTTATGATGAGTAACCGAGCGCAGTTTTTGTAGAGGTTTAATATGAATTCTTCGAGTGGTAATTCACAGTTCAAAGTTCTGGGAGTGTATGGATTGTTGGGAGCGATCGCAGCTGCGACGCTCTTCCCCCTACTTTGGCTTGTGAGTACGGCGTTAAAATCTCAAACCGAAAATATTTTTCAGTCGCCGCCGCAGTTATTGCCAGCTCAACCAACTTTTGAGAACTTTGTGACGGTGTGGCAAACCAATCCTTTTGGACAGTACCTGTTCAATAGTACCCTGGTGGCGTTGCTAACTGTAGGCTTAAATTTACTGTTTTGTGCTTTAGCTGCTTATCCCTTGGCAAGGCTATCTTTTGTGGGCAGAGACTGGATTTTTATTGCGATCGTCTCTACAATCATGATTCCTTTTCAGATTGTGATGATTCCTCTATACATTTTGACAGTCCAGCTAGGTTTGAGAAATACTTATTTGGGTGTGATTTTTCCTGGTTTAGCCTCTGCCTTTGGTATTTTTCTATTGCGGCAGGCTTTTATGAGCGTTCCCAAAGAGATGGAAGAAGCAGCACGTATGGATGGTTGTTCTGAGTTAGGCTTGTGGTGGTATGTTATGTTGCCAGCCATTCGTCCAGCACTGGTTACACTAGCAATTTTTGTTTTTATTGGTTCATGGAGTGACTTTCTTTGGCCTTTAATCGTCATTCAAGATGAAAATTTATATACTCTTCCTTTGGGAGTAGCCAAGCTAGCAGGTACATTTTCTCTAGACTGGCGCTTGGTAGCTGCTGGCTCTGTAATTTCTATCGCTCCAGTACTGTTACTATTCTTATTTTTACAACGTTATATTGTACCTACAGAAACTGGTAGCGGTGTGAAAGGGTAAATACTTAGTAACAATCTAAAATAAGTAATATCATTGTTGGATTTTTAGAAACATTTTTATTCACATAAAAACTCAACAGTTTTTATTAAAAAAACAATAAGTGATGAAAATTATTAATTATATATACTTAGAAAATCAAAAATTATTTGTTTGTTGTAACCAGATAAAAGTGAAAGAAAAAAACAATGAACAACTAAGTAGGAGAAAAAATCAAGATGATTTTATAAAGAAGCGAGAAACCTTACAAATCTTTCTAATGCTAGGTTATATCATCTAACTTCTACTTAGTCTTCACGAAAAATCTTTATTCCTATCTACTTGTATATCTTTAATTAAGATGACTGCAATATCTATTAAGTATGAAAAATAATATGCCAAGATAGGCGGATATATAACTGTGTTTGTCGCAATTAAAATATATAAAAACTATGCGCTATCCACAGCAAATCCAAAGGAGCAAAATTTATCTTTTGATTCTTGCTATAGTTGCTTTTGGCACTTCATCGTTCACTTTCATACTGCTTTACAGTTCTCAGCTTGCAGCAAATAGTTCAACCTCTACTTCCAGCCATCCAACGTCAATTCCCTGGATCGAGAGTAAGTTAGAATGCGAAAATACGAATAGAACTTGGCATGATAGTAAATGTTGGGATGACGAACATAGTGAGATGTTTTAGGTAGAAGGCAGAAGGCAGTAGACGCGGTACACGCAAAGCGGCTACTTACCCTGCACCGAACCCCCACGGGGAACAGAAGTCGCTATGCGCAAGAGCGTAGGTACGGTGTATCCGTTGGTAGGAAAGAAAGTTTTAAAATGTTGCTTTAACTACACTTCTCAAGTCAAGTTTCAGATTCCATTGCTGATGTTTGTGAGTGTTGCGATCGCATCCAATTGGCTGGAGCTTCGAGATAGTCAGGTAAAACAGTTGTGTGATCGCCAACTGCAAATTGAATCTGCTGTAATTGCAAATTTTTGGCTCCTCTTAAAATTGCCCCTTGTAGTTTAACATCATCAAGATTGGCTCCAAATAAGTTGGCTCCCATCAGATTTGTACCGCAGAGATTAGCTTCATGAAACATTGCTTGTTGCAGATTGGCTCCCATCAAATTTGCTCCCAACAAATCGGCTTCTCTGAGGCTAGCTTGATCCAAATTCGCAAAAAATATCTCTGTTTGTTGGAGTTTGGCTGCATTCAGGTTTGCTTGCTCCAAGTCAGCGCCATTGAGGTTAGCACCTTTGAGGTTAGCACCAATGAGACCACTCAGCTGTAGTTTAGCTTTACCAAGTTTTGCTCCTTGTAAGTTCGCAAGAAATAACTTTGCTTTGGAGAGATCGGCAACTTTTAGGTTTGCTCCTTGCAAATTAGCTTTGTAGAGATTTGCTCCCGAAAGGTTAGCTGCACGCAAACTTGCCCCAGATAAATTAGCAGAACGTAAGTTCGCTTCAGCTAAGTTGGCTCGATTTAAGTTCGCTCCACTGAAGTTAGCTGCTTGTAGATTGCATGATCGTAAATTAGCTTCGTAGAGAATTGTTCCGCAGAGTTTGGCATTCTCAAGATTAGACTCAAACAAGTCAGATCCTCGCAATTGTGCTCTTGTCAAGTCAGCTCCGCTTAAATCTAGGCTTTGTAGTTTAGCATTTGTTAGATCTGCTTGCCTGATCACTGCATTCCGTAAATCTAGTTTCTGATTTTCTCGATCTCGCTCTACATTACGTCTACCAATCACAGTCATGGCTGCTTGGATATCAGTAGAAATTATCGGTATTTTTGCTAGTTCCTCTTTAATACCAGCTTTCTCTCGTACAAATGCAGAGATAATTTCCATGATTGTCCAATATTCTTGTGGAGAATCCTGAGCAACCTTTTCTAGTATGTAAATCGCCCCTGTTCGTGTTGCCACATCCTCATGCCCTAACTGAGTAATTGCAGTCATCAGGCGCTCTGTAATTAATTGCTCTTGCGCTAGCTGTAAATTTTTTATACTAATTTCATGATTTTTCTCAGTAGCGATCGCACTATTTTGAATTGCTTCTGCACGCTTTGCTGCATAGTAAGCATTAACCATAACTGCTAATCCTAGAAAAAATATGGCTGTTGTAGTTAATGCTTGATTTTTGTTTGCTATTTTCTGTTCAGTTGACAATTCCTCAACTTGCGAATCAATAAATATACTCGCAGCCGATGACAGACTCAATAGTATTGTTATTGCTATCAAACAACTTTTCAGCACGTCTGTCTTTTTGGCAGACATAAAAATAGTGTTCCTCATTACAAATAAGGAGTGGAGGGAAGTATAAAGAGCAAAATTATAGCATTTATCCAAAAATGAAACTATATATCAAAAAATACAATTGAGGATTTAACTATGATTAAAAATATCTGCTCAATAGATATTTGCATCTCGTAAATTAGTGCCGACAAGATTTGCTCTCTCAAGGTTTGTGCCATGAAGATTAGCTAGAAACAAGCTCGCCTCAGTAAGGTTAGCACCAGTCAAATTTGCTGTACGTAAGTTTGCTGCATGCAAAATAGCTCTAGAGAGATTAGCACCACTTAGATTAGCTTCAGATAGATTTGCTGCACTAAGAATTGATTCCTGCAAGTTTGCATCAACAAGATTAGCTTCAGATAGATTTGCCTGATAGAGATTTACGCCCTGTAGATTAGCTTTGTGAAGATTTACTCCCGGTATGTTCGTGTGGCTTAAATCAAGTTGCTGATTTTCTGGATCTTTTGTAGCATCTCTTCTAGCAATAACACTTAAAGCAGCTTGAATATCTGCACGAATTTTTGATGACGGGTTGCTCTCTATTTCTACTTTGGCAAGAAAGGTGGTATTGTTTCGTACAAAAACAGAAAGATTTTCTATAATTTTCCAGTGGTACTGTGGATAATCTTGAGAAATTTGTTCTAATGTATCAATTGCAGCCAAGCTGGTTTCTATATTCTCATTACCTAAATTTTGTAGTGCTATCACCAATTGTTTTTTAACGAACTTCGGTGAAGATATTGGTTTACTTAGCCAATTAGCAATTTTACGAGAGAATAATTTCTCTAACAAAATCTTATCTCCACTAGCTCAATTTTTATCTGTCCTAGCAGGATTGATGGCGATCGCATCCAAAAGTACATATATGATAATTTTTGATACTTGAATTTTTAAGAGATTTTTATCGTCTTAATTATCGTCTTAATATATAGTACCAATTTCAGATCACAAAGAGCTATCCCACTAAGGCATCCAGGAGTAGACTGTCTTCATATCTCCAAGTAGATGAGCTTGCAGGATGAAGACGGCTTTCTCGTTACTCCTCTATATTAGAACTGATTCACTTCGGAGGTTAGCTTGTGTTTGAGCAACAGTTTCTACGTCTGGATGGCTTCACCAAAGCAGAACAGATTCAGACGACAGCTCATGTAAGTGAGGCAATTAACCAAGCAGGAGCTTGGATTACTGACTTTCACCTGTACTCAAACATCTTAAATCTGCATCAATTTTTAAGTGCCGAGTGCCAACTTGGATAGACTCGCTGCCTCTCTACAATAGACAGATTTGCATTTGAGTCAGCAGAGCCTAGAGCAACTCATACCTATAAAGAGCTAATAGGGACATTGCAAATCACATTTATACACAATGAACCCGACTTGCTCCGAGAGGTGCCTGCTGTTCCAGGATAAGAGCCAGAGTGAGGCATCTAAAATATTGACGAGACATTGAACTTAACATTCAGAAGTTAGAATATTATTGATTCTGGTTTCTACTTTAACAGCATTATAGATAACTAAATCAATGGTAGTAGCTCGGACAGAAGTATTTGCCAAATATTAATATGCAGCAAAATTTACAGCCTATTATTCAAGATTTAGTGCTGATTGGTGGTGGTCATACTCATGCAATAGTGCTGCTAATGTTTGGTATGAAACCTCTACCGGGAGTGCGAATAACTTTAATTACTGAAAGCTATGATACACCCTACTCTGGGATGTTACCAGGACACATTGCCGGATTCTATAACCATGATGAATGCCACATTGACTTGCAACCTTTAGCAAAATTTGCTCAAGCACAGTTGTATATAAATCGAGTCATAGGTTTAGATTTAGAAAATAACAAAGTAATTTGCGCTCATCATCCGGCAGTAACTTTTGATTTACTGTCAATTGATATTGGTAGCACTCCAGCGACGATATCTGTAGCAGGAGCAGCAGAATATGCAATTCCGGCAAAACCAGTATCGAAATTATTGAAACATTGGTATCAAATTGTCGAAAATCTTGCACAAAAACCGCAGGAATCGCTAACTATTGGAATCGTGGGTGGAGGTGCTGGTGGTGTGGAATTAGCACTATCGATGCAGGCTCATTTAGAGGAGATAAAAAGAAGGGCAAGGGAATTATCTGGTAAAACTTTCCATGATGAAAGTTCGATTCCCAATCTAAAGATTCATTTGTTTCAGCGAAATGCTGAGTTAATGCCCAATTATCATGAGTCAGTACAGCATTTGGTGAACCAACTTTTGACTAATCGTGGTATTCAGGTGCATTTAGGGGAAAGTGTATGTCAAGTCGAACCGAATAAAGTTATATGTGAATCTGGTTTGACTGTGGAATGCAGTCACATTTTCTGGGTGACAGCGGCATCTGCGCCCTCATGGTTAAAAGCTGCGGGATTAGCGACTGATGAGCAAGGCTTTATTTTAGCCAACGATAGATTACAATCTTTGTCTCACCCGCACGTATTTGCTGCTGGAGATATCGCCACAATGGTAAATTATCCTCGTCCGAAAGCCGGAGTATTTGCTGTTCGGCAAGGTAAACCTTTGTTTGAGAACTTAAGGCGAATTTTACTAGGAAAACCCCTCAAACCCTACAAACCACAGAAACAATATTTAAGCTTAATTGGTACAGGCAATGGACAAGCGATCGCCACACGCGGTTCTTTTACCTTGCCACCTCACAAACTCTTGTGGCGCTGGAAAGACTGGATTGATCGCCGTTTTATGGAGAGGTTTAGTAATTTGCCTCAGATGGGAGAGCAAGAGGACACGGGGAATTTTTCTCTCTTTGCGTCTTCTTCAAGAATGCGCTGTGCTGGCTGTGGTTCTAAAGTTGGTAGTACAGTTCTAGAGAAAGTTCTCCACCGAATTAAACTAGAACAACCAATTAGAGAAGAAAGACAGGATATTGTTATTGGGTTGGATGCACCAGATGATGCGGCGGTGGTGCAAGTGCCAGCTAATCGATTCATTGTGCAGACGATAGATTATTTTCGCACTTTGATTAATGATCCCTATGTTTTTGGTCAAATTAGTGCTAATCATTGCTTGAGCGATATTTTTGCAATGGGGGCAACTCCTCAAAGTGCATTAGCGATCGCCACCATTCCCTACGCTGCACCCGCCAAAGTCGAAGAAACACTTTACCAAATGTTATCCGGTGCCGTAAAAGTGCTAAATCAAGCACAAGCACCCCTGATTGGCGGACACACTACTGAAGGTACAGAACTGGCATTTGGCTTAACTTGCAATGGTTTGGTTTACCCTGACAAACTTTTGCGTAAAGGCGGAATGCAGGCAGAACAAGTGTTAATTTTAACTAAAGCGCTGGGAACGGGGACGTTATTTGCTGCTGATATGCACCGTCAAGCCAAAGGGCGTTGGATTGATGCTGCCGTGGAGTCGATGTTGTTGTCAAATCAAGCAGCAGCTACGTGTTTCATGAAATATGGAGCAACCGCTTGTACTGATGTTACAGGTTTTGGCTTGCTCGGACACTTGATAGAAATGGTGCAAGCTTCTGGTGTAGCTGTGGAGTTGCAATTGGAAACCATTCCAGTTTTACCAGGCGCACGAGAAACTTTACAAAAAGGAATTTTTAGCTCAATACATCCCGAAAATTTACGTGCCTCCCGTTACATTGTCAACTTCGAGCAATGGGAAGATCATCCTAATTATTCTTTACTATTCGATCCGCAAACCTCTGGCGGTTTATTAGCCTCCATTCCTGTGGAACAAGCTGATAGTTGTCTAGCTGAACTGAAAGCTTTGGGGTATGAATCGAGTTGTGCGATCGCCCAAATCACAAAACATATTGCAGGTACACAGCCCATTACTCTGATTCACTATTCCTCTCTAATGCAAAATCTATAAACTTGCTTTGCAGAGTGCGCTGTGTTACTCAACACTTAGAATAGTATGTATTAAATTTTGCTCTAATTTTAGCTCTAGCCATTTTTATGTTTATTAATATACAATATAAATAAGTAATTATTACAAAAATTACTAGATATTTCCGACTTAAAGCGAGAATTTTCAATATAAAAGCAACATTGCATACTTAAGTATTAAACATATTATTGCTTAGGTAGTATACAGGTGTAATTGTATAGAAATATTGTGTTAGTACAATCACCTATAATCGCTGCATTTGAAAATTGCTGTAATTACTTACATGAATACATAAATCATTATGAGAAACAAAATAGTTGCTTTTACCATTGGATTAGCTATGCTGCTAACAGCTAACCGTGCAATGGCTTTGGATGGAGGATTAATTCTTTATGATGGCGCATCAGGCGTGACGCCCGATCAATATAATGCACCATCAAATTGGCTAATTTTTGGTTCTCCGAATGGAGGTACTCAAAGTTTCAACAGTGGTGTAACAAATTTGAATACCAGTGCGAGTAACAATAATGGTATATATGGTGGCTATAGCAACTATAATGTCGCAGTTACTCCAAATGCTACGTCTCCGTTTTTTAATATCACTCCTACTACCTTCGTTAACTCATCATTTCCCTCGCTAGATCGAAATGCTGGTTATAAGCTGAGTTTTACTGTGAGGATTAATTCCCAAGTAGATACTCAAGATCCAAGTCATCCTCGCGCCGGCTTCAGCGTCATAGTTCTCAGTAGTGATAAGCAAGGCATAGAAATAGGTTTTAGAACTAGTGATATTTTCTCTCAGGCTAATGCAAGTTTTGATGCTGTTGGTGAACAAGTAAGTAACGTTTCTAGTTTGCTATCAAGCTTAAGTAGTTATGATTTGAATATTTCTGGTAACTCCTATACGCTCAGTAGTGGTGCTACTCCTCTCTTGAATGGTTCGCTACGTGACTACACCACAGCTACCGGATTTGGAAGTGATGTTTACAGAACTTCTAACTTTATTTTTCTTGGAGATGATACCACATCTGCACGAGCTAACATCGACCTTCAATCTGTAAGTGTTACCACTAACACTGCTGCTGTACCCTTCGATTTTTCCACCACTCCTAGTACTTTAGCCTTAGTTGTAGGAGGTACTGTAAAACTTTTGCTGAGAAAGAAAAAGATATGAAAGTATCTGGTTTTGTGATCACATGTCTACTAAGCTGATAGGTACTGTAAATGAGCTATAGTAATTTAAGGCATGAATTATACTTATTTTTAAGAATCTCGCTCTAATAATTTCTGAATCTCTGCTCGCAAGGCAGCAATTTCATCATGTAGTGCCGTAATTGATTTTACACCAGCTACTTCCGCTTGGTCATCGTCTGCATCCCGACCGATAAAAAACGTGGCTAGAGTTGCTGTTACGTAGCCAAAGACAGCAAAAGCATATAAAGCTAGAAGAAAGCACAGTACCCTACCTTCTGGTGTTTTCGGCCAATATTCCGAACCCATTGTTGTCATTAGCATTGCTGTCCACCACAGGGCAGTACCATAATTAGTCAATCCAGAACCATCGGGAAGCTGATTTTCAAATGCATACATCCCCGCAGATCCAACTAGCGTGATAATTACTGTTAAAACTACCACATAGCCAAACCCACGACGGTTAAAACTAGCACTCAATGCCCGCATACCTCTATTGGTACTTGTCATCACCCGCAGCAACCGCAATCCTTGCACCGCTCTTACTGTTTGTAGCGTCCGCAGCACCTTAACTATACGGAAAATACGTAAAGCGGGTAAGAACAGAGAAACAACAGTGATCCAATTACGTTTGAGATAGGGGAGCTTGCGGGGTGATAATGTCAGTTCTAGCAAAAAATCAAGAATGAAAATTATCCAAATCGTGTTGCTAAACACTTCCAGCAAAGGATTTAATCCCCAGATTAACTCGATCACAAACAGTGCCAGCCATACAAAGGCAAGCACTAACATTGGAATTTCCAGCCATTCTTCTAGTTGCTGGAGGATTTCATGACGCTCTTTTTCTAAAGCTTGTTTGTGAGATGGAATGAGGCTACTCATAGTTACTTGCTTGCGGGCGGCTCAAGTACGATCGCATCTACCAGAGGTATAACATCAAAGTTTTGTTGCTGTAGACGGCTTTGAATAGCTTGGGTAAGTCGAGAGCGAATTTCTTCAGCAGAGATATCTACACCCTTGCGGCGTTGAACGTAAACTGTAGTCAGTAATGTGTTTTGTCCTGGGATTTGAGAACGGGTAAAGCGGGCATTTGTCTGAACCAAATCAACTAGAGGGTTTTGACTGACTACCTCTTCAATTTGAGCATCAGCTCGTTGAGCAAGAGTAGAGCGCTGTAAATCTGGAGGACTGTTAAATTGCCAAGTTAATAAAGCTGTCAAACCTAGCAAAGTCAATGCTAATGTGACAGGAAATAACCAGCTTTTGCCGCGTGTATAGCGTACTCCCCGCGCAGACAAACCAAAAAACCGGAACAACAATGCAGCTGTCAAATTAATTCCTACCAGTTGCAGCAGCAACAGGAACAAACCATTAATTACTAAATCCCATCGAGCGATCGCACTGCCCATGCCCACAATGCCTGCTGGAGGAGCCAAAGAAGCAGCCACAAGCATACCAGTAGCGGCACCAGATACCAGGCTACTGCGCTCAGATTGCACCAAATTCAGCGCCCCTGCTGCTCCGGCGGCTAAGGGTAATAAAACTGCTACGGAGGAAATTTGACTGCGCTCAATCATGAGGCTAGTGGCAATCTTTTGCTGTAAAATTAGACTAAGGATACCTGCAACTAAAATTGTCACTGCCAGTGCTGCAAAATAACGCAGAATACTGCGCCATAGTAGTTGGCGATCACCTCTAGCTGTAGCAATGGCTAAATTCATTGCCGGGCCTGCAAATGGGGCAATTAGCATTGCTGCTGTGAGTAGATAAGTGGTGTCAGTATACAAACCAATCCAGACAACAAAACCTGCCATTGCTGCATATCCGAGAAAGCCCTGCCAAGAGCCAACACTCTGCAAACCACTCAAAAATATCTCAATTGGGCTACGTTCTTCTACATTTGTGACTTGCTGCGGAGCTTCTGAAACTGGAGGGTGCAGAGGCATGACGCCAGTGGGTAGCAATGTGAAGCTTACTTTCGGTAGCTCTTCTAGTTTTGCTACCAGCTTTTCTACTTGACGATTGGAAACGTAAACCAGCACTACGTCTATTGGTTCATCGCTATTTGTTGCCTCAAATTTAGCAAGGTTTGCCCCGTTTAGAGACTTAGCAATATCAAGGACTTTGTTTCCTTGTCCTTGGGGAATTTGAATAATTAGTTGCCGCATATCACCCTCCTGTCGCTAAACATCTCGCATTGCAGGAGAGTTGCGTCTCTAGCTAGAGGTATATTTGACAATGCTATTATTGCAATCTAGGCACCAAAAGAATTGGGCTTAGTTTACTAATTTTGGAAGCAGGCTGGCGATCGCAAGAATCAAACTTCATCTTCAGGTTTTTGGCTTTGTCTTTAACAACCGCCGCCACTTTCATTTGATTGTCGCCAGTTGCTTCACCGAAAATCGGTTACATACTAAGCTTGCATTTATGTATTAAAGATTAAAAACAGATAATTTGGCGTTGATGATAATTTAATTACCATCACATCTGAGCTTGAATTACATTCTCCCGAATCGGTTCTTTCCCATCGGTGCCAATGATAAATCTTTTGGAATCGATAATGTAGTTGTGTTGAGCATCAGAACCAGAAAAGCGATCGCCTCTACGAGTTGCCGCCATTCTTTTATATCCTGAACCATCGTGATAAGTGATAATCATTTGAAAGCTAGCTTCCCCAGGGCAAATAGTTACTAGGTGTTTTGCAGTTTTAAACTGGGCTTCGGGTGTTTTTAGTCCACAAACTCCATATGCTTTTGCTTTTGGGGTGACGAATCCAGTTACCATTAGTAAAGTTGAACAGAATATACCTGTAGTTTTAATAATGTTGTTCATGGAATTCCCTAGTTTTCCTGTGACTTGATTGTGGAAAAAAAGATTTGCGATCATTTTCAATCTCCCATGTTTACCCTATTAATCTCAAGTGCAGATAAATCAGTTAAGCGACTTGAATTCAAATAAGCTTGAAACGCTCCCAAATTAATTACTAGGAATAATTAATAGATTCATTTCATAAATCTAGAGTCATTTACCACCAAAATACTATGAAAATTTATTCTCATAGTTAGATTGACAAATATCCTTGATTCCTCATCTAAAATTGTTTATTTAAAATTAAAGTTTTTTTAATTTCTTGCAGTTAAAAATATCACTTAAATCATTTAAGATTTTCTTACTCTCAAGAAATATCACTTAAATCATTTAATAGAAAATAATATACATATAATTTTTCATACCAATTTATTTAAGCATCACTACTTAAAAATATAAATTATTAGTGTAGAAACACTTCAAACAGTGTTTTTCTACCAAGCTTTCAAATTACGCCAAAATCTTTTTATACCATAGTGAAGCAAAGGCAAATCTCAAAATATACATTTTTATACTTAGTCACAAAAAATACTTTACTAGAAATATTTTATCCCAAAATCATATTTAGGATTACCTACTTATTAACAGATGAAAGAAGACAAAACTAAATTAAAACGAAAACGGGGAGTAGTTTTGACTGTTGTCGGATTGAGGAGATTACAAGCCGCAATTTTGGAAGAAGAGAGAACAGAAAGAGGAGGTAAACGTTTTACACAAGCAGAATTAAGCGATCGCATAGGAGTTTCCACCTCTAGCCTGAGTCGTTTATGGTCTTTAAGTTCTAGGATAGATCCACGTACTCTGCGAATATGTTTTAGTGCTTTTGATTTACAGCTGGATCAAAAAGATTACACCCTCTTCAATTCTCATGATATTAATCGTCTGGATAAAAGCAGTCAAGAAGATGAAGTAATAAATCGAGGTTTCTTGCCAAAACGTGAATTGTTCCCAACACAGCAAATAGTGACAGCGGGTACCACACCACCTCAACTTGTTTCCACACTTGTCTGTGCAGAGAAATTTGTAAGTGAAGTTACACCCAGGGAGCGATCGCTTAACTGTAACTATCAATCAAAATTGACTGTATATTGTAAATACCCTAGTGGGCCTTTACCTTTAGATTCTAAGTTATATATCTCTCGTCCTCCACTAGAAGAACTAGCATATCAAGAAATTATGCAACCTGGATGCGTGATTCGTATTGAGGGTTGTCGAGAGATGGGCAAAACTTCTCTGATGTTACGGCTATTAGCTCATGCTCGAACGTTAGGTTATAAAATTGTAAAACTAAATATTAATCAAGTTGATATTGATGTTCTACAAAAGTCTCAATTATTCATGAAATGGTTGGCTGCAAGTATTTCTCGTCAACTAGGCATAGAATTTCACGCCGAGAAACACTGGGACGAGGAAATTGGTAGTAAACTAAGCTGTACCCTGTACCTAAAAGAATGTTTGCTTGCATCTTTAGAAAAACCTTTATTATTGGTATTAGATGAAGTTCAGCATATTTTTGAATATCCTGATTTAGCCAGAGAATTTCTACCTCTGTTACGCTCATGGCAAGAAGAAGCACAACAAGACGAAGTATGGCAAAAGCTACGACTTGCAATTATTTATTCAACAGATGTTTCTCTTCCTCTTAATATCAATCAATCACCCTTTAAGATTGGACTACCATTGAAATTATCGGAATTTACTGATGAGCAAGTAATGGAATTAGCAGAACGGTATGGCATGGATTGGAGACATAATAAACAAGTACAGCAGCTAATGAAACTGATAGGGCGGCATCCAGCATTAATTAATATTGCTCTTTATCAACTTTGCTATCAACAATTAACATTAGAGGAAATCTTAAAAATGGCAAGCACACAAAAGCGTTCTCACTGCCGATTTTTTCCTGAGAATTTTTGAAACGGACTTGCGATCGCCAAAATCAAACTTCTTTTCTTGAGTCTGATGGTGTGTTACTCGTCGATTTTGGTAATAACTGGATGTTGTTGAAGTCTATCAAAGTAGTAGTCTGCTGCCCTTTTTGAAAGTTGCGAATTACCTGCCGCTTTAGTAGATAATAATCACCAATTTGCTGGTAAGTATCTTCAGATTCCTGTTCTCCCAACACTTCTTTTGTTTGAGGCTGTCGAAAGATAGTTCGATAACGTGTTGCCAGATAGCCTTTGGGAGTGACTAAGGAATCCAACAAGTTTACAGTAACCGATGTCTTTCCTAAAGTACGATTAACTTGAGTAATCTGATTTTTAGACACCTTGTAATGAGCGTCTGTTGACTCTCCCTTCTCAAAAATCTCTACAACACCTGTATTCTCAGTTTTACCCAGTTCATAAGTATGGTTTTTGTGTGCCACCTCAAACGGAATCCGACGACGGTGGATTGCAACCATGCGTAATTGCCCCTCAACTGTCTCACGTGCTTGTGCAGAATTTATGCCAGTTACTTCCACACTTAAGTCTGGTTTAACACGAATGTAGCCGTTGTGTTCTTCATTTCCTTGTTTAATTTTGACTTCAGCCGTATATCCTGGAAATTTTTCATCCCAAGTGTAGCGATTTAGGTAGGCAGCCCGAAATATGTCGCGAGCCGAGACAGTTGGAGTCTGGGTTGAGGTGTTTTTATCGGTGAGGAGACGCATATTTCTGGGTGGCAGACTTTGAGCGATCGCTTCTTGGGCTAACTGAGTTAATGCCAACAGAGTTAGAGCTAAACTCAAAACACACCACCTAGTCAGGTGTTTTTGTGATTGTTTCATCTCTTTAAACTCAGAACAACTGCTAAAAGTAATTGCGCTTGATCATACCTTGTCTTCATCCGTCTAATTTGTATGTCTAATTGCGATTGTTATCAGTTTAATTTTAATTACATAGTTTTAAATTCCGTTAAACATTCAGTTTACACCCAAAATATAAGTCAACAATTGGTGATATTACCAAAGCGCAACAGAGGCGGAACCGATAATTAACATAGGAATTAAATACTTAGCTGTCTATTAACCTCACACGAGTGAAAAAATAAAGAATGAGTATTATTATTGCCGATTACAACCTCGTTGAAGTTATTTATGAGGGTACTAGTACCTGTGTTTATCGTGGTTTGAGGAAGTCTGATCAAACACCAGTAATTATTAAAACTCTTAAAGCTGAGTATCCCACCATAGAACAGCTTGCTCAACTACGGCACGAATATAAAATACTCCAATCATTGGATATAGAAGGGATTGTAAAACCTTTAGCTTTAGAAAGCTATCAAAATGGTTTGGCATTAATTTTGTCCTATTTTAGCGGAGAGCCGTTGAAGACTTTTATCGCTAATTACAAATTAGAATTAAGACAGTTTTTACAAATAGCTATTCAATTATCTACAACACTTGCTCAATTACATCAAAATCATATTATTCATAAAGATATTAAGCCTCATAATATTTTAATTATTCCGCAAACAAGCGAAATTAAAATTATAGATTTTAGTATTTCATCCTGCCTATCCAGAGAAAATTTGACTGTCAGTAATCACAATTTACTTGAAGGCACTTTTGCTTATATGTCACCGGAACAAACAGGCAGGATGAACCGCTCAATTGACTATAGAACTGACTTTTACTCTCTAGGTATCACCTTCTATGAAATGTTAACGGGGCAGCTACCTTTTCAAACAACCGATTCCTTGGAGTTAACTCACTGCCATCTTGCAAAAACACCAGTATCGCCTCAAGAAATCAATCCAGAGATTCCTGAAGCAGTTTCTGCTATTGTCATGAAATTGTTAGCCAAAACTGCTGAGGAAAGATATCAAAGTGCCTTAGGATTAAAAGCTGACTTAGAAGAATGTCTTAGAAAACTTCAAGCAACTGGGAAAATTGAAGATTTTATTGTCGGGCAGTTAGATTTATATAGCCAATTTTTGATTCCACAAAAACTTTATGGACGCGAGCAAGAAGTTGCAACCTTAATGGATGCCTTTGAGCGAGTAGCAAATCCCTCTTTATCCTCTGATAACAAGGAGGGATTAAGGGGAGTAGAAATGATGTTAGTAAGTGGTTATTCAGGAATTGGTAAATCTTCCTTAGTCAATGAAGTTCATAAACCCATAGTGCAACTGAGAGGATATTTTATTTCTGGTAAATTTGACCAATTTAAGCGAAACATTCCCTATGCTTCTTTGATTCAAGCTTTTCAGCAGTTAATGCAGCAGTTATTAACAGAAAGTTATGAAAAAATAGCACTATGGAAAGCAAAAATATTAGAAGCTCTTGGTACTAACGGTCAGATTATTATTGATGTTATTCCGGAAGTCGAACTGATTATTGGACATCAACCAGTTGTTCCTCAATTAGGACTAACCGAATCCCAAAATAGATTTAATCGGGTGTTTAAACAATTCATTCATGTATTTTGTCAAAAAGAACACCCATTGGTCATATTTTTGGATGACTTACAGTGGACAGATTCTGCATCTTTAAAGTTAATTCAACTGCTACTAAATGATCCAAACAGCCAATATCTATTCTTAATTGGAGCCTATAGAGACAATGAAGTGTATGCAACACACCCATTAATATTAACTTTAGAAGAAATACAAAAGTCAGGTGTAATTATTAACAATATTGTTCTCCGGCCTTTGCAATTAACTGATGTAAATAAATTAGTTAGTGATACTCTCCGTAATAATCAAGAAGATTCACAACCACTAGCCGAGTTAGTGTTTAACAAAACTCAAGGTAATCCCTTCTTTTTAACTCAACTGCTCAAATCTCTTCATCAAGAAAACCTGTTAGTATTTGATTTTGGTAAAGGCTGCTGGCAGTGGAATATTGAATTAATGCAAGATATTGATATAACTGATAATGTCGTTGAGTTGATGATAAATCAGATTCAAAAGCTAGCACCAACAACACAAAATGTCTTAAAGTTAGCAGCTTGTATTGGAGATGAATTTACTTTAGATGTTCTAAGTATTGTTAATCAAAAGTCTTTGTCAGAAACAGCAACAGATTTATGGGAATCTTTACAGGATGGTTTAGTTTTACCATTAAATGAATCTTACAAAATTCCTTTAGTGATTAATAGAGGACAAAATGAATCACTGACAGACAACAAAGAACAACTTTTGATTGCTTATAAATTTTTACATGATCGAGTACAGCAAGCGGCTTATTCTCTCATTCCAGAATCACAGAAACAAGCAACTCATCTAAAAATCGGTCGATTGCTACTACAAAATACTAAAGTTAAAGAACGACAAGAAAAGATTTTTGCCTTAGTTAACCAACTGAATTATGGTGTTGACTTACTTACTTCTGAGTCAGAAAAGTATGAACTGGCTAAACTTAATCTCATAGCAGGTAAAAAAGCAAAAGCAGCAACAGCATATGAGTCGGCGAGCCGTTATCTTAAGGTGGGTTTAAGCCTGTTGATTACTTCTAGCTGGCATCAGCAATATGAAATGACACTAGCTCTACATCAGGAAGCAGTGGAAGTAGCATTTCTTAGCGGTGATTTTGAGCAAATGGAGCGGCTGGCTGAGGTAGTTTTGCAACAAGCCAAAACACTGCTAGATAAAGTGAAAGTTTATGAAGTACGAATCAAAGTTCGTGAAGTGCAAAGAAAACTGCTTGAAGCGGTAAGGTTGGGTTTGCAAGTCTTGCAAGTATTGGGAGTGACACTAATTGAATCACCGACTCCCTTAGATATTCAGCAAGCTATTGAGGAAACAACAACAAATTTGGCACAGAAAGGAATAGAAAATTTAATTAATCTGCCGCCAATGCAAGATACGAACAAGCTAGCAGCCCTTCAGATCATAGCAAGTTTAGTTCCTGCTGCCTATCAATCTGCACCTGCATTATTTATCCTCATGGCTTGCCAGGAAGTAAATTTATCTATTCAACATGGAAATACTCCTTTGTCAGCTAGTGGATTTGCTGATTATGGAATAGTTTTCAGTGGACTGTTACAAGATATTGAAGCTGCTTATAAATTTGGACAACTAGCTTTAAATCTATTAGATCGATTAGATGCCCGTGAAGCTAAATGTCAAACCTTATTTAAAGTTTCAACATTCATCATACATTGGAAACATCATGTTAGAGAGACTTTACCACTGTTGGAAGAAGCTTACTCTAGTGGACTGGAAAATGGAGATTTAGCGCATACTGGCTATTCAGCAAGTCATAAATGCCAATATTCATACTGGAGCAGTTCGGAGTTAAAAAGCCTTGAACAGGAAATGGCTAGATATAGTCAGGCAATAGCTCAAATTAATCAAGAAACTGCTTTAAAGTGGCACCAAATATTTCATCAGGTAGTTTTAAATTTGATAGGTTCTGGTGAAAATAATTACCGTTTAATTGGTAAAGCTTATAACGAAGAACAATTATTGCCACTGTATATTCAAGCAAATGAGCGAACGCTAATTCACTATGTATTTCTCAACAAATTAATTTTATGCTACCTATTTGGTGAGTTTGCTGAAGCTGTGGAAAATTCAATCAAAGCTGAACAATACTTAGACGGGGTAAGAGGATTGCTAGCTGTGCCATTGTTCCATTTATACGATTCTTTAGCCCATTTAGCAAGATATCAATCTGTACCGCACTCACAACAAGAACAATTTCTGAGTAGAGTAACAAATAACCAGGAAAAAATGCAAAAATGGGCAGAATCTGCACCGATGAATTTTCTGCATAAATATGACTTGGTAGAGGCAGAGAAAGCAAGAGTATTGGGTCAATATTGGCAAGCAATGGAATTTTATGATCAAGCCATTGCTGGTGCTAGAGAGCAAGGATACACTCAAGAAGAAGCGCTTGCTAATGAATTAGCAGCAAAGTTTTATTTTGAGCGTGGTAGAGAAAAAGTAGCTCAGACTTATCTAACTGATGCTTACTACGGCTATATTAGCTGGGGAGCAACAGCAAAAGTCAGAGATTTGGAAGCAAAATATCCGCAAATTTTCTCTCGCATATCGGAGCGAAAAAACCAAGGATTAGAGATGAATATCACAATCGGCTCTACAACTACAGATATTCCTGTAGTTTTCGATTTAGCCGCAGTAATGAAAGCTTCACAAGCTCTTTCTAGTGAAATTGTTTTAGATAAGTTGCTGACTAAATTGATGCAAATTGTGATGGAAAATGCTGGTGCTGAAACAGTTTTATTAATATTAGAGAAGGCAGGTAAATTACTTATAGAAGCATCAGCAAATTTTCGACAAAATGAAATAAACGTGCAAGAATCGATATCAGTTGATTCGAGTCAACAGCTACCAAAATCTGTCATCAATTATGTGCAGCGCACTCATGAGAATGTTGTTTTGAGCAATGCTAATTATGAAGGAGTATTTACAACAGATAGTTATATTATTAACTACAAACCAAA
The DNA here is from genome assembly GCF_038404745.2 of Chlorogloeopsis sp. ULAP02. Classification (NCBI taxonomy): domain Bacteria; kingdom Bacillati; phylum Cyanobacteriota; class Cyanophyceae; order Nostocales; family Chlorogloeopsidaceae; genus Chlorogloeopsis; species Chlorogloeopsis sp. ULAP02. Next base: position 20,668 of record NZ_JAYKTT020000088.1, on the reverse strand, counting down.
ATCGATTTTATGTACGCCAATTGTTAATCAAGGTAAGCTGATTGGCATTCTTTACTTAGAAAATAAATTGACTGCTGGAGCTTTTACACCAGAGCGATTGGAAGTTTTGCAACTTTTATCCTCTCAAGCAGCAATCTCAATTGAAAATGCCCGCCTTTATAATGATTTGGAGGAATATAATCGGACGCTAGAAGCCAAAGTACAACAGCGAACGATAGAGTTGCAAGACAAAAATTTACAACTACAACAGGAAATTCGCGAACGGCAACGAGCAGAAGAAGCAGCAGCCGCCGCTAATCATGCCAAAAGTGAATTCCTCGCTAATATGAGCCATGAACTTCGTACCCCGCTCAATGGTATTTTGGGTTATGCTCAAATATTTCAGAAAGATAAAAATTTAACCGAACGGCAAAAGAAAGGGATAAACATTATTTATCAATGTGGTGAGCACTTACTCACACTTATTAATGATATTTTAGATATTTCTAAAATTGAAGCTCGAAAAATGGAACTTTATCCCAAAGAGTTTGATTTTTCAGAATTTCTGGAGAGTATAATCGAAATTTGTCGCATTCGTGCCGAACAAAAAGGAGTTTCTCTAATTTACAAAGCACTATCTCCACTGCCAAGAATAATTCGAGCCGATGAAAAACGGTTGCGCCAAGTTTTGATTAATTTACTTAGCAATGCAGTCAAATTTACAGAAAAAGGTAGTATAACTTTCAAAGTGGATGTCATTGCTCAACAGTCGAATGATTCTACACAAAGGATAAATGACCAAGCGCAAAGTCTGAGCGCTAACTTTCGGCGATCAGAACTTTGTAAGAAAGGACAAAGGACAAACCACAGAGTTCGATTTCAAGTAGAAGATACAGGAATAGGCATTGCACCAGAACAATTAGAAGAGATTTTTTTGCCATTCCAGCAGGTGGGTGAGGATATTCGTAAGACTGAAGGTACAGGATTAGGATTGGCAATTAGTCGTCAATTAGTTCAGATGATGGGTGGTGAACTGAAGGTAAAAAGTACTTTGGGTAAAGGAAGCGTTTTTTGGCTAGATTTGAATTTACCAGAATTTTTCCAAAATACTGACAAAAAGAATATTAACGAACATAAAATTATCAGTTTTGTTGGTTCTAAACGTAAAGTTTTAGTCGTAGATGATAAATGGGCAAATCGTTCTATTTTAGTCAATATACTACAGCCTTTAGGATTTGATGTCATAGAAGCAATAGACGGCTTAGACTCTATAAAAAAAGCGCTGGAATTTAAGCCTGATGTAATTTTTATGGACTTAGTAATGGCTGGAATGGACGGTTTTGAAGCCACTCGTCGTCTTAGAAAGTTACCAGAACTAAAACAAGTACTAGTGATTGCTGTCTCAGCAAGCGTTTTTGATTTTGATCAAACGCAGAGTCGAGAAGTCGGTTGTGATGATTTTCTCGCTAAACCTATTCGGATCGGAGATTTGTTAGAAAAATTACGGGTTCACTTAGGGTTGGAATGGCTATATGAAGAACGAGATCAAGTCAGAAGGATAAAAAATGAAAACCAAAGTTTACTATATCCCTCTAATTTGCAGCCAGAAACTCCTATTGTGGCTCCACCAGCAGAAGAGCTTCAGATTTTGCTAGATTTAGCAATGAGAGGTGACTTAAGGGGTATTACACAACAAGCTGAAAAATTAGGGGAATTAAATGAGCAATTGATTCCTTTCGCTACTCATTTGCACCAACTTGCTAAAGGTTTTAAAGGGAAACAAATTTTAGAGTTCCTCAAAAAATTTTAATGAGGTTTTATGAATATTGATTTAAATAAAAAAGGTGTCATCTTAATTGTCGATGATATTCCAAGTAATTTAGAAATTCTATTTGATTTCTTAGCCGATGCTGGATTTACAGTCTTAGTTGCTGAAGATGGTGAAAGTGCGATCGCTAGAGCAGAATATGCTCCACCAGATTTGATTTTATTAGACGTACTCATGCCGGAAATGGACGGTTTTGAAACCTGCCGTCTTTTGAAAGCTAATGAACGAACAAAAGATATTCCGATCATTTTTATGACTGCACTTGCCGAAACAGTCGATAAGGTGAAAGGCTTAAGTCTAGGCGCGGTGGATTATATTACCAAACCGCTTCAACACGAAGAAGTTTTAGCCCGGATCGAACTCCATCTCAAGCTGCGGAATCTGACGAAGACACTCCTGGAGCAAAATTTACAAATTTGCGAACAAGCTGCTTTGCTTGATATCACCACAGATGCCATTATCGTTAAAGACTTAGACAACCAAATTTATTTTTGGAACAAAGGGGCTGAAAGTTTGTATGGATGGAAGCCGCAAGAAGCGATTGGCAAGAAGGTGAATCAGCTTCTGTATCGAGCGGAAACAACATCTCAACTCCAAAATATCTACAAAAGCCTAGCTGAAAATGGTTTTTGGCAGGGTGAATTACAACAAGTCACAAAACAAGGGCAAGGGATTATTGTTGCCAGTCGCTGGACTTTAATGTCTGATCAAGATGGAAAACCAAAGTCAATATTAACAGTAAATACCGACATTACAGAAAAAAAACAACTAGAAAGTCAATTTTTACGTGCTCAACGACTGGAGAGTATTGGTACGCTTGCTGGTGGTATTGCCCATGACTTAAACAATATACTGACTCCAATTCTGACGGCAGCACAATTATTGCAGCTAAAATTCTCCAACACCGATGAACGAACTCAGCAAATGATGAAGACAATAGAAGCTAACGCTAAACGTGGAGCTGCTTTGGTTAAACAAGTGCTGCAATTTGCACGTGGAGTTGAAGGTAAGCGGATGATTGTGCAAGTTGGGCATTTGTTCTCAGAAATTAAGCAGATCGTCAAAGAAACATTTCCCAAATCTATTGAACTTTCTACAGATATTAAGCCAGAACTTTGGGCAGTGATTGGAGATGCTACACACTTGCATCAGGTGCTGATGAATTTAGTAGTCAACGCTCGCGATGCCATGCCCAATGGTGGTAAGCTCAGTATTTATGCTGAAAATATATATATAGATGAACACTATGCTCGCATGAACTTAGATGCTAGTGTTGGGCCTCATATTCAGATTACAATCGCAGATACGGGCGTAGGGATGCCTTCAGAAATAGTGGATAGAATATTCGAGCCGTTTTTTACCACTAAAGAAGTTGGCAAAGGTACAGGGTTGGGACTTTCAACTGTTAGGGGTATCATTAAAAGCCACGGTGGTTTTGTCAACGTACATAGCAAGGTTGGCAAAGGAACTGAATTTAAAGTGTTCTTGCCAGCAGTAGAAGCAACAGCAACGCTCTTAGGAGAAGACTTAGAACTACTTAAAGGCAACGGAGAATTGGTTCTAGTTGTAGATGACGAAGCTCAAATTCTAGAAACCACAAAAATTTCCTTAGAAACTTACAATTACAAAGTGCTGACAGCTTGTGATGGAATTGAGGCGATCGCTCTGTATGCTCAGTACCAAGATGAAATTAGCGTGGTTTTGGTAGATATGATGATGCCCTCAATGGATGGTGCAACTACCATTCGCGCCTTACAAAAAATTAATCCACTTGTCAAAATAATTGCCGTTAGTGGTTTAGCACCCAGCGATAAACTCGCAGGGTTTGCAGCTGTTAAATTATTTATCGCTAAACCCTACACAACTAAAGAATTATTACAAAATTTATACAACATTCTGGAGCAGGAATCGAAAAACCCAGGGGTGCAAACAACTAGCATCATACAGCGCCTTTCATCTAAGTGAAGTACACTACCACATCTGCCTGATCGGTTTTCTGTTCTTGCTGCTCAAAGACATGAGATGCATAGTGATGAAAACTGCGAAGCTGTAGCTCAATCGATGCTTTGCCAGGCTCCAGCCTGGGAAAAAGAAATAACGGGGAACAGATAAGTGGTTAGGCAAAATTAAAGTTATGGGTAGAGGCAAGGGAACAGGAAACTCTTAACAGGGAACAGCAAAAAAATGTGTAATTAATTTTGTTTAGGTACTTAAACATGTATTCTAATCTATTTTTTTATAAAAATCCTTCCCTTTCAGCAAAATTACGTAAGCGTGGCAGACATTGACGCTGATAAAAACTGCTTAAAGTAGAGACAGACAAACCAAATTGCGCCGATAGTTCCTTCCAACTTACTTCTGGTGGTAAACGTTTTAAAATTAACACCTGACAATTAACTTCTGGATGCCCTTGAATGTGGGTGTTACGCAATTCTCCATCAATATCTTCTTCCACCCAAAACTTTACAGTTTCTAAAATGGGAGGCAGATCCGCTGGAGCAGCCAAATTTTCTTCCAGGTAATAGATTTGAGTGCGATCGCCGAAAGTGAATTGATTAATATTAAGATATGCTTTTTTAGTTTTGTCCTCCTGCTGCTGACGGTAAAAGTCTTGCAATCTCCATCTCAGATAAGTATTCAGCCAAGTGATTACAGATCCACGTGTAGCGTCATATGCTCCACAAACATTTGAGCAGAAATACAACCAAGTTTGTTGTAGTGCATCTTGATAATATGGAGTATTTTCCTTCCAGAGTTTGTTTGCAGCCAAACGAATGATTTGGGTAAGTCGCTTTTGACGCTGTGGATTTCCGGCTGGATATTCACAAGCCTCTTTCACTAAGCGGCGTAATTGTTCCTCCAGATGATGCATAACAGTTTTAGCAAACAAAGCAAGCTTTTCTCAGTATTGCGTAGAATTGCTCATCAAGAAAGAAGGGAATGGGGAGACAAGGAGACAATATGACACCAAAATCCCGTAGGGAGTCTTGTTTCAAAATTTTGGACAAGCCTACTAATCAATGGTTTTAATCCAAAATCCAAAATCCAAAATTGGTATGACACCTCAAATCAAAATAAATTGGACTGAAGGAGCGTCACAACGCTTTCAGCAAGTTAAATATTTTTTTGACGATAAATTTACTTCTGTAACTGATTCAGCCCAGCAAGTTGGCAAGTCTTTGAAACAAACAGCAACACAAGCAACTGATCGCGCCATTAATACAGTTACTACTAATTTTGAGCAAGCTAAAAATTCTCTAGAGCAAACATTGCAAACTGCTGAACAAATTCCCATCTCAACATCGTCAGCAATTCAAACTGCAATTTCCGCTTCTATGGATGATTGGCTGAGGGAACACCCTGCAATTCTCAGATTATTAGAAATTTTGAGTTGGGCAACTAATCATCCAATTATTAGTTTAATTATTCTGCTGTTTGCTATATCGATAATTTGGAGTATCATCAAAGCAATTGTACGCTTGATTGAAACAGCTAGTTGGTCAATCTTGCAAATTCCTTTCAAATTACTTTTGGCTGTTATTAAACTGAGCTTTTTATCATTTACTAAAATTGGTAGTTTGACTATTCAAAAAATCACAAGCGATCGCACAACTGATCAATTACCGCTGTTACCACCAGCCAATGCCCAACTGCTTCACTTTAATAAACAGCAAAGACTAGCAGAAATTCAAGAGCGATTAGCCAAAATTCAACAAGAACAACATGAGCTTTTGCAAGAAGCAGCAGAACTTTTGGCAAAAGACACAATTGATATGAGTTAATATACAGCAAATTTATATTTATTGGAACCACAGAATATTTGTTTGAAACTCTAATGCCTTTAGCATTTTTAATCTCTCTTATTGCCTGTTTTACAAAAAAATCATAATGTACAATTTTAACCCGATCGCTCTATTCACATCTTGCACCATACCCCTGCGGGAAGAGCTTTACCTACGATTGAGAGAGCCTCTGGCTCTAGTTCTTGTTACCAGGTTCAACCTGGTAACGAGCATTTAGAGGCTTTGCCTCCAGACTGTTGGAAATGGTGCAAGATTTCAGTCTACTAATTTATGTTGCTCGTAACGGCAAAGGTGCGATAAGCTTCTAGTGCATCCTGTTTGACTTGTTCGGGAACGAGAGGAAAAGTAGTGAGGATGTAGGCAAATTCTTCTGCTGTTAAACCGTAGAGGTGGGCTATCATGCCATCGAGTTCTGCCCTGAGTTTAGCGCGATCGCTCTCAATAGTAACGCCGTTTGTGTGGGAACCGAGTCCGATTTCTTGCGCGAGTTCGTCGAATTCTGGTGTGGTGCAGATGAGTTTGGCAGCGCGTTCGACTATTTCACAGAAGTAGCGATCGGTTTTTGTTAGGCGTGGTACTGGGAGTTGGTAAAGTAACCTACACAAAAATCTGCTCTGTACGAAACTTGTAGCGTCTGTTGCAAAATCGGTAGGAGTTGTAAATCAATGTTATAAAATATACTTAATATGGTTTAATACCTAGTTGAAATTTGTGATGAGTTGCTCGCTGACAGTTTTATACGAGTATAAGCTCAGTGATTGTAAAAAATTCTACCCCCTCCCCCTGCATTTTGGAACTGGACGAGATTCAGTTAAGATAACAAGGCAACTGTGAACCGTAACAGAAGAGGGAAACATCGGTGCAAGTCCGAGGCTGTGCCGCAGCTGTAAGCGAATTTGATTTTCGTAAGCCAGAACGCCGATCTGTTACTTGCTCACTCTATTTCCTGCGTTGCACAGGAAAGGAGCTTAAACTCAGAATGCCTATTTTTAACACAACAAGTCTCACCCAATTGGAATATCCAACCAGCGATCGCCTGCAATTACCTGCGCTGCCGATAAAACGTCCTTTATTGATGATTGGTCATGGTACAAGGGATGCAGAAGGGAGGCAAGCTTTATTAGATTTTGCTGCTATCTATCAATCTTTAGATGCATCACGTCCAGTTATGCCTTGTTTTTTGGAATTAACTGGCCCTACTATTCAAGAAGGAATCGACCAGTGCCAAGAAAAAGGCTACACGGAATTTTCCGTGTTACCAGTGCTGCTCTTCGCTGCACGACATAATAAATTCGATATTACTAATGAACTTGATCGCGCCAAGAGCAAGTATCCGCAGTTGAAATTTCACTACGGCAGGCACTTTGGCATTACCCCTGCCATTATCGAATTGTGGCGATCGCGTCTAGCAGAACTCGACAAGCCAGAAAATAACCCCCATCAAATTTCTCGCGCTGATACAGTACTTTTATTTGTCGGGCGTGGTTCTAGCGATCCCGATGCCAATGGTGATGTTTACAAACTCGCTCGCATTCTTTGGGAAGGCAGTGGCTACTCTACTGTTGAAACTTGCTTTATTGGCATTACCCACCCCAGGCTCGAAGAAGGCTTTCGTCGCGCCCGCCTCTACCAGCCAAAACGTATCATTGTCCTACCATATTTCCTGTTCACGGGCGCTTTAGTGAAAAAAATCTTTAACATAACAGCCCAACAGCAGGAACAACACCCAGAAATTGTGATGACTTCTCTGCCAGAAATGGGTTTGCATCCACAGTTATTTTCTGTACTGCGAGAGCGAGAAATTGAAACTCAATTAGGACAAGTACAGATGAATTGTGAAATGTGCAAATTCCGGCTAGCAGCTTTAGCCAATCATCATGGACATGGGCATTCTCACGATCATCATCACCACCATCATCACACTCACGACCACTCCCATCCTCCCATAGATCCCTACGCAGACATAGAGCAGTACCATCAAAAAATTTGGCAAGCTCCTTAGCAGTTATCAGTTATCAGTTATCAGTGAACAGTTATCATTCAATTAGTTGTTTGTTAACTGTTCCCTGTCCCCTATCCCCTGTCCCCCAGCCCCTAGTTATGTCCAAAGAGTTTACCGTTGGCAGTAAAGTCCGTGTTGTGGCATTACCGCCCTATGTCAAAACCGCTGAACCGATGCCCATGCTGCGTCCCCCGGATGTGATTCAAATTGGCGAAGAAGGCGTAGTTCTAGATCGCCGCCCTGGAGGTTACTGGGGCGTGCGCTTTGCTAGGGGAGCATTTCTCATGGAAAGCCAATACATTGAAAGTATAGAAGCTAATTCGTAAAATTTAATAATTTAGTTAACATGAAATGCTTGCTGAAAAGGGAGAGACGAGGGAGCAAGAGAGCTAGGGAACGAGAGAATGAGAATAATACCCTCATACCTTCCCTCTTTCATACCTTCACTCCTTCAAGTGTCTCCGTGTCCTTCCTTTTATATTACCGATATCACCACTCCTACACTTTCATTTGCTAACCGATTTACTGCACACACAGCATAGGTTCCCGGTTCAACAGTGGCAAAAGTAGTACCAGCTGATAAAATTCGCTGAAGTGTCCAACTATCGCCACTCTGCTTGTAAAGTGTCCAAGAACGAATCTTTTTATCATCACCCGGCTGCCAAGAAAGCTTGCGGTTACTTACTTGCAATGCAGTGGGCGGTGCTGGTGGTGTTGCATTCTGCCAAGACATAGTAGGAACTAAAGCAGGTTTGGCATACAGCGAATTTTGGAACGTCTCAGAGATGCCTTGACGATTTTCGATCAGAGAATTGGTGCTAAAGAAAATATTCCCCAAAGATAAATCTCCCACTAGGTTGCGGCTAATCTTGATTTGCTTTTCTATTTCCTCATCTTTCCAGGCTTTGCCGTCTAACTGAGAGATATTGTTACCAGCGTAAATGTGTCGCTGTTTCGGATTAGTTTCTGTCCACCACTTTAACAGGGTTGGATAACTTTGTTGTGTTTGGTCGGTACGCCAGTAAAGCTGCGGGGCGATATAATCAATCCAGCCTTGTTCCAGCCATTTTTTAGCATCGGCATACAGTACATTGTAGGCATCTAAACCAACAATGCCAGGGGGTTGTCCGGGACGGTAAATACCGAAGGGACTAATGCCAAATTTGACATCGGGTTTTGTTGATTTAATTCCCTCTGCTAGACGCAGTACCATTTGATTAACATTTTCTCGTCGCCAGTCGCCCAAGCTGAGTTTACCACCAGCTGCTTGATAGGCGGCATAAGTTTTACTATCTGGAAAAGATTGCCCTTGGATGGGATAGGGATAAAAATAGTCATCTAGGTGAATGCCATCGATATCATAACGTCGCACCACGTCTAGAATGACGTTGTAGGCTCTATCTTGAACAATTTTTGCTCCTGGTTCCATCCACAGTTGATTGCCCCACTGATAAACATATTCTGGATTTGTAACTGCTATGTGAGGACGGACATTACTGCCTTGCTTGATGGAAGTTTTAGCACGATAGGGGTTGAACCAAGCATGAAGTTCGATATTACGTTTGCGACATTGAGCGATCGCAAACTCCAAAGGGTCGTAAAATGGAATTGGTGCTTGACCTTGAGTTCCTGTTAACCAAGCACTCCAAGGTTCTATTTGAGAAGCATACAATGCATCGCCTTCCGGCCGTACCTGTAAAATCAGGGCATTGAAATTTAGTGATTGCAATTTTTCAATAATATTTACTAACTCAGCTTGTTGTTGTAGAGCTGAAAGTGCAGCTTTTTTCGGCCAATCACTATTCCAGACGCAGGCTACCCACGCCCCTCGAAATTCCCGGCGATGGTTTACCTTAACAGTATTAGGCGGTGTCGGCGTTGGTGTTCCTGCTAGAGGTTGCACAACTATATAGTTAGAAGGAATTTTTTCGGCTTTTCCCAGATACACCAAAGCTTGATAAACAATCGCTGCTACATCAGCACGGGTTGCCGCTATATTTGGGTTAAGTAATTTTACATCTGGGTAACTAACTACGATTCCAGCTTTGGTAGCAATAGCTATCTGGTTTTTAGCGTATCCAGCAATATTTGCCGCATCTTTGTAGATTTGGGGAAGTTCTGTGAGCAGATCAGGTTTAATATTGGCAGCAAAGTTTAAACCATTAACCACAGCGACTAAAACATCGCCTCTGGCAATTCTATGATTGGGACGAAAAGTGCGATCGGGGTAACCAGACAAAAATCCTGTTTCATAAGCTCCTTTAATAGCATTCGCCGCCCAGTAAGTATTTGGAACATCAGTAAAAGGGACATATTCTCGCCTTGAAGATTGCGTAAAGACTTTGGCAATGATGGCTGCAAACTCAGCACGAGTAACTGAATTATTAGGGCGAAACGTGCGATCAGGATAACCATTTAAAATACGACGCTCGGCTAAAGCGATAATAAATAAGCGTGACCAATGGTTCTGAATATCAGAGAAAGAAGTAGAATTAGATACCATTGTCGCTCCCTGCTAGTTTGTATATTATTCTTTAGTTAATTTAACTTGAGCTTGTCAATAAACAAACATCTTCTGTAGGGTGGGTAATGCTTAACTTTCCTCAAAGCCTTTTACGTTCTTTACAGTACCTACCTTACGGTTTAATTTAAACTAGTAGAATAAGAAAATTATTAGACATTTTATTAAGTAAATTTACATACTAGCAGTCAAGGAAGTTTGTAAGTGTACAAATTGTTCCTTAAAAAGATACCTTAACAGAACTAGTGACGCGCAAAACAGATTCCTGATGGAAGGCGCGCTTATAACTTGCGATCACCTCTTCAATCATCTGATTCCTCTTGTGGTTATTTTCATAAATCAAAATCACTAGCTTAGTCTTTTCCCTGTTCAGGCTGCCAGAACTGTTCAAATATTGTCCGTAGCCATCCATCACGGTTAATCCTTCTTGAAAACGGGGTGTGATGACACGGTTTAAAAATTGTTGCCATTGCTCCTCAGAAATTGTTCCTCCGTTTGGTTTGCTTAAGCCGAAGAACAACTCTTCTTTAATGAGAATCTTTATGCTTGAGTTCTGAGAAGATTGGAGAGACTGGGCGCGAAGATAAGTATTTGTATGGACAGGAGTGATTACAAGAAGGCTTGTAAGAATGAGATTATTGAGACTTTTTTGCCAAGTTATCATCTGTTTATGCGTCTGACAATATAGAATTGATAATTTCTAAATCCAAAATTGCAGTGAACTACCGACACGGAAAATGTACCCACACTATCTATTCCTACAAGCCTCCTGAAAGAGTTTTAGGATTGGAAGTGATTTTTGTATAGGTATTGGTGATTGGGTACTGGGAAAGAAATTCTTCCCAATCCCCAATCACGAGTACCCAGTCCCTTTTCTCGTAGAACTTGATAAAATTTGATGTTCTATAGTGTGTACAACTGCTAAATTAGCAATTTAATGTTGTTCCGAGATTGAGCAAATTTAACTTTATATCAGCAAAAAATTGTTACCAACCTATGAGTATTCTATCTAGCTTAAAATTCCGATTCGCAGTAGGTTTTACCACTTTATCACTTATTGGTTTAGGGAGTGGTTATTTATACACTAAATCAACTACCAACCAGCTATCCCAACAACAAAATGTATCTCTTGTGCAGCAGAAAATTTCTGATCTACCTCAACAGCATTTTCAGAATACAGCGATCGCACAACTCGCACCTTCAGATTCTACAGAGCAACAAAAATCTACCTTCTCTAAGCAAAAATCAGGTTCAGCACCCTATAAAGTTATAGATGAGTTAAAAAAATATAAATTTAGCGTTCGTGGTAATCAAATTCTCTCTTCAGCCAAATTACCAAACGCCAATGTCAACTTCAATCAAAAAGATTTATTATTTGTTCTGATTAATACCAAAAAATATTTTCAAAACCACTCTTCCCAAGACGCAAATGTTTTACGTACAGGATTGTTAGCTAGTTCTGGAGTAACTGTACAAGATGTTCTCAAAACCTTAGATTTTATGATTGCTGTTTTGCAAGAAGATATTGCTAACAATCGGGTTACTCGTTTACAAGACTCGAATTTTATTAACCAGAATTTTCGAGTTATAAAATGGTCTGCTTATAACCCCCAAAACCGTAATCAAGAACGTTTACGTCTTACCAAATATGCTGTATTTACCCATCCAGGTTCTCGCAAAAAAACTGCCAAATTTAATACACCTATTTATAGCTTAAAAGATAATTTAAGTGGAAATAAATTTTTCACAAAATATACAAAGCAAGATGTATTATCAGGTATTTATGAACCAGGTGGGAAAGAGTTTGGAAAAGTAGAACCTCTTGCTTATCTCACCAGAGAAGGATTAGAAGAAGCATTGATGCAGGGAACAATACTGATTAATTTTAATGATGGCTCTAAGGCATTTTTTAATGTAGATAGAAACAATGAAATACCTTTTATAAAAGGAGTAGCACCCAGAGCACAAAAGCGTTATTGGTATTTTAGAAAGGTTGATGCTATCAAAGGTTATGGTTATAAGATAGATGCAAAAATTTCTATTAAACCAGGAGTAACTTTTGCTGGAGATGTTCTAAACATTGGTCTAGGCAAAATAATTGTGCTTGAGTATCCTCAAGGTGGAAGCAAACGACTAAAAATGGGAATCATAGCCGATACAGGCGGAGCATTTTTACCCAATCTTTATCAACTTGATTTTTTAGCTGGTATTTTTCAGAATCAAAATGGTTTTAGGCAGTATATCAGCCAATTACCTGAATATGCAACGGCGTACATTTTAGTGAAAAAATAAACAGACTCAAGAAGTGATGCACTGAATTGAATATCAAATTGCTGTATTTTACGCATCTTTAACAAGAGAACAGCCCGCTGATGAGGCGGGCTAAAGCACAACAAAACTATGAAAACTATGAACAATAATCTTTTTATTTAGCTAAAATATCTCATCTCTTCCTCTAGCTGACGAACTAGTTTCTCATCACCTCTAGCTCTAGCTACTTCTAAGCGATGTTGCAGGCTTCTGCGAATACTTTCTCTGTGAGCTTCCCGTGCTTTTCTGACGGCTTCAAGTCTGTTTGTGATCATAAGCATTATCCTCTTTCATCTTTTTACTTATGTGTTGTAATCATAACATATCAAATATTTAGTTACTTTTGCTACAGAAAAATATTCTAAATTGTATAGAAAGTGTTAATTTATGTCTGAAACTTTTAAAAATCAACCACTTTTAACATTGCTGAGTGATTTTGGCGATCGCGACGTGTATGTCGGCGTGATGAAGGGAGTAATTGCCCAAATTAATCCCAAAATAACAGTGGTAGATTTAACACATCAAATTCCGCCGCAAGACATTGCAGCAGGCAGATTTTGTTTGATGGATGCTTGCCCTTATTTTCCTGTGGGGACGGTACACGTAGCGGTGGTAGATCCGGGCGTGGGAGGAAAAAGAAGAGCGATCGCTCTCCAGTTTGCGAAAGGTTTCTTAGTGGGGCCGGATAATGGTTTATTCAGTGGAGTGTTAAGTCAAAATTCTGCCATTGCAGCAGTAGAACTCACAAACCCCGATTACTGGCGCACTCCTCAACCTAGTAGTACTTTCCACGGTAGAGACATCTTTGCACCCGTGGGAGCGCATCTAGCTAGCGGTATTTCCCTCAAAGAGTTAGGGCGAGAAATTAACCCAGAAACCTTGATTAGGCTGGAGATAGGCAAAATTTCCTTAGAAAAGAACAATATTACTGGTTCTATTCAATATATAGATACTTTCGGCAACTTAGTAACTAACATTCCTGGAAGTTACGTGCAAGACAAAAGCTGGAGCATACAGGTGGGTGAAAAGATGATTAACGGGTGTGGTACTTATGGAGACGTTAAAATAGGAGAGGCGATCGCGCTGGTTGGCAGTCACGGCTGGGTAGAAATTGCCATTAATTGCGGTAATGCACGGGTTCAGTTGCAGATGAATTTGGGAGATACTGTACAAGTTCGGTATTAAGAGGTTGTTTGATAGATTGGCATCAAACAGATAAGTTGTACTGTTAAGGCACAGGTGTTAGAAGTTAGCCAGAAAACTTTCGTCCAATGTTTATAACTAACATACTTGCAATCCTTTCTCGACCTGAATCTTTTAGTGTGATATACGGAAAGTTTCCGCATCATAAATAGTTAGCCGCTTACCTTGTGTGTCTGTATTCTGTTGACAAGATGCTTAGGGAGGTATCTTATGAGCCTTGTAGAGAAAGTTGTAGCACAATTCGCCCATCCCACAGGATTTTGGGGGAATATCACTGGCTTCATCATGGCACATAGACCATCAAATCTTGAACGCAATGAGTGGGCAATTTCCCTGCTTAACCTGCAACCCTCCGACCGCGTCTTGGAAATCGGTTTTGGGCCTGGAGTAACAATCCAAAAGATGAGTGAAATTGTAATCTACGGTGTGATTTGGGGTATCGATCATTCTGAAGTGATGTTCAGGCAAGCTTCAAGAAGAAATCAACGCGCCATTTCGGCTGGACGAGTGCGATTGGTTCTCACTTCGGTATCGCAATTACCCTCCTTCGACAACCCATTTGACAAGATTCTGGCTGTTAATAACTTTCAGTTCTGGGATCACAAGACTGAGGTGCTAAGACGGCTAAGAGAGCAGTTGCGCACAGGAGGAATCATAGCCCTTGTTCACCAGCCCAGAATCCCTGGCGCTACAGAAGATGATGCGACTGAAGCGGGAGAAAGGTTCGCACGCTATCTGGAAATGGCTGGATTTAAAGACATCAAAGTGGAACGGAAGATGATGAAGCCTGTTTCGACGGTGTACGTGCAAGGAGGAAATGTTCAATAGAGACGCAGATTTTCCGCAGGGTTGTAAGCGCCTTTTCTAAAGAAAAATTTGCAGCAAGCATTGTGATCACCACATAACAACCCCAATGCACACTAACTGTTGAAAAGTTATCTGCGAAGGCGTGAGCTTGATCGCTAGACTAAAAATGTTCGGTGGGAAAGTTACTTGTAGGTGTTCATAGTTAAGCGATCGCACGCGATACTCGACACCAGTTTTCTGTTTGCGTTGAATGATCGAGGCGATCATTACGTGACTCTACAGTTTTGAATTACTATAACAACGTTAAAAAAGCTGTGGAGGTACTGAAAATATAATTAGGTAATTATCAACTTGCGATCACCTGTGCTGTTTATCATAAAAAGTGTTGGTTACAATTATCTATCTAATTAGACATTGCCCAGCCAAGTCTAAGCAATTCATGTGATTTTGTATATGACTACACAAACATTACCTGCACCAGAAGTATACCAAGGACAGTTTGGTGAATTTACAATTAACAAGGGCGATCGCACAGGCGTGATGATCTATCGCGGTGGCTTAATGGTAGCTGCTGTTTGCTTTGCGATCGCTACTGCACTAGTGTTATTCAATCCTCACCCCAGTATTTTCAATTGGGTAAATCTTCTGTATGCTTGTTTCAGCCTTGCTCTTGGTGTGAGTTTATTAACCATTCATATTTACATGGTAGAACTACACCGCATCTTGCAAGCATTTTGGGTTATTGGTAGCATTTCCTCGATAGTAGTGGCGCTATCAAGTAGTGAACCCTTAGCTGTTACTGTTTACACTCAACCTTTGACTTTATTGGGAGTCGGTTTTACCTTTGCTGCTTTGACAGGAATTTATTTTAAAGAAGGATTTTGCTTTAATCGTCTGGAAACTAAAGTACTCACTCCGATTGTGCCGTTACTATTACTAGGACATTTACTAGGTATTTTATCGATGCAGTGGGAACGAGTTTTATTAGGTATTTGGGCAATTTTCTTCATAGTTTTTGCTGTACGTAAAGCAGTACAAGCAATTCCTCCAGATATAGGAGACAAATCTGTGTTTCAATATCTCAAATCCCAACGTTCTGCAAAGGTGTAATGCACAGAAAAATTCAGCCCAGGCAGAAAAAGTTCCCCGTCTTCCGTCTATTTAAACGTCAACAAATGTGGATGCTGACGGTTCCAGGATGGGGAATTTTCATGACTTTGGTTGCTAGTTTAATTGGTTTTACCTTTGTTAACATACATCCATTTCTTGCCGTTACTTCTCCTGTCAAAGCAGATATCTTAGTTGTAGAAGGCTGGATACCAGACTATGCACTGGTACAGGCTTTAGCTGAATTTAAAAAGAATTCCTATCGTCTACTCATTATTACAGGAACTCCTTTAGAAAGAGGATTTTATCTGGCTGAATATAAGAATTATGCGGCACTAGCTGCGGCAACTTTGCAAAAATTGGGTTTAGAACCAGAAAAAATTATTGTTGTTTCCTCCCAAGAAGTTACCAAAGATCGCACCTACGCATCTGCGATCGCATTGCAGCAGTGGCTAGTAAATGCCGATTTAAAATTAGAAGCAATTAATATTTTCACCCATGCAACCCATGCTCGTAGAAGTTGGCTGATATTCCAACAAGCACTTGTACCTAAAATTAAAGTAGGAGTGATTGCTAGCTCACCACAAAATTACGAGCCAAGTAAATGGTGGATGTATAGTACAGGTGTGCGATCGGTGATTAATGAAGTTGTGGCTTATATTTATGCTTTGGTTGTCAGTTGGAAAGCTTAAGATTTAATTTTAGAATTCTAACGGCGATAGTAATGTGGAGCCTAAGTCATCTGTAAATAGAGAACCAGAGAAACTAGAAAATAAATCAGCTTTGTTTATTATTTCTAAAGCTGTTGGTAAATTAACGACTAGTTTCTGACTAGGATAAGCTTCTAGAAATGAGATTACTCCTAAACCGTTTGATGATGCAGCTCCTAAAATAATCGCAGATCGCAGTGCTTGTATCCCTGCGTTGTCACGACGAACGATTGCTGGAGCAACAAAATTTAGAGCTATTTTACCAGTTTCTGAGTTTACTAGCTTATCTAAAGCCACAACACCCAAAGGTATTTTCATCTGTAGTACTTTCAGTAATTTCTGTTGCTGTTTTGAGCTTAAGTAACCCAAAATAGATTGTAAATCATCAGAAACTTGTTGCTTTTCGGCGTACTTACGTAAATCTGCGACAGGGAGTGATTCCTCAAACAATCCATATCTAATCACAACTTCTTCTGCTGCCAAACTAGGAGAAGAATTAAGAATACTATTAAAAGCTAAAAATAATGAGCAACTAGAAACGCAGAACAGAAAATGACTGAGGCATTTGATGGTAGAAAATCGTGGCAATGACATTGGCAACTTATTGCTGGCTGTTATGCATCAAACATACCATCAATCTTTGTCTTTACTATAAAAAATGCACGATTTTAGATTCTATTTTCATCTTATCGTAAACAGACATACATAATCTGGGAATAATCAACCCAGAGCAGATGAGGATGGAGAATTGGCAGTTGAACGTGCATATTGGCTAGCTTGGTCGCACATATCTGGAATTGGCCCGATATTGATGCAAAGATTACAACAGCATTTTGGTACACTCAAAACAGCTTGGGAAGCCAGCCCAAAGCAATTGGAAGCTGTGGAGGGTTTCGGGTTTCAGACATTGGCAAAAGTCGTAAAACAGCGATCGCATCTTCATCCCGAACAATTACTTGCCCAGCACCAAGAGCAAAATCCCTATTTTTGGACACCAGCAGATCCAGAATACCCTCGCTTACTGCTGGAAATTTCCAGTCCTCCACCTGTTTTGTACTACCATGGTGCAGTGGAACTACAAGAGAATCTTGGACAAACACCAATGGTGGCAATTGTTGGAACACGACAACCCTCAGAATATGGTATTCGTTGGACTCGCCAAATTAGTACAGCTTTAGTTAAAAATGGTTTTACAGTAGTTTCTGGTTTAGCAGAAGGAATCGACACTGAAACTCACGCTACCGTCATTAAAGCCGGAGGACGCACAGTTGCAGTTTTAGGAACAGGTGTAGATGTCATCTATCCAGCCCAAAATCAACAACTGTACAAGCAGATTTTAGCTGCTGGGTTAGTTTTAAGTGAGTATCCAACCAAAACCCCACCCGATCGCGCTCACTTTCCCCGCCGAAACCGGATCATTGCCGGGTTGTGTCGTGCCGTATTGGTAATGGAAGCGCCCTTGAAATCTGGTGCTTTGATTACAGCCAACTATGCAAATGAATTTGGCAGAGATATTTATGTGTTGCCAGGGAGACTGGATGATTACCCATCTCAAGGTTGTTTAAAGCTACTTAGCCAAGGTGCTGCCCCCATCCTCAAGGAATTAGACGAACTATTAAAAATGTTAGGAGCAATTCCACAGATGGATTTTGTTCAGGCATCTCCTGAACCACAGCAATTAACACTGCCTGGTTTGTCACCAGAACTGCAAAAGGTAATGGATGTAGTTGCCTCAGATTATTTGCCCTTCGATACAATTGTCCAACAAACAGCTATGGCGACAGGTGAGGTTGCTAGTGCTTTGTTGCAGTTGGAATTGATGGGTTTAGTGTCGCAAATGCCGGGAATGAGGTATAGGCGTAGTTGATAGTGTTTTTTTGGCACGCAACTATTCCCAGTAAAAGAGACTATTATTATTGGCTTGGGTAAGATTTTTTTTCACTCTCAGCATGATGATAGCATCACTTTTAAGATGTAATTTTTTCACATTCACGAGATATACTTCCATCCTCGAATCCGTTCTTGAACTGATTCCGCAGTTTGATAGCCACACACCGCGCCATCAAAAACCACAGCAGGTGCAAGACTGCAAGCACCCAAACACCTAGCTGTTAACAGTGAAACTTGTCCATCTGGTGTTGTCTCTCCAGCGCGAATGTGAGCAGATTTTTCTAAATTTGCGAGAATTTCAGGTGCGCCTTTAACATAACAAGCCGTACCCGTACACACCACACAGGTATGCTTGCCTTTGGGCGCAAGTGAAAACAAATGATAGAAGGTAGCTACACCATAAACCCGACTGGGTGGTAGTTTGAGAGCATGGGCAATGTAAAGCAACAAGTCACTTTCTAAGTAGCCAAATAGTTCTTGTGCTTTATGGAGAATTTCTATCAGAGCATCTTGTTGATATTGATGACGCTTCATTGTTGCATCTAGCATTTTAAAGCGCTTATCAGCACTAGGATGAGGTAGTGGGACAGTGGGAGATGATTTCATATTTCTTTAAGCTGCGATTTACACAAATCTGTACTTAGTTGGAGGTGAAAGTGTCAGTATTTTCTTTTGCCACTTCAGCTTTTTTAGCACTAGCGGCAAGATGCACAACATGAACTGAACAAGGAGCATGATGGAGGACGTAATTACTTACGCTACCAAGAAATAGTTCCGCCATACCGGAATGCCCTCGACGCCCAACGACAATAAGATCGGCACCCCAACTACTAGCTAAATCACAAATCACTCGCCCTGGGCTGCCAAGATTTTGTGTAAATTCAGCATTTACGCTTGCTGTATTTGCTTGAGCGCTCAGGCGTTGCAACATCTCAATCCCTTGATTTTTCCTATTTTCCCACTGCTGTTGCTGAAACTCTAAGACTTGATCTGTCATTCCTGAATAGTAGTCAAAACTAGAACCTATTGGTATATAAGGCACGCCCTCTTCCTCTACAGATAAAACGTGCAGCAACATTAAGCTAGCTCCACTCATCTTTGCTAAAGCTAATCCTTGTTCAAAAACTGGTTTGCCCATGTCAGAGCGATCCAATGCAACTAAAATTTTTTTAAACATATAAACCTCTCATACCAATTTTGGATTTTAGATTTTGGATTAAATCATTGATTAATAGTCTATTCCAGAATTTTGAAACCAAACTTCCGCGTGTCAATTTCGTGTCATAACTTACAGCTATTTTCAGATGAATAGATCACACACAATACGTAGCTCAAACCGAAAGGATATCCGCTAAACCCGCCCCGACAAAAAATTATGGTTCCAATAAATGAAATTTGCTGAAAGCAAAGCCCAAGCGTCACATACTCTTTGTCCTTCAATTAACTTTGTAGGGCAAGAATTTGAGGAAATTGTGAGGAACAGTATTACCCCAAGTAATACGATGGTTCGTAAACCCTTCCCCATTCTGGATTGTATGTTTGTAGCGCTCGCATATATTGGGCGCGTTCAAAGGCACTGGGATCGGGACAATTTTTTTGGCTCATGCTTCCCTGAAGCAGCTGTATAGACTCGTATTCATGTTTTTCCATCCATTCACGTATTTCCTTCTCAATACAGCGAATGTGAGTGATTCCCTCCCGTAGCAGCACAGAACAAAGCATAGTAATGCTTGCTCCTGCCATCAACACCTTTAGTACATCCCGTGCATTGTGAATGCCGCTGGTGGCAGCTAGGCTAGCATTGATGCGACCATAGAGAATAGCAATCCAACGCAGAGGCAAACGCATCGCCTGTGCAGTGCTTAAAAGCACATTTGGTTCGACATCCAGGGTTTCGAGGTTAATATCTGGTTGGTAGAAGCGGTTAAACAATACTAGTCCATCAGCTCCTGCATCATCCAAACGCTTTGCCATATTTGCCATGTTGGTGAAATAAGGACTGAGTTTGACTGCCACAGGGATGGTTATTTCAGCTTTAACTGCCTGGAGAATATCAATATAGTTTTGCTCTATCTGTTCGCTGGTGAGTTCCATATCCGTAGGAACATAGTAAATATTCAACTCCAGCGCCGAGGCTCCTGCTTGTTGAATCAATCTGGCATAGTCAACCCATCCACCCACAGAAGAACCATTGAGGCTGGCAATCACAGGAATTTTGACTTGTTCTGTGGCTTTACGAATATGGTTAAGATATTCTTCTGGGCCAATTTGAAAACCGTTCGGTTCAGGAAAATATGTCAAAGCTTCCGGGAAGCTTTCAGTGCCATAGGTGAGGTGATGGTGTAATTCGTAGCGTTCTAAGGTAATTTGTTCTTCAAACAATGAATGCATTACTACTGCCGCCGCACCCGCATCTTCCATGCGTTTGATGTTATCAGTGTCTTTTGATAAGGGGGATGCTGAAGGCACAAGGGGCGATCGCAATTTCATCCCCATATAAGTCGTAGT